>NZ_JADYXH010000006.1:0-256876 GCF_015864395.1 Pseudoalteromonas sp. SWYJZ12
CTGTGGTTTGTGTGGTAATAACCATTTGATCATGAATTGAGCTTCAACTCAATTTCTTAAGATCTTACCTATGACATCCATGTAGGCAACAAAGAGTAAATTGCCCCTAGGCAGAACCCTTCGGGCAGCGTATGTTTGGCATTTGTGCTACGTTATCGCCTATTTATGGGGAATAACCACACTACATAGGCTCTGCCTTGCCTAAATACCAAACATACTGCTGCAAATTTAACCTCGAAAGATAAACAGGCCCTAGGCTTGCTTATCACATTTGATTCTATAATAATGACTGTATAAATAACCAGTTATTATTGTGGTGATGAAGAAGTTTATTCACATAGACATGGATTGCTTTTATGCAGCAGTAGAAATGCGAGATAATCCAAAACTTGCATGTGTACCGCTTGCTATTGGAGGCAATAGCCGACGAGGCGTGCTCTCAACCGCTAACTATATAGCTAGAGAATATGGCGTGCGATCGGCTATGTCGAACTATCATGCTAAACAATTATGCCCCGATTTAGTTATTGTCCCAGGGCGCATGGCTGTATACAAAGAAGCTTCAAATCAAATACGTGAAGTATTTAGCCGCTACACAGGTTTAGTTGAACCTCTTTCTTTAGACGAAGCCTACCTAGATGTAACAGACAGCACCGCTTGTAAAGGCAGTGCCACACTTATTGCACAGCAAATAAGAGCCGATATTTACAATGCCACCGGGCTCACTGCATCAGCAGGCATTGCACCGATTAAATTTATTGCCAAAATAGCCAGCGACGAAAAAAAACCGAATGGTCAATTTGTCGTTTTGCCTCATGAGGTCGATGATTTTTTAGCGCAATTACCGCTGGGGAAAATTCCGGGAGTGGGTAAAGTAACGCTCGAAAAGCTAAATTTAAAAGGCTTATATACCGGCAAGGATGTACGTGAAAAAGGCGTTAACTGGATGCAGCAACATGTGGGTAATTTTGGTGTGTCGCTTTATCAAAAATGTGCAGGTGAATATGTTGGTAAAGTGTCAACAGATCGCATCAGAAAGTCGCTGAGTGTTGAGCATACCTACGAATACAACAAAACAAGTTTGCAAGAGTGCTTAGATGAGCTGCCAAAATTGTTAGACGAATTAGTTTTAAGGCTTAATAAACAGCAATTACAAAACCGTATTAATAAGCTGAGTGTTAAAGTGAAGTTTGCAAATTTTGTAGTGACCTCCGCCGATCAGGCATACCACGAGCTAAACACAGAAATATTTATTCAACTTCTTACTAAGGCCTATCAACGAGGGCTACAACAACCTGTAAGATTACTTGGCATAGGCGTTGGCATTAAAAGCGAGCCAGAACAAAACTTCCAACTGAGTATTCTCGATTAAGCTGTAAAGCCTGTAACCCCAAGTTGCCATTTATTGGCAAGTTGTATAATTAGCCCATCGCACCTTGCTGGTCTTCAATATTTAAATCGACGATAATAGGGGCTTATGTTTTCTAACAGGACTTTATTTATGGCATACCCTCAAGCGGTTAGTGCAAGCCTTGAATGCACATCTCATGATGCGCTTATTATTATTAGTGATGACTTTTCTCTATTACCAAATAACTCATTACGTGATGCTATTTTAGACCAAGCAAAAGTTGATTCTCGTATTGGTAAACAAGTTACTTTATTAGTGATTGAAAACAAACGCGTTGTACTTGCGCCAACGGGTCCGTTAAACAGAGATTACGACGATGTACGCCGTTATTTTGATGCTGCTAAATTAGCAATTAATGAAGCAAAAGCGTCGGGTAGTGTTAACCCTGCATTATTTTTACCAAATTTAAATGGCGATAGCCGTTATCAGCATGCTTTAGAAGTTGCTTATTTAGGCGCTTGCCAAGCCTTATGGCAGCCATTAGAAGCGCGTGAATATCACGGTGAAAGTATTGAACCTATTACTCAAATTGGTTTAGTTAGCGCAAGCGAGCAAACAATTAAAGCTGTTAATGCAATTGCTGCAGGCCAATATGCCGCGCGTGACTTATGTGGCACTGAACCTGAGCGTATGGCTCCACCACGTTTTGCTGATTACTGCGTTGATTTATTTAAAGGCTCAAACATTGCGGTTGACGTAATTGATGATATTGCAGCTATTGATAAAAACTACCCAATGTTAAGCACTGTTGCTCGTGCATCGTATGCAGTTGAGCGCCATCACCCACGTGTTGTTAAGCTTGAATATGTACCAGAGGGCGAAATTACTCGTACACTTATGTTTGTAGGTAAGGGTCTTGTATACGATACAGGCGGTGCAGATTTAAAAGTAGGTGGCCATATGGCAGGCATGAGCCGTGATAAAGGCGGCGCAGCTTCTGTTGCGGGCTTTATGAAAGCTGTTGCGGATTATCAGCCTAAAGGCGTTAAAGTAGTATCGTACTTGGCTGTTGTTCGTAACTCTATTGGCTCGGATTGTTTTGTGCCAGATGAAATTATTACTAGCCGCGAAGGTATCCGTGTACGCATTGGTAATACCGATGCAGAAGGGCGCTTAGCAATGGGCGACCTGCTTAGCGAAATGAAAGATTTAGCTAAAGGCGAAATAAACCCAACGTTATTTACTGTAGCTACATTAACGGGTCACGCGGCACGTGCAATGGGTCCTTACGGTGCGTATGTTGAAAATGGTCCAGCTCGTAGCGCTGGTGTTTCACGTCAAATAGCTGACCTTGGAGATTTGTGGGCCGATGGCGCTGAAGTATCGCGTTCTCGCCGTGAAGATTACGACTTTATTAAACCACGCACGCTAGCTGACGATGTTTTATCTAGCAATAACGCAGCATCTGCGGTTACAGCGCGTGGGCATCAGTTCCCTATGGCGTTTATGGCTATTGTTGGTGGGCTTGATAAGCACGGTAACGACTCTGCACAGCCTTTGCCTTATGTGCATATGGACATTGCAGGAAGCGGTGTTGAAGGCGGTGATTGGCAGCATGGCAAGCCAACGGCTGCATCAGTAACGAGCTTGTTTGCACGTTACTGTTTGTAAGCTAAAAACTTACATGCAATAAAAAAGCCCTGTTAATTCAGGGCTTTTTGCATTTAATGAGAACGGTATCGATTAATCTAATTTAAAACGATTAACTACGCTCGAAAGCTCTTGGCTACTTTGTTTAAGATTATCACTGGCATCGGTAAGCTGTTTAGTATTATTTAATGATTGCTCAGTTGATTGAGATAGCTCATTAATACGCAAATTAACCTCGTCGGCAGCTTGAGTTTGCTGCTCTGTGGCGCGTGCGATTTGGCTGTTCATTTCGGTAATAATTGAAACAAGTCGTTCTATTTCATTAAGTGAAGTATTGGCTGATGACGCCTGATCTACGGTAGAAACTGAAAGTGCTTGGCTTGATTTAACTGCTTCTACTGCTGCTTTTGCACCTTCTTGAAGTTTAGTGATCATGGTTTGAATTTCGTCGGTACTTTGCCCTGTACGACTGGCCAGTGTTCTTACTTCGTCTGCAACAACAGCAAATCCTCGGCCATGCTCTCCTGCGCGAGCAGCCTCAATGGCAGCGTTTAATGCCAGTAAGTTTGTTTGCTCCGATATGCTTCTTATTACATCAAGTACAGAGCCTATATTATGACTCTCGTTGGCTAAATCTTCTGTTACACGGCTGACTGTTTCTATGTTGCTTGAGAGTGTTTCTATTGCTGTAATTGTTTGCGCAACCACATTTTTACCCGTTGATGCGTTTTGTGCTGCATCTTTAGCTGCTTGCTCTGCGGCTTCGGCGTTACGGCTTACATCATGTATTTGGTGAGTCATTTGCTCCATGGCAGCTGCAACTTGGGTTGAGCTGTCGTTTTGAAGCTCAATAAACGAGTGGCTTGTTCTACTTGAATCATCAACTGTATGCGCATGCTCGCTTACATCGTTTGCACTTTGTGATACATGAACAAGAGACTCTCGCATTTTTAAAACAAATAAATTAAATGAGTGTGATAGTTCAGATATTTCATCGTTACCGGATTCACTTAATGTACGAGTTAAATCGCCTTCACCTTGTGAAATATCTTTCATCATATCGGCTGCTAAACGAGTAGGTATTAAAATGCTCTTGCCTATAAAGTAACTAAGTAAAATAACAGCAATAATCATAATTGTTGCACTGATGACTATTAGATTACGTTGCTCGCTAAATGCTTCGTCAATTGAATCAAGATAAACACCTGAGCCAATAATCCATTGCCATTGATTAAAACCTTTAACAAATGCGATTTTTTCAACTGGTTTTTCTTTACCTGGTTTTGGCCATTTATAAGGAATAAATCCCTCGCCAGAGCGTTTAACTATATTAACCATATCAACAAACAATGCTTTGCCGTCAGGGTCTTTATTATTGGTTAAATCTTTTCCTTCAAGCGCAGGTTTTATAGGATGCATAACCATTTTTGGCTGGTAATTGTTAATCCAAAAGTAATTGGTTTTGTCGTAGCGCAGAGCTCTTATTGCATTAAGTGCTTGCGATTGAGCTTGTTGTTGAGTGAGAGTATTATTTTGCTCAAGGTCATAAAAGTGCTCAATTATACTGTACGCAGTTTCTACTACATTTTGTGTTTTAAGGTACTGCTCGTTTTTAAGAGAGCTATATTGGTGAGTTAGGCTGGCTACACTAAGCGCTATAAGCCCAAATACAACAATAGCTATGAGCAGCGAGAAACGCTGGGATATACTAAAACTCCGTAGACTAGGCATACATTTATCCTCAAAAAGTGTGCGCTTTAGCGCATAGAATAAGCGTAGCTAAAAAAAGAGTTTAATCTAGGCTTACGCCTATTAATGCAAAAAAAAGGCTGATTTATCAATCAGCCTTTAGTCTGTTATTACTTTACTTGCTTATTTAACGTCAAAATGGCGATTAAAGAAGTTTGTAATTGTTTGATGTAAGTGTGTTTGTACTTGTTTACCACGTAGGCTGTGCTTAGAGCCTGGGTAGGTCATCATTTCAAACTGTTTTTCGTTATCTTGCAGTTGTTTAAACAATTTAGTTGAATGAGTAAACAGCACGTTGTCGTCAGCCATTCCATGATAAATCATTAATGGGCCTTTTAAGCCATCAGCATATGGAAATACTGCGCTGTCTTCATACCCTTTAGCATTCGTATCAGGGTGACCTAAATAACGCTCTGTGTAATGCGTATCGTATAGAGCCCAATCGGTTACAGGAGCACCTGATACGCCGGCTTGAAAGTAATCGCCTGCTTTAAACATAGTCATAAGTGCCATGTAGCCGCCGTAGCTGTGGCCATAAACACCGATGCGTTGTGGGTCTACGTAATCAAGTGTACGTAAAAACTCTACGCCTTTAATTTGATCGGCAACTTCAACCACGCCTAGGTTTTTATAAATAGCATCTTCAAACTTTTTACCACGGTTGTACGAACCACGGTTATCCAGTTGAAAAATTACGTAACCTTGTTGCGCCATGTACTGAAAGTACAAGTTTTTACTGCGCCAGCTATTCGTCACTCGTTGAGCATGCGGGCCGCCGTATACGTTAACAATAACAGGGTGCTTTTTGCCATCAGTAATGTTGCTAGGCTTAAATAAACGGTAATGCATAACTTGGCCATCTTCGGCTTTAATTGTGCCGTATTCTGGTTTTGTTAAGTCGCTTAAATAAGGAGTAAGCGGATGGTTACTATCAAGCTTATTTTCTTCAAGCCATGTAATAAATTCGCCGTTTACTTTACGAAGCGCTGCTGAGTTTGGTTTATTATCAGACGAGCTATTATCGATAAAGGTTTTGCTGTCTTTTGCTAGCACAACATTATGGTACTG
This sequence comes from Pseudoalteromonas sp. SWYJZ12, assembly GCF_015864395.1. Classification (NCBI taxonomy): domain Bacteria; kingdom Pseudomonadati; phylum Pseudomonadota; class Gammaproteobacteria; order Alteromonadales; family Pseudoalteromonadaceae; genus Pseudoalteromonas; species Pseudoalteromonas sp. SWYJZ12. The sequence continues at coordinate 5,819 of NZ_JADYXH010000006.1, forward strand.
ACCTTTTTCGGTGATACGTTTGGCATCGCCTTTTTTAAATAAAGGCGCGCTGTATAAATGGCTTTCAAGCGGTGTATCTTTTCGACCGGCAAAGTAAACAATGCCTTTTTTCTCATCAATACCTTTTAAGCTATCAACAGCCCAATCACCAGAGGTGATTTGACGTACAAGTTGACCGTTTGTGCGATACAGATATAAGTGTTTAAAACCGTCGCGCTCAGATGCCCATACAAAATGTTTTTTGTCTTTTAAAAACTCAAGATCAAAATGTAGGTTAATCCACGTTTCGCTGTTTTCGGTTAATGCTACTTTTTGGACTTTAGTTTCGCTGTTATAAAAACGAAGCTCTAATTTATGTTGCGAGCGATTTTGCCATTGGTAAGACAGTGTATTGCCGTCTTTTAGCCATTTAGCACGCGCGATATAAATGTCTTCATCTTTACCTAAATCAATCCAATCTACTTTTTGATCATTTAGTTTAACCACACCGAGTTGAATTTTTACGTTATCTGTACCTGTAAACGGGTAGCGTTGATTAAATAATTTAACTTCATCAGCGTAAATTTCGTTACGGATAGCTTCTTTTACTGGGGTTTCGTCAACGCGGGTATAGGCAATTTTAGTTTCATCACCTGACCACCAGTAACCCGTCATACGGCTCATTTCTTCTTGAGCTACAAATTCGGCCATGCCGTTTTTAATTACGCCGCCGCCATCTTTACTAAGCTGAATTTCTTTACCTGATTCAAGCTCTAAAGCGAATAGGTTTTGCTCTCGAATAAACGATACGTAGTTACCTTTAGGTGAAAAGCGTGCATCGGTTTCAAATGTTTCAGTGTCGGTTAGTTTTTTACTTTTAGCAGAGGCTAAATCGTAATAGTAAAGGTCGCCGTTAAGTGGGAATAAAAGTGCTTTACCGTCTTTAGACCATTTGTATTCTAATATGCCTTTACCAAAAATACGTTGGCGTTCGCGGCGTGCTTTTTCTTCATCAGATAGGTTTTCTGGGCCTGAAAATAACTTTGCCGAATCAACTAGCACACGGTTGGTGTTATCTTTTATATTGTATTCCCATAAATCGTAGCGGTTGTAGTCATCGCTTTTGCCTTGTAAATAAGTTACACGGCTGCCGTCAGGCGAAAATTTAAGTTGTACAGGTGATTTACCTGAAAGGCTCGGATCGTCAAAAATACGCTCCAACGATAAAGGTTTTGCTTGAACACTAATAGCGCCAACCATTAATGGGAGGGCTAGTGAGAGGTGTTTTATTTTTTTTAGCACAAGGTTGCCTTAGCTTATTATAAATATTGCTTTGATGGTAAAGCCAAGCGTGTGCAACTGCAACTAAATGCTATAAAGTGGCGATTATTAAAGACAAAGTAGGACATAACAATGACTAACCCTGAATTTAAACTAGCGCCAGAACTTAAACGTGACTGTATCGAGCTTGCCGATTGGCCACTGTGTAAAGTACTTTTATTGAACGACAGCCAATATCCGTGGTTTGTATTAGTGCCTAGGCAGGCTAACTTAAAAGAGATAATTGATTTATCTGAGGATGATCAAGTTGTGTATTTAAAAGAGTCAGCCAAGCTAAGTAAATTATTAATGGATGTGTTTAGCCCTGATAAGTTAAACATAGCGGCTTTGGGTAATATGGTGCCGCAATTACATATTCACCATATTGCACGCTTTACTACTGATGCTGCTTGGCCTGCGCCAATTTGGGGGAAATTTCCTGCAGTCCCTTATACTGATGAGCAGATAGTAAAATTAAAAGCCCATTTTTAATAGCTGTTAGGATTTGTTTATATTTCGAGGTTAAATTTTTAGCAGTCTGTTTGGTTTTTAGGCAAGGCAGAGTTTATGTTTATGTTGGGCGTCTGCTTCGTATAAATAGTCGATAACGTAGTATAAATGCCAAACATGCGCTGCCCTAGGCCGAAAAAATTTTAATACTGAAGGTCAACAGAGCCTAATTAATGAGGAATAAAATGAAACTAATCAATCAACTTTGTACGGGTTTATTTATTGTCGCGTTATCAGGTGGGCACTTTGCTGTTGCAGCTGAGCGGGCAGTTAACACTGAAATTATTAAAAAGACAGATATAGAAAATTTAGTTGAACATAGTAATCATGTTTACTCGGGCGCACAGCCCAATGCTGAGCAGATCAAGTTATTATCACAAGCGGGTGTAAAGCATGTCATAAACCTGCGCGCTTTCAGTGAACAAACGTGGGATGAAGGTGAGCTTGTACGATCTTTAGGAATGAACTATCACACATTACCGATTGCGGGCGCGAAGGATGTTACCGTTGAAAATGCGCTTAATTTAACAAACTTACTTAATGAGTTTAAGGGGGAGTCGATTTTAGTGCATTGTGCAAGTAGCAATCGAGTCGGGGCATTGATAGCAATTTCTGCACATGAGCAAGGTCTTGATGTAGAGGCCGCGCTTGATAAAGGAAAACGCTGGGGTATGAAAAGTCTAGAGCCTGTAGTGCGTGAAGTGATAAACGATAAATAATACCAATTTTATTAAAAACATGATCATTCTAGCGTATTAAATAATTCACTAACTATGTTAAAAATTATTTATATAGAACAACTATGTATCATAATTTTAGCCTTGCTATTGAGCTATTTTCTTATCGCTATAATAGATCACTAATTTAATGCAATTGGTATAAAAAAAAGCGTTACAGTGTTTACTGTAACGCTTTTTTAAATCTTAATTTACACTACTTAAGCCCTAGTACTTCCCTACCTTGCTTAAACGTTACATCTACAGGGATATTTGCTTTACTTAGTTTTTCTAAGTCTTCAGCAAGTTCTTCTTTTATATCGCCATGCGTTGCAATTAGTTGATCTACTTTTTCGTAATCGCCATCACCTTGTAAGGTTAAAATTAAGCGAGAAAGCTTGGCCATTGCAATGCTCATTTTTTCCATATTAACGCGGTACAGGCCTTCTTCATTTTTAGAAAAAGCGCCTTCTTGAGCAAAAAAGTTAAAGCGGATCATATTTGCTTTACCATGCGCACTTGATGCTCCAAAACGAACTGAGCGGAATATACCCGCCATGAAGGTCGTGTAATAATCTTCAATAGTTCCTTCTGTAATTTCGCCCTTTTTAAGTAATTGCTCAATCATGTACAGGCCTAAAATGTCGGCTTTACCTTCTTCAAGCGCACTTGCGTGTTCTTGTAATGATTGACGAACAGTACCTTTACCTGTGATTGTATTTTTAATACCTAAACCGTGAGCGACTTCATGGAACATCGTATTGGCAAAAAATGCATCAAAAGTAATGTGTTTACGCTGCTCAGGTACAATTAACTGCTTTGAAATTGGTACTAAAATTTTATCAAATTTAGCACGCATCGCATTTTTAAGTTGCAGGCGACGAGTTCCTTTTTCTAGCTGTACTTGCTCATCGTTTGGCAAGTTAATCGCTATTGTTTTACTCCCCGCGTTTGAATGCCCAGCGTAGTAAACAACATCATAAGCGTTTAAGTCGGCGTCAGAGCCTGGTACTTCTTGTTTGTACTTAGCATCAACGGGTAAGCCTTTTTGAAGCTCCGGTAAAAATGCGGCAAACTTAGCTAAGCGTTCGCTCCATTTTAAATCTTTAATAAGTACGTAAGATTCATACGCTGCGCGGTAACCAAATAATTGATCTTCATAAGTCTCAATTGGACCAATAACCACATCTACTGGGTTGTTTTTCATATCCATCCAAGCAAAGTCAGATACTTGGAAGTCATCTTTTTGTAGGGCATCAGCACGCAAGTTTAGATAGTTAGCAAACTCTTTATCGTCAGCAAGTTTACTTGCTTGACGTAAAAGGTCAGCGGCTTTTGCAAGCTCATTAGCGTATTCTTTTGAATATGGCACGCTGTAAAGCTTACCTTGCTCATCACGCTTAATTACAGAGTAAAGGCCTGTTTTGTCTTCAACATCTGCATTGTTTAACTCTTCTTTGGTTATATCGGCAGGGTAAAACTGTGCGCCAAGAGGTTTTTCTTTATAGCTGGATAAAAACGCTTCATCGCCATTTAAACGATCCCATGGACCGTAGTTAATATCGGCAAATTTACGTACTTTGTCGTCGTTTAGTTTTGCTAAAAAAGCGTCTTTATTTTCGCCAAAAGATTGCTTCCAAAATAACTCGTCCATTATTTTTGAAGCATCAATAAGCTTTGCAACCATTGCTCGTTGGTTGTCGCTTAAGTGCGATAAATCACTTTGTAGGCTAAAGTCGGTGTAAATATCTAAACGTTGTTTATCTGCATTAATAAGCTTAGGACCTGATTGTGCACTGCTTTTTTGAGCAAGTTCTGTGGCTGTGTTGTCGGTAGAAGACGGCGCTTGTTCAGAACATGCACTAAGAAAAACAACACCAGAGAGCATAATTGCTTGGCTAATTTTATTTAAGATCATTATATTGCCTGTTAAAAAGTAAGTTTAATAATTTGTACTGCTTTAGTTAAAAGACTAAATATGTACAAACGCTTCCTTATTGTGAGTGCATTAAAGCAAAACTAAATGGTAAATAGCAAGTATTTGGCGTTGTAAGGCAAGCATGAGCGGTAAAACATTATAAATAAAATAAACTTCTATAATTTTCTTAACTTTATCGGTAAGTTAGACAATACTAATTATATTACTAATATAAAAATTAACTGCCTGAGTTTGCAGTTACTTTACAGGCTGAACACAAAAGGACGGCAGCTTTATGTCTACAGAAAACGCTTTATTAACGATTCTAGTCGATAGAATAAATAACGATACGTTGGTTTTACCAACGCTACCTGAAGTAGCGATTAAGGTTCGCCAAGCTGCAGATAACCCTGATGTGAATTTAATGCAAATGTCAGATGTAATCTCACAAGACCCAGCGCTTTCAGCTCGTATGATAAAAGTAGCTAATAGTGCAATTATGGGACGCTCTGTAAAAGTATCTAATTTGCATCAAGCAGTGACACGTATTGGACTGCGCCAAATTAAAAATATTGCAACGGCTATGGCTATGGAGCAATTATTTATATCAAACAATGAGCTAATTAAAGGCTACATGGGCAAGGCTTGGCAAAAAACATTAACCGTTGCTAGCCATTCAATAACACTCATGGAGTTTTACTTAAAAAACAATAAACACACTTCATTAAATCGTGATTCAATTACATTAGCTGCGCTTGTTTATAATATTGGTGTATTACCAATTTTAACTGAAGCTGAGCGCCACCCTGAAGTATTTGCAAATCCAAGCTTTTTAGCTCACGCAATTCAAAAGCTGAGTGGGAAAATTGGCTCATCGATTATGCAAGCGTGGGAATTTCCTAAAGAGTTTGTTGATGTAGCTCTAAGCTGGGCAGATCCAAGTTACAAACCTGATAAAGTTAGTTACGTAGACTTTATACGAGTAGGGGCTATTTTAGAGGGAACATTACAGGTTTCTGATAAGTCAGCAGCGCTGCAAACGTACATAGATAAAGGTGTAATACCGTCTATGCAATTATTCACAAGTGATGAATACAACGATATGCTAAAAGATGTGAAAAACATGTTTAGCTAAACATGTTTTATCACATAGATAAAAAGGGTTAACTTGCGTTAACCCTTTTTAATTTTATTGAATAGCGTCTAGTACTATTCCATCGGTTCTGCGAGTAGGATATAGCGACTCAACTACAAAGCTTGGAATAAATCCTTTAGCTGATGACACCACTACTTTAGATTTAGCGCCAATAATGCGGGCATTAACAATAACACCACGGTTAGTGTAGGTAAGTGTGCCAGTTAAAGTGTATTCAATATGTGGGTAGCCTTTAATATCTTTACCATTTCGGCTAAACGAAAAATCACCCATCGGCGTCACATGTACTGTGCCTGTGTGTTTATAATCAACAACAGACAAACCAAACTCTTGTAATTCAGTAATAAAGCTTTCAGCTAAATGATTACCAAAAATATTAGTGGTTTGCAGGTTATCGTCTAAATTTACAAACGAAGTGATAGCGATAGGCGTACTACTATTTATGTAATTCATATTTTCAATTAGCTTCATTGCTAATTGCTCTGTGTAATTGCTTAGTAACTTACTGCTGTTAACTGGGCGGTAATTATTTTCAGGAAACTGCCAGTTACTTACACGAGGCTGGTTATATTCAGCATAGCGATTGTGAGCGTTATTATAGCCAATATTGTTTTGTGGTGCATGTCCATTATAAACAGGATGAGTAGAACACGCTGAAAGTGAAAGTGTAAAAAGTGCCGATAAAGTAAGAGATATCTTTTTTGATAACATGTTTTCTTCCTGAAACATAAGGGAATTTTATAAATACCCCTCTTTATCGACACACTTTTTGATTACTTTAACTAAATTTAATAATTACTTTGTTTATTTTTGATTATGGTGTTTTTTTAATCTCTTCTTTTTTATAGCGAAGTTTACCTGCAACCCAGGTTTGTAGTACGTTCGTCTTGTATATCTCGTCAACAGGTACTTTAAAGTAGTCTTTATCAAGTAAAATAAAGTCTGCCCATTTACCTTTTTCTAAACTACCCACCTTAAATTCTTGATGGGCTGAATAAGCGCCACCGAGAGTAAATGCACGTAATGCATCTTCGCGGCTTAGTACTTCACTTGCGCGCCAGCCGTTTTCAGGTAGTTTGTTATGATCCATGCGTGTAATGGCTGAATACAAACCATCAAATGGATTTGCAAGCTCTACCGGGTAATCAGAGCCAGCTGCAACAACCGATCCTTGCTTTAAAAATGTTTGCCAAGCATAGGCACCGCTTAATTGTTTTTCAGTTAAGCGTTGCTCTGCCATATGCATATCAGAAGTGGCATGTACTGGCTGCATTGAAGGGATTATTTTTAGCGCTTTAAAGCGAGGGATATCCTCAGGCGTTACAATTTGTGCGTGCTCTATTCGGTTACGTAGTAATATACCGCCCGTTTTTTTAAACACATTTTGATAGGCATCAAGTACTACTTTATTTGCTTTATCGCCAATTGCGTGAGTATTTGCGCTAAAGCCGCTTTTAAAGCTTTGTGTAAAGAGCGCTTCGAGTTTTCTTTGTGTTTCAAGCATTAAACCATGGTGACCAGGTCTGTCTGCATATTCTTCAATCAGAGCGGCTCCGCGAGAGCCAAGTGCGCCATCGGCGTAAACTTTAACACTGCGAATTTCCATAAAATCATTTTTGTCGTGGTATCGGCCTGCCTTTAACATCGTGTCTAAATCAGGGCTTGCACCGCTTAACATTGCCACAATACGTAGCGGTAAATTACCGAGGTCGCCGCGCTCTTTGTAAACCTCCCATGTGGTTTTATCAATACCTGCATCGTGAGTAGAGGTAATGCCTAAACTTAATAAATGCTTACCTGCTGCATCTAGCGAGTCACTTATATCTTGCTTTGAAGGGGCTGGCATATGCTGGGTAATTAGCGCTTCTGCTTTATCTACAAAAATACCTGTAGGATTGCCAAATTCGTCTTTAATTATTTCACCGCCTTCAGGCGCTTTTGTTTGAGCAGTAATACCAGCAAGTTCGAGTGCTTTTGAATTAACCCAAATGGCGTGGCTATCAACCCGCGAAAGCACCACAGGTTGATCGCTCACTACTTTGTCTAGATCTTTAGCTGTAGGAAATCGTGTATCAGCCCAAAGCTCTTGGTTCCAACCTCGCCCTATAATCCAACCTTGTTTGTTGCCAGCAAATATTTTTAGTTTATTTTTTACTTCATCAACCGATTTTGCACCGCGTACATCAAGTTGCGATAAATTATCGCCAAGGCCAATAACGTGCCCATGAGCATCAATTAAGCCTGGTAATAAGGTATTACCGTGCGCGTCAATTAGCTTGGCATCCGGGTAGCTATCTTTAAGTGTATCGCTACCTAGTTTTACTACCTTGCCATTTTTAATAACGAGGGTAGTAAACTGCTGTACTTCACCTTGGTATAAAGGGGTATAACCATTGGCGTTATAAATTACTTTAGTTTGTGCGAGAGTGTAACTAGAGCTTGCACAAAGACTTGCTAGGATGAGAGGTTTGATTATTTTTTTGAGCAACATAAGGCATTATTTTTTATTGTTAGTGCGTTAACATTAGCAAACCCAATTTTATAATACCAATATGTGAGACGAATTATGATGAAGAAAAAAGCAGTAAAGCTAGAACATAAAAATATCTAGCTTTTGAAAAGGTTTATTTACTAGTGTATAAACTGTATTCACTTAGCGTTAGCTTACCGTCTTTGTCTTGATCGTAGCTTGAAAACCGTGACCACAAAGCCGGATCTATAGCGGTTTCTGAACGTGATAAAAAACCGTCTTTATTCCTATCTAGCTTTTTAAATTGCTTTGCAATGTCGTTACTTGCGGCAAAACTAAATGCGCTAAAAATACTAAACGCCAGCAGCGTTATATAGCTAATACTTTTCATACAAATCACTTAGTAAAGGTTGTTAGTTAGATAACTTTTAAATTCGACTAGCGAAATTTGGTTATCTTGGTTTTTGTCCCATTTTACAAAGGTGTTTAAAAGTTGTGGTTGGGGATCAAGTTCGTCGTGTGTTAAATAGCCACTTTTGTCGCTATCTAGGTGATCAAAGCGTTGCTTTACATCAAGTGCCGCGGCATCAAAACTTAATAGCATTAAAATGCTTATAACAAGGGAAAGTATCTTCATGGTCTTCCTTCCAAAAGATGTATTAAAAGTTCGTGGCTAAAATAAAGTAAAAAGGAAAAAGCACTTGCCGTAATTTAACTCCCAACATTAAATCCTTTTACACACTCCCTCAGGGATTATGGCAAATGCTTTTAAATTCAGTTTACATGTAACAAGCTTAAGTAAAGCTTAATCAGTAATTACTCATTAAGGCTTAAAGCTTTCAAATTCTTTTTTTGAGACTTTTTCATCACCGTCTTCATCTAAGTCGGCAAATTGTCTCATTACTTCTTTGTCTTCCTTTGCTTCTACAATTGATATTTGTCCATCCATATCTTTATCTAAATGGGCAAAGCGCACGTTTGTTGGCGATGCAATTACGGTGGCACTAATTGCTAAAAACATTAATGAAAAAGCGGCTATAAGTTGTTTCATAATCACGTTCCTTATTGAATGAGTTTATTGAATAAATTTTTTGAATTCATCTAGCGACAATTGCCCATCTTGATTAGTATCAATTTGTAAAAAATTTTCGTGTAGAACGGCATCTTCACCTGCTTCGGCTTCACTTAATGTGCCGTTACTGTCTTTATCAAGCTCGTTAAAAGTCGCGTGAACGTCCATTGCGTGTGCGTTAGCGCCTAAAAAGCCTAAAGCCAGTAATGATGAAGTTACTAAAATGCGTTTGTTCATAATTATTTCCTTATTGATTAAAGTTATTACTGCTGATACAAAAATGATGCCAAAAATAATTGTTGTTAATTTTCAAGTGTTTATATTTTTAACTTGAAAGAGGTGGGAAGTTTTTACGGGGTTTATTGTAATTTTTGTGTGACTTTTGCAACACTATGTAGTGAGATTAAAGGTAGGGTTTAAAAATCAATGGTTTACGTTGTCTCTATTTGGCGACACATTGTTTTTGTAGCGCTGGCTGTTAATCGTATTAAATATAATTGCTGGTTCAGCTAGTGTATAAGGTAAGCACTTAATAATAGAACGCTTAACTTAAAAGGACTAAACGAAATGCCAGCAATCATAGCTAAAAAATACCATGCAATGCTTAACTGGCGGCCTAATTTAATTGGGCAATTTGCAATGAGTATGCTGCTTTCGTTACTCCCGCTTTCTATAGTGGTGATTGTATTTTTAAATGCGCTTAACAAGCAATTAGCAGTGACTCAAAGTATCGTGAGTAACAACTACCAAGTTACCAAATCGTTTAATACTCTAAAACAAGAACTTAACAGCCTTGAGCGCGCCACTAGGCAAAACTGGGTATTAAAAAGTGAATCGTTAGATAAGCTCATTGTCGATAAATGGCAATCATCCCTGCAAAGTATTGATGAACTTAAATTTGTAAACACGGATAAAGATTACACCCACCAATGGCAACGCTTATATGCCACCTTACAAACAGCGCATGTAGAGCTTGTTGAGCAAAAACAACAGCAAGCGGAGCTATTTGTGCCAGTGAGCGATTTAGTTGCTGAGCTTACTTTATGGTTACGTGATAAAAATGAAGCGCAAATTACCAATAACCAAAATGAGCTTACAAGCCTACAAACTTCATTTATAAACTGGCTGGTGGCACTTATTCCGCTTACTTTAATTGTTGGTGGTGGTTTTTTATGGCGTATAAGTGGGCGACTAAAAGGGTTAACTACGGTTATTGATAAGCTAGGGCAGGGGCATTGGCAGCAAAAAATATCTGTGAAAGGCTCCGCTGAGCTAGTTGAGCTAGGAGAAAAACTCCAATGGGTGCAAGAGCAACTTCACATGCTTGAGCAGCAAAAAGATACCTTTTTACGCCATGTTACCCATGAGCTAAAAACGCCGCTTGCTTCAATGGTCGAAGGCACTGATTTACTAACTGATGAAATAGTAGGCCCAATTACTACTGAGCAAAAAGCAGTGCTTGAGCTTATTAGCCAATCTATGGTGCGCCTTCGTACAATGATTGACAGCCTGCTGAGTTATAATGCGATTCGCACCAGTAAAGACAGCCTAAGCGAAGTTGAGTTTAGCTATCTTATTAATAAAATTAATAGCCATTTTGAACATCGCTTAAGTGCGCGTCAGCAAGCTCTGCAATGGCAAAATAACTTACCTAATAAACAGCTTGCTTTACCTAGTGAGCTTATTGAGATGATTTTAATTCAGCTTATTTCAAATGGCTTAAAATTTTCACAAGATAAGCAAAGCGTTACTATTAATTTAGCGCTTGAGCAAAACCAACTTTGCATTGCTGTACTTGATAAAGGGTGCGGTATTAAAGAGCAAGAAAAAACTCAAATTTTCAGCGCATTTTATCAAGGTAAACACAGTAAAAATGTTACGCTGCAAGGCAGTGGGCTTGGCTTAACTATTGTGAAAGAATCTGTTGAACAGCTAAGAGGTACACTTACTGTTGAGCATAACGAGCCGCATGGTTGCCGGTTTTCAATTAAAATTCCCATAACAAAAAAATCTAGGAGTTAATTAACATGCGCTTGCGTTTAATCGCTATTTTATGTGTGCTCAGTAGCAGCATGGTTATATCAGGTTGTGAAATTAATAATGTGCAAGAAGAGCGTGTGTCAATTACACCTGCACCTGTGGTCGATACCAAAATAACGAATGACAAAAACAGTAAACCTAGTCCAAAACCCAGACCAAAAATTGAACCAAGCTATCCGCCTGCAGAGCAAGTTATTGCATGGCACGCTAATCAGTGTGGCGGATTTAAATTGGTGCCAAAAAAAGATATTTTTACAGGTGAAAACGATCTTAAACGTTTTTTTAAATTTATGTGCTTAAGCATAAATGATGATCCAAATACGGTAATGACTAAGTTGCTAAAACTCGATCTTGCTTACTTTTGGCCAGATGATATAAAGCAATATTTATGGCTTCAAAAGCAGCAAGTGACTATGCAAATAAATGCTAAAAAAGAGCAGCAAGCACTTAATAATAAAATGCAAGAAACCCTCTCATCGTTAGCAACAATTGAGCAGCAGCTTTTACTACGAGAAGAAACTAAGGAGCAGTAACTATGGCAGCAACTAAAGTGCAAGGTGCAAAAGTATTACTCGTTGACGACGACGCTAGCTTATTAAAACTGCTCGCTATTCGTATCGAATCAAAAGGATACGAAGTAACGACCTGTGAAAGCGGCTTAACCGCACTACAAATACTTAAAAGCCAAGTGTTTGACGCCGTAATAACCGACCTACGTATGGATGAAATGGATGGCATGGCACTGCATCGTCAGCTGCAAAGCCGCTACCCTGCATTACCTGTCATTATGATGACAGCGCACGGCTCAATTCCTGATGCCGTAGAGGCAACTAAGCAGGGCATTTTTGCATTTATAACTAAACCTGTAGATAAAGATGAGCTATTTGACAGCCTTGCTAAAGCGATAGAAATACATGGTGTTAATGCAGATGAAGCAGCACCTAAAAGTAATATAGTTACGCGCAGTGGTGCAATGCTGCACTTGTTAGAGCAAGTAAAACTACTTGGGCCAACGCAAGTTAATGTATTGATTTCGGGGGCTAGTGGTACAGGTAAAGAGCTACTCGCACAGGCGATTCATCAGCATAGTCATGTAAGCGGTGGCCCTTTCGTTGCAATTAACTGCGGCGCTGTACCGGGTGAGCTTTTAGAGTCTGAATTATTTGGTCATAAAAAAGGCTCTTTTACGGGCGCAATTAAAGATCATCAAGGTTTGTTTCAGCAAGCTGAGGGCGGCACGCTATTTTTAGACGAGATAGGCGATATGCCACTTAACTTGCAGGTTAAGTTACTGCGCGTATTACAAGAAAAAACAATTCGCCCCGTAGGCTTTCAAGAAGAAATAGCGATTGATGTACGTATTGTATCGGCAACACATAAAAATCTTCCTGAAGCTATTTTAAACCAGCAATTTAGAGAAGATTTATACTATCGCTTAAACGTAGTTAATTTAAAATTACCGCCACTGTGTGAGCGCCGCGAAGATATAAGCTTATTAGCACAGCACTTTAGTGCAAGCATTGCTAAGCGCATGAAGCAAACTGAAAAACACTTTGCCAGCGATGCTATGCATGCGCTTGTGCGTTACGACTGGCCAGGTAATATCCGCCAATTACAAAACGTAGTAGAGCAGGTTGTAGCATTAACGCCAAGCGATGTTATTTCAGAGCACTTAGTGTTAGCTGCGCTAAATAGTAATGAAACAAACGTAGAACCATTATCACTAAACGACGCTAAAAAAGAGTTTGAGCGCGACTATGTGATTAACACTTTAAAAATGGCAGGTGGTAACGTAGCCGAAGGCGCTAAGCTTGCCAAGCGCAATCGCTCAGATTTTTATAAGTTGATTAAAAAGCATAATATTGATGTTGATAATTTAGGTTAAGGAAAAGCATGCAGTTATTTATGGTGTATTTAGGTGGCCGGATTCAAGGTTGCCACATTGAAATGCATGATATTCGTTTTGTTGTAGGGCAAAACATTGAGCAAACTTATTCAAAGTTAAAAAGCCAATGGGTAGGCGACAGAAGTAGTGTTCACATGGATAGCTACATGGCAATTAATCATATAGATGGTTTTAAAATAGAAGTAGTCGATAGCTATGTGGAGCAAAATAAACAACTCTATTTTGTAAATTTAGGCGCTTACAGAAGTGATTCTATGGCTGAGCAACACGACTTTGCACTGTATGTTGCAAGCAGTAGCCATGAAGCTAAAGAGCGAGCTAAAAGCGATTTGCTAGCAGGGCTTAGCCATATCCATAAAGATGATTTACATGACGTAGACGATTGCTTTGCCATTGATTTACTCGACAGCCAGCTAAACATTAAGCTCACGCCCAGCGGTATATCGCAGCCTATAAAGCCAGACTGGTTTGGCTATCACATACTTTAAATTATAATAAGTAGCTAAAACTAAGCAGGACTAAGAGTCCTGCTCGTTTTGTTCATCCTTTTCGCTTTTAGCCGCCATTTTAAACGCCACAATAACCAATCCAAACATAGCAAACGGCAGTGCTGCTAACATGTATTCAACCACATTACTGTCTTGAAAATTTGCTTGTAGTAAAAAGTGACCCGCCACACACATTAAAATAACCACTAATAAAATAGGTAGTAACATAAGTTCTTTTTTTGATGAATGGTTTTTCATTAATTGTGAGGCTATAGCTGAAAATAATGCGCCATTGTAATGAGCTTACTTAAGCTTGGCAAACACCGCAGAATTTTTTAATTAATGTTATGATTAGTATCAAACAATTTTATTAATGTTTATGGGAATAAAGTGAAAAGTAACTTAAAAAAAGTTTACCTCGTTGGTGGTGCAGTGCGCGACAAACTGCTAAATATAAAATCAAAAGATAACGATTATGTAGTGATTGGTGAAACGCCAGACACAATGCAGTCGCTCGGTTTTGTACCAATAGGTAGCGACTTTCCGGTTTACTTGCACCCAAAAACAAAAGAAGAATATGCACTTGGGCGCACAGAGCGTAAAAGCGGCAAAGGCTATACTGGCTTTGTGGTTGATGCCAGCCCAACAGTGACGCTAGAAGAAGATTTAGCAAGGCGTGATTTAACCATAAATTCAATGGCGCTTGATGAACACGGTAATATTATTGATCCGTTTAATGGCCAAACTGACTTACAAAATAAAACACTGCGCCACACCACTGAGGCATTTGTAGAAGACCCTGTTCGAGTACTGCGTATTGCCCGTTTTTTAGCGCGCTATGGCAGTGATTGGCGTATTCACCCAAGTACGTATGCATTAATGCGCGAGCTTAAAAATAAAGGTGAGCTAAATCATTTAGTACCTGAGCGCGTGTGGCTTGAAACTGAAAAAGCACTGGGTGAAAAGCACCCTGAGCTTTATTTTGAAGCACTGCAAGGTTTGGGGGTTTTTCCAGAGCTTGAGCGCATGGTTAATGTACCGCAACCAGCAAACCATCATCCTGAAGGTGATGTATTTGTGCATACTATGCTGGTACTTAGGCGTGCAGCGGATTTGAATTTTAACTTGGAAACTCGTTTTGCTGCACTAACCCATGATTTTGGAAAAGCGCTTAGTTTTAAAAAATATGGAAACCTACGTGGACACGAACGCGAAGGTGTTGCAGTTATTGAGGCGTTTTGTGAGCGCTTAAAAGTGCCTAACCGTTTTCGCGATGTTGGCGTACTCACCAGTGATAATCACACCCTTTGCCACACGATTGATCAGTTAAGGCCGCAAACCATTCACAAGCTAATAGTGACTAACTTAAATGCGTTGGTACACCCAGAACGTTTTATAGCGTTTACCCAAGCATGCCAATGCGATGCACAAGGGCGTGGTGAAACACTTGTTGATAAGCCATACCCGCAAGCAGCTAAGCTGCGAGCAATTCATACTGAACTGCAAAAAATGGATAAGAAACTGGTAGTGCAAAATGCACTTAAAAATGGCAAAAAAGGCCCTGAAATAGGCGAAGAAGTAAAACTTGCAGAAATAAACTGCATTAAAGCATTTTTAGAACATGAGAAGTCCCAAGCGTAATAAAATTAGACTAAGTAGTGCGATACGCCTTGGTTTTTAGTCGCGTCGTGCTTTCTTAGCTCTTTGTAGTTTGTACTTTTTGGTTTTACATTTTCAGACTCAGGTTTTTTAGAGGGCCTGTATAAGTCAAAAATAAAGTCTAGTTCTTCACGCTCTAGTGATGGTTTCATGAGTATTCCTTCAATTTAATACTTTAATATGATGTAGGGTATGGTCATTCGACTGAATTAAAAGTGAATAGTTACATTTGAAGTTGTACTAAATTGTAACCGGCAGGTTTTGAGGGATGAGAGGGGTTTGTTTGTTAATTTATATGGAGTCAAAGTAAATTTTAATAACTCTTTTTAACTAAAAATATACAGCTGAATTTAATTTATTGCGTACTTACTATTTGCATATAATGCTGTGGCTATAAATATAACGGTACAAATATAACGGTATAAATACAGCCTTAACCATTAACTAACGGCAGTGTTACGGTAAACACTACACCATCACCTTGTTCGTTGTTTTGCGCTGTTACACTGCCTTTATGGTAGTCGCACACCAGCCTTACAATATAAAGCCCTAATCCCAAATGTGGCTGTTGCTGCATTTGCTGGCTACGTACCGACACCATAGAGTCAAAAATATGCTCAGTGAGTCCTTCGGGTAACGCGGGGCCTGTATTACTCACTGTTAATGTTGCTTTATTTTCGCTCTGCTTAAGGCCTACATTAATAGCCGTATTGGCTTCACTAAACTCCAGCGCGTTATTAATAAGTTTATCAAGCAGCTGAGCTATAAACTCCGGTGCACCTTGCATAGGTAATTTGTTTTGGCATACATCAAGCGTAAATAACTGGTTTGGGTAAGTAAGCTGATAGCCTTGCATGCAACCATTTATTACTTTTTGTAAATCAAAAGGCTCAGGCTCGTTGCTTTGAATACTTTGCTCAAGGCGAGTGGCTTCGCTCATGGTGGTTATTATTTTACCTAAGCGTTCAACGCCTTCACTGGCGCGATCGAGGTATTTTTGACTCAGCTCGTTTTGTGGCAAGCTTTGTAAGTTTTCAAGTGATGAGCGTACTACCGCAACAGGCGTGCGTAGTTCATGCGATAACCGCGACGACATATTTTCTAAGTAATCGGTATAGCCGCCAAGTCGGCTTACAATGTTTGAAAAACTACGAGACAGATCGCCAATTTCATCGTTAGCATCGCTGTAATTAATACTGCCGGTAACACGCCCTTGTGCATCAATTGCTTGTTCAGCGGTATCGCGTAGTCGTCTAATACGGTTCGATATACGTGAGGCAAAAAAGAATAAAGTCACAGTACCAATTAGCATCACAGCTAAAATAACGTTAAACAGTTTTTCGAGTGACTTATTACGCAGCGTACGTACGCCGTTTGTGGTTTCCTCTGCTATTACTGCGCCAATTACTTGGTCTTGGATCCAAATAGGGTAAGCGGCCGATAAAATAACGGCTTTGCTGTCGGGGGTTAAGCGCCAAGACGATGCTGGTTGTCCTTTTAATGCTTTCGCTAAATGTGTGCCCTGCATAGAAGCTACATCGTGCAGGGTATCTAAAAACTCATTTTCGGGACGCGTTAAAATTTTATAGTAAATTGGGTGTAAGTAATTTTGCTCAAAGCGCTGCCACCACGTTTCAGGTGCTTGGTTAGCAAGTCCATCAGCCCAAACGCCATCTGCATTTTGAATAGTACCCGACTGCGCAAGTACGCGATGATGGTTATCGACCACCCAAATGCGGCTACCACTGTGGCCCATGCCTTTTAAAATACGGCTAATTTCTGGAGAAGGGACTAATACAGAGCCTAAATCGTTTGGGTTATTTAAGTTTGAGGTCGACATTATTTTAGGCTCTAACAATGCCTCTTTACTATCAATGTCAACAATGGCAAAGCCAAGTTTGTTGCCCAGCATGTTAATAGGAAAGCGCAGCTCTACGTTATATCCTGATTTGGTACTTTCAAAATAGCCCTGAATTTTTGTAAAAGGGGCTTTGGTATTTGCATCAAACGCATTAACCCAACCATCTTGGCGCGGCGCAATAATGTAAGTATTAAACTGACCGTCTGGCGTTTTTAGGCCAATTTGTAAATAATCGTTATTGGTAATGCTTAAGCTATTTTTAGCGCGATAAATAAGGGTATTGTCGGTGACTTTAAATACGGCGTATAAGTAGTTATCAAATTTTCCCACCATATGATCAAACGATAAGTCACTGGCTTGATGTTTGTTATCTGTTTTTTGTAAGTAGCGCTTGTCGTAATGCCAAAATAACGGCTGGTAGCTGTCCCAATCGTTAAGTTTACCGTCGAGCTGAATAGGGTTTTTAAGATTATAAGCGTATAAATCGCGGCCTTTTACTACTTGGTCTAAAAAGTTGGTTTGCTCGTCAAATAATGCGGGGCGCTCATGTAATGCAGTAGCAAGTGCTCGAGTGGTGCCTACGAGGGTTTTTTCTTGGCCTTGGCGTAAAAACTTTTCCATTTCCCACACGTACTCGTAGCCAAGCCACGGTAGCAAAAACAAAAAACATGAAAGTAATATAAATTTACTGCGCAGACCAAATCGTAGCATTAGTGTTGTTCCCACCGATAGCCCATGCCATACACGGTATCTATGCAATCAAAGGTGCTATCGAGTG
Source organism: Pseudoalteromonas sp. SWYJZ12 (assembly GCF_015864395.1). Taxonomy (NCBI): domain Bacteria; kingdom Pseudomonadati; phylum Pseudomonadota; class Gammaproteobacteria; order Alteromonadales; family Pseudoalteromonadaceae; genus Pseudoalteromonas; species Pseudoalteromonas sp. SWYJZ12. The sequence goes on from NZ_JADYXH010000006.1 coordinate 23,692, forward strand.
CTATAAATTTTTTACGAATACGTTTTACGTGTGAAGTAATGGTGCTGTCGTCTACATAAATTTTTGCATCGCTCATTAATTCGTTACGGCTTTTAACATGGCCAGGTCGCTGGGCGAGTGAATGCAGCATCCAAAATTCGGTTACGGTTAAATCAACTAATTGTTGCTGCCAAAATACCTGCATGCGTTGTGTGTCGAGCGTTAATTGTCCGCGTGTTATGAGTGCGTTTGCATCAGCAGGTTGTTCAAGTGCTTCCATTCGGCGAAACAGCGCACCAATACGCGCAGCCAAGTGAGCCAAGCTTATGTCTTTTGTTAGGTAGTCGTCGGCGCCCATGCGCAGGCCGCATACAGTATCTATTTCGCTATCGCGGGCGGTTAAAAAAATAATAGGCAGTGTTTTAGAAAGCGATCGCAATGTTTGGCACAGTAAAAAACCACCATCTATTTCATGGCCTAGGCCAATATCAACAATGGCTAAATCGGGCAGGGCATTTTTAAATGCAGCTTCAGCGCTGGCGCGATCTGCAAAGCCACTAACTTGGTAGCCCTGTGCGCTCAGCATTTCTATGTAGTTTTCGCGGATTGAGGGTTCATCTTCAATGATGGCTATTTTTTTCATCTTATTCATTAGCTACTCTACTGTGCTGTGCACTATATCGAAGTTTTTAAGCTAAGTACGCTTAAAAAGGCAATTGCCATTTTTTTGCCACAATTGCTCAGCAGTTTGCCATTTTTGCTCCCCTTTATTGCCACTTGAGCTTGTTTTAATACAGCCATCAAAACAAAACGTCACAAATTAAAAAGTAAGTTTAAGGATCAAATCATGAAGAAGACATTAATCGCGTTAACACTGGTTGCTAGTTTTTGTACTCCAGCAATTGCCTCAACATCTAACTCGCCATCAAAAGAAGCCCATAAAGAAACGGCTATTGGGCTAGGTGCAGGCGCTATTATTGGCGGCGTAGTGGGCGGACCAATTGGTGCGTTTATTGGTGCATTTGCCGGTGGCTTAATAGGTGATTCAAAAGTAGCTGATAACAAAGTTGCAGAGCAAGAGCGTGCAATTACACTAATGAAAGAAAAAACCAGCGATTACCAACACGTGCTTAATCACAACAATATGTTAGAGCAGCAGTTAGAAGTGCTTGCCAATCAAAATGAGCAGTTTACTCAGGCTCAAATAAATAACTTACTAGCCATGACGGTGCAATTTAAAACAGGTTCAAGTGTTATTGCCCCGCATTTTGCACTGCAGTTAGACCAACTGGTTACCTTGTTAAACAATCAACCACAACTCGCACTTGATTTAAGTGGCTTTGCCGATCAACGCGGCGATGAGCAAGCTAATCTTTTACTTTCTAAAGCGCGTGTAAATGCCGTGCAAAGCTACTTAATAAAACACGGCGTGAGCCATAAACGTTTAAGCACGCAGGCATTTGGCGAGCAGCAAACATTGGCTAAAAGCAACACGGTGGAAGATAACTTTTTTGATAGGCGCGTAACGCTTACCACTCGCTCAATGAATAGTGTAAATGGCCAAACGGCGAGTAACTAAAACTAACTGAATCTAAGTAAAGCTAAGCGTTCGATGGAGTGATTTATGTTTAAATTGAGTAAACCAACCAAAATGCTTACTAAGGTAAGCATTTTTATATTCATAGCGATTGTGCTGTTAGTGAGCTTTAAAAGCCATGCGCAATCACCCAAGTTAGAGCTTTTTGATAGTAATGGTGCGCCAGCAGGCCCAGCAATAATATTAAAAAGCGACGCCAATATGACCTTAACTGGCCTAATTAATCATGTTGTAGTTACGCAAACCTATCAAAACGAAAACCCGTTTGCAGTTAACGCGCGCTACGTTTTTCCATTGCCAGATGAAAGCGCTGTGCACGCCATGACAATGCGTATAGGTGAGCGAGTTATTAAAGGCCAAATTGATAAAAAGGTAGAGGCCGAAAAAAAATACGAGGAGGCTAAAAAAGCAGGCAAGCAAGCGGCCCTTGTACGCCAGCAACGCGCCAATATGTTTATTACGAGTGTGGCAAATATTGGTCCTGGTGAGCAAGTAGTAATTGAGCTTGAGTATCAAGAAATAATTGACTACAGCAGCGGCACATTTGCTATTAGATTTCCTACTACTATTACACCGCGTTATCACGCGATTAGTGGTGAAGTTAATACTCAAAATCAAGCGCATGTTAATCCGCTCCCAACGGGATGGTTAAGCCCTGTTTACAGTATTAAAAGCAGTACTCAAAATGATAACGTACCAAGCAGCCAATTTAGCTTAAACATTGATATAGACGTAGGCTTAGAGCTGGTTGATATCAATTCTAAATTTCATAATGTTGATGTACAAAACACCGCGTTTGGACAATATAAAATAGCGTTAAATGAGACAAATGCAGTTAATCGCGACTTTGTACTTGAGTTTAAACCGCTGCAAAAAGAGCAAGCTCAAGCCGCATTTTTTACTCAGCAGTTTGAAAATGGTGACCGATACGGGCTTGCTATGCTAATGCCACCGGGGGATAACTTTACACAAACTCAGCGCTTACCTCGCGAAATGGTATTTGTAGTTGATACGTCAGGCTCTATGCACGGGCAATCTATGGAGCAAGCTAAAAAAGCCTTGTTTTATGCGCTGTCATTACTTGATAGCGACGACAGTTTTAACATTATTGGTTTTGACAACATAGTGACTCCAATGAGCGATAAACCACTTATAGCCAGTGACTTTAATTTACGCCGTGCAGAGCGATTTATTTATAGCCTAGAAGCCGACGGCGGCACAGAAATACAAGGTGCGCTTAATGCCGTACTTGATGGCAGCGAGTTTGATGGTTTTGTACGCCAAGTTGTATTTTTAACTGATGGTAGCGTTAGTAATGAGGATGTATTGTTTAAAAATATTCAAAATAAATTAGGTGATAGCCGCTTATTTACAGTGGGTATTGGCAGCGCACCTAACAGCTTTTTTATGCGCCGAGCGGCAGATGTCGGTAAGGGCTCATTTACGTTTATAGGCAGCACAAGCGAGGTGCAACCTAAAATGCAGCAGTTGTTTGATAAGCTTGCACATCCTGCGATTACTAATTTGGCGCTAAGCGATGAAAGCGGTAACAACTTAGATTTTTGGCCATCACCACTACCTGATTTATATTTTGGCGAGCCTATCATGGTCGCTATAAAACTTAATAATGCTAAAAGTGTGGTACTTGCTGGGCAAACAGCACAAGGGCCTTTAAGTATTAAATTAAGTACACAAAATAGCTCAAGCGCTCAAGGTATAGCAAAACTGTGGGCGCGCCAAAAAATCAAGTCATTACTTTTATACAACGAGCAAAGTGTAGTTAAAGATGAAGTACAGGAGCTTGCGCTTACTCATCAATTACTTAGCCCGTTTACTGCTTTTATAGCGATTGAACAAACTCAAATAAAAGAAGTGGCAGAGCAAACGGCGCAAGCTACTAATGCATTACCACAAGGTATGGCAATGCGTTTACCGCAAACCGATGGGCAAAGCAGGTTACATATATTACTAGGCTGTATTTTATTATTGGGATTTGGCGCTCTTAAATTTAAACACAGAGCGAATCCCTAAATGAAAAGAGACTTAAAATGAAAAGGTGGCTAAGCGCGGGTTTACTAATAGCTGGGCTTGGATTATTTGGTCACGGTGCTTATATGCAGGCAAAAGCATGGCTTGCTCAAGTATTAATTGAGCAAGCATGGCAAGAGGCGCTTAAATCACCCGGCACTAAAGTAAAGCCGTGGTATTACGCCGACAGCTACGTGACTGCAAAGCTTGATTGGCCAAGTCATAATAAAACATTAAGTGTATTGGCTGGAGCGAGTGGTCGTAATTTAGCGTTTGCGCCTAGCCAATTTTTACCCGCAGGGGAGCTTGGCGGAAAAGAATTTGGAAACGAAAAGGGCGCGCTAATAGCTGGGCATAACGACACCCACTTTGCATTTTTACAAAACGCCAAAGTGGGAGAGGCGTTTACTTTGCAGCTGCAAAGTGGGGTGATTCAAAATTATAAGGTAACGGGGATTGAGGTTATTCATCAATCCCAAAACTCATTTTTACAAACACCTGGGCTGTATTTGCTTACCTGTTACCCTTTTGATTCGCTTGCCTCGGGTACTGATTTAAGATTGCTTGTATCTGCGCAAATGTCTTCGCCTGATTCACTAAGCGGTATATCAACCACGAGTTCTTGATGGCGCTGGCTTACCATTACGCCAATAAATACCACAAATATGCTCAGCCATTGCCAAACGTTGAGCACTTCGCCCAAAATAATAGCTGACAAAATAAGTGTAAAAATAGGAATTAAATTAGAGTATGCAGCAGCGGTTAATACCGATACTTTGCTAATAGCGTAGTTGTACATGCCGTAGCCGCCAAGGGTTACACACGAGCCTAAATACAAAATGCTCATAAGTGCGGTTAAGTCGTGTTGGTTTTCGCTTGGCAGGTCGATAAAAAACAAAAATGGCGCAAAAAACAAGCTGCCGCTAATACCTTGCAACGCAATTAAAGTAAGAGGCGAGTAGCGATTAGCTAAATGTTTAATACTTACGGTATAAAATGCAGCGCACACCATCGCCATAAGCTCTAAAAAGTTACCCAACAGCGGATTAGGTGCCTGCTCAGAACTGGGTGAAAGAAGCGTAAGTAAAATACTGCCGCCAATACACAGCGTAAAGCCGACCACGATGGATTTACTTATGTATTCTTTAAGTAATAAAAAGGCAAGCAGCGCAATAATAATGGGCAAGCACGACACAATAACCCCAGCCTGCGAGGCCGATGTGTATTCCATTGCATGGCCTTCAAATAAAAAGTACAAGCAAGGCTCAGCAAGCGACATACCCACTAAATACTTCCAGTCACCTTTTAAATACTCAAACCGAATAACGTAGCGCCATAAACAAAGCGACAAAACTAACGTGGTGAGCATGCGTAAAAATATCACCAATGCAGGGTCGTAAATAGCAATGGCGTATTTGAGCGCAATAAAAGAGCTGCCCCATAAAAAGGTGGCAATAATTAAACATAAACTGGCAGGCATAGAGAGTAATTTACTTAATTTAATAAAATCAGATCCTAGCATGAAAATTTTTAACTTGTTCAAAAATACCGAGCTGGTATAAATTAATTCATCTTTAATTAATCATTAGTAAAAAGCACATGCAAAGGGAACAGGTAATAGTTGTAAAGCTTGGTACAAGCGTACTAACTGGCGGCACCGATAAGCTAGACAAAGCACATATGGTTGAATTAGTACGCCAATGCTGCGAGCTTAAAAAACAAGGCCACCAGGTTATTTTAGTATCGAGCGGCGCGGTTGCTGCTGGGCGCGAACAACTATTAAAACCCTGTGGCAGAAGCTTAATTGATAAACAAATGCTTGCTGCAATTGGACAAGGTCAACTTATTCATATTTGGCAGAGCTTGTTTGGTTTATATGGGGTAAATGTGGGGCAAATGCTGCTTACTCGCGCTGATGTAGACGACAGAGAGCGCTACCTTAATGCCCGCGATACACTCAATGCATTATTAAATTACGACGTTGTACCCATCATTAACGAAAATGACGCAGTCGCTACCAGCGAAATAAAAGTAGGCGACAACGATAATTTATCGGCACTTGTCGCTATTTTGGCTAATGCTAATAAGTTACTGCTACTTACCGATCAAGAAGGGTTATTTACCAGCGATCCGCGCACAAACGCCGATGCCACCCTCATTGGTGAAGTAACACATATAAATGATGAGCTGCGACAACTTGCTGGTGGCAGTGGTACAAATTTAGGCACCGGCGGTATGGCGACTAAACTGCAGGCCGCCGACATTGCAAGGCGCGCAGGTGTTGAAGTTATTATTGCTAAAGGCGCAGGTAAAAACGTTATTTTAAAATGCATGAGTGACGAGTTACCAGGCACGCGTTTTTTAAAACTCACCGCTCCAAAAGATGGCCGTAAAAAATGGTTACTAGCCGGGCCTAAAAGTACCGGCCAAATTGTTATAGATGCAGGTGCTATTGGCGCCCTTCAAAATAAAGGCGCAAGCTTACTTGCTAAAGGCGTTACTAATGCATTTGGACGTTTTGAACGCGGTGATTTAATTGATTTAATAGATAATAAAAATCAAGTAATTGCACGGGGCTTAACGCGCTTTAGTAGCGTTGAAGTAAATAAAATAAAGGGTGCGCACTCTAGTCAAATAGGCCTATTACTCGATTACGATAGTGGCGCAGAAGTACTTCATAGGGATGATATGGTATTGCTATAGAAGCACTTTTAGTAAATTAAATTACTTGAGTGTAATTCTCGCAGTATTACACTTTTTTGATTGTAAATTTGTGCTAAAATCTGGCTCCTTAAATTGTTGTAAGCAGAGCACAGAACATGAAATTAGTTCGTTGGTTTTTAGGTTGTATAATTTTATTCTTTAATTTTGTATTTACTCCTCGCAGTAAAAAGCGTGCAAGCGACGAGCAAGCACAGCTTGATCAGCAAACCTCACAATTTAAACTGTATCAATTTAAAGCATGCCCGTTTTGTGTAAAAGTACGTCGCGCTATTAAACGCGAAGGCTTAAACATAGAAACGCGTGATGCAAAAGACAATGAGCAATATCGTCAAGAGCTACTAGAACAAGGCGGCAAAGTTAAAGTGCCTTGCCTGCGTATAGAGCAAAACGGCCAAGTACAATGGCTGTACGAATCAAACGATATTATTGCTTACTTAAACAAAGTAGCTGCATAAACCACTTTTATTATCTCACTTATTTAAAGAGAATATACCATGACAATTCGCACCCGTGTTGCCCCGTCGCCAACTGGTGACCCGCATCTTGGCACCGCTTATATCGCCTTATTTAACTACTGTTTTGCTAAACAACAAGGCGGTGAATTTGTACTTCGTATAGAAGATACAGACCAAGTACGTAGCACGCCAGAGTCTGAACTTGCGATTATGGATAGCCTACGTTGGTTAGGGCTTGAGTGGGATCATGGTCCTGATGTGGGTGGCGAATTTGGTCCTTACCGTCAATCTGAGCGTAGCGATTTATATAAAAAATACGCGCATCAGTTAGTTGACGATGGCAAAGCGTTTTACTGCTTTGCAACAAGCGAAGAGCTTGATCAAATGCGTGAAGAGCAAATGGCAGAAGGCCTACGCCCTAAATATGACGGTCGTGGTTTAAACCATACAGATGACGAAATTAAAGCAAACTTAGCTGAAGGCAAACCTTACGTTATACGTATGAAAATCCCAAGCGAAGGCACATTTAAGTTTAACGACTACTTACGTGATGAAATTGAGATCCCGTGGGAAAACGTAGATATGCAAGTGCTTTTAAAAGCGGATGGCTTTCCAACGTACTTTTTAGCGAACGTAGTTGACGACCACCATATGGAAATTAGTCATATTTTCCGTGGTGAAGAGTGGATTAACTCAGCGCCTAAGCTATTAAAGCTTTATGAAGATTTTGGTTGGGAAGCACCAGTACTTGGTCACTTACCATTGCTACGTAACCCAGATAAATCAAAGCTGTCTAAGCGTAAAAACCCAACGTCTATTAATTACTATAAAGAAATGGGCTACCTGCCAGAAGCCGTGCTTAACTACTTAGGCCGTATGGGTTGGTCAATGCCTGATGAGCGTGAAAAGTTCACACTTAATGAGATGATTGAAAACTTCGACATGAAGCGCGTATCGCTTGGTGGTCCAGTATTCGACGTAGATAAATTAAGCTGGTTAAACGGCATGTGGATCCGCGAAAATCTAACCGACGAGCAGTTAATTCAGCGCTTTGTTGATTGGAAGTTTAATGGCGAAATGTTAGCTAAAATATTACCAGAAGTTAAAACTCGTATTAATACGCTGTCGGATATGGTTGAGCTTGCAGGGCACTTTGTAGGTGGTATTCCAACTTACGATCCTTCGCTGTTAACAGCCGGCAAAGCAGACGAAAACGTGATTCGCCAAGCGCTACAATTTTTTGTATGGCAGCTTGAAGGTTTACGTAGCTTTGAAAAGCCCGCTATTTTTGCAATTGCAAAAGAAGTTGCAACATTCCACGAGCTTAAGATTAAAGACTTTTTAGAGCCAATATTTGTCGCAATTACTGGCAAAACGTCAAGTACGTCAGTGCTTGATGCAATGGAAATATTGGGGTCTGACTTATCACGTGCTCGTTTACGTGTTGCACTTGCTCATTTAGGTATTTCTAAAAAGCAGGCTAAAAATATAGAGCGTGCGTACCGCGAATACCCAAGTGCATAATTGCTAAAATGTACTTTTAAAAGCCGAGCTTTATTAAGCTCGGCTTTTTTGTTTCAGGCTGTTTAGCTATATGACATCGTATTTTGATATTGTTTAGCCTAAGCATTCACAATTTACTAAATGCTACAATGCGGCATATAAACTCATAGGAGGCAGTATGATTGCAACCGTTAAAAACAAAGCTATTTTTAGCAGTAATACATTTTCGATAAACCTTGTTACTTACCCAACTAATCACAGCGTAATGAACCATATTGACCCTGTGCAGCAAGGGCGCTATTACAAGCTCAACTTTGTATTAGAAAAACCTAAAGCGGGTGGGGTCTTTAAATGCTCAAAATGCATTATAAATTTATTTAATCGCGTGTATTTATTCAGACCCGATAAGTACGAACACAGCGTATCTAAAATCGAGTCTGGAAAGCGCGTACTACTTAGCTTTGCGCTTAATATATAATTTGCACTTTTACTTATTAATAGTCGTAGGCCTGTCCGGTGCATAAAACAGATAGGTCGCAATACGATACAGACGTTTCGCTACAAGAATTGATAGTAAAAGCATTCCCGCCTCTGCGCATAGCATCAGCTTTAAGTAAATCAATTGCGTTTGATTTAGAGCGATTGTAACTTACATTATTGCTGCCCATACCGTCGCCATCACAGCTCTCACCTTCTATTCGCCCTAAAAGTGTTGCGCCACTTTCGTGTGCTTCTTGGTCGCTATAAAACTGCTGTAAATCTCTTTTATTAACGTAGGTGCCAATTTCTTGAGATAAAACGCCGTTGTCTATATCTGTATGATAAGTCATGCCTGAACAACCCGTTATTGTGGCGAGCACTGTTATTGCCGTTATAAAACGTAGCATATTTATTAGTCCCTTAATTTATTTAATACCAATCTGCTTATATATGGGGGCTATTTAACGTTAAGAAAATTACGCTAAAACTAGGCAAAGATTTTTGTATCTAGTTGTTCTAAATAAAAAATTTTTAACGACGTTATAGTGAAATTTAATTCGTTAAATTGTTCAAAGGTTTATGCAGGTTGGTATAAAGTAGTAAATTACTAACAAAATCAAATGCGGGCAATGTTTACTACTAAGTAAATTGTTAGCATTTGTAAATGTATTTAGATTTTATTGAGCATAGGGTAAGTAAACAAAAAGAAGTGGCAAACATTAACCAACCAATGGCATAAAATAGCCCACTCTAAGCGCTGCGTTTTATAAAAAACATAGCCATACCCCAAGCCGGCAATAAATGAAACCAATACATAGTTAATTCCTCCAGCAAAATGTGCCAAAGCAAAAATACCTGCAGTAATTACAGGGGCAAGTATTGCTAAACGGGTAGGTGTAATTATTTTGCTAAGCTTAGTTTGTAGTAAACCTCGAAATAAAGCTTCCTCGGCAACACAGGTAAATAAAAGATTAATAGCCATAAAGGCTAACCAAAAGTCAGGAACCTTAGGGTTAAAGCTTACAAGTCCAAGCATTAAAGCCGCAGTGAGCGAAGCTAAAACAGTAGTAATAATTATTAAAGTAGCTTGTTTAACGTTTAATGGGTCTGCTTTATTAGAGTCTGCTTTTAAAGTTTTTTTATTCGAATAAAAGTAAGCACAAAGAAATAACCCAGCCATAGCTTTATCAAAGTTAGCATAAAGGGTAAAAGCAATCGCATCGCTTGTAATACGCTCGTTTATAACAATGGGGAGGTTATTAAAATCAGGCACCCAATGAAGTGCTAATGCCAATGAGGAGACTATAAAAACAGTACTTAAAGTAGCGCGTATTATTGGCTGTTTTGTATTTAGCACACAGTAGTATAAAACAACGTAAAGCCCGGTTAACAGCAGGGCATATAAATTTATATAACCTTGAAAATATGCACTTACAACACTTAAAGCTAGTAAGTAGTGCCAAAGGGGTTGCCGCATTATTGATATTTTGCAGTACGGAAAAACACATATAATTGATAGCGCTAATAAATAAAAGGTCATTGTTTTTTATTGCTCTGTTTTATTTAGCAACTAATCTAACAGATTCGACCTCTCAGTATTTTTTTTCTGGTAATATAGATAGGTTATAAGCAGTTTAAGCAGTGAACAAACTATGTTAAGTCCTTTTTTTCAGCAGCATGCTGATTATGTTTCTATCTCTCGTGAGCAGGGTTGTCGATTCGCTAAATGCGTTGCTGACGATTTTAATCCACTTCATGACAAAGATGCCAAAAAGTTTTGCGCGCCAGGAGACTTACTTTTTTCATTGGTACTAGACCGCTACGGTATTAGTGAACAAATGGAATTTACTTTTGCCGGTATGGTTGATGAAAACACCAAACTTAACTTCCCTGAAGGGGCTGATGAGTTTGATGTAACCAATGGCGAAAAAGTTATTTTAAAGGTAAAGCGCAGCGGTAAAACCAGCCAATGCCCAGCACTAACTAATAGTCTTATAAAAAATTATGTTGAGTTTTCTGGTACTACTTTTCCGCATGTAATTATTCCATTAATGGGCAAGCAAGAGGTAATGATAAACCCTGCTCGCCCAATGATTATTTACGAATCAATGCTTATCAATCTTGATAATCTTGATATTACAGAACCAGAACTTGAGTTTGCAGAGCCTAGTTTTGAGTATGCCGGTAAGCGCGGAAAAATTACACTACGTTTTAACCTGTTAGAAAACGGCGTTAAAGTGGGTAGTGGTGAAAAGCATATGGTAGTTTCGGGTATACGCGAATACTGCCAAGCAACAGTTGACGATTTAATAGCGTTTTACAACGAGCGTAAAGCGACACTAAAGCCAGCTTAAAGCTACAGCAAATTATAAAAGGCGCTAAATACAGCTGTTATTTAGCGCCTTTTTTATTGTTTTTAGCGCTAAAGTGAAAGTGAGCAACCACGATTAAATACTTTTCTGGACTGGTTAATTTACGCAGTACAGTAATATGCGTACAATAGCGCTCTTTGTTATTTTAAAGCTAAGCCTATGTCTGCCACTACGTTCTCATCACTTAATCTCGACCCGTTATTATTAACAGCGATTGAGCAAAATAATTACACTCAACCAACCGCAATTCAGATTAAAACTATTCCGCCTATTTTAGCCGGAAGTGATGTAATGGGCAGCGCGCAAACAGGTACGGGTAAAACTGCCGCCTTTGTTTTACCTTTATTACATAAGCTTTTAAATACCCCTAAAAAAGATGAGCAAGGCCTTGCACGTGTAGTCATTTTAACGCCAACCCGTGAGCTTGCTCAGCAAGTATTTGCAAGCTTTGAAAAGTACGCACAAGGCACTAATATCAATGGCGCTTTAGCCTATGGTGGCGCAAGTATTGGCCCTCAAATAAAAGCACTTAAAACAGCGCAAGTTATAGTGGCAACACCTGGGCGTTTGCTTGATCATATAGTTAAAGGCAGTGTGGTACTTTCAAGCGTAGACTCCTTAGTGTTTGACGAAGCTGACCGCATGCTTGATATGGGCTTTATTGATGAAATTAGACGTATATTGCGACATATCCCGGGCGATCGCCAAACTTTACTATTTTCAGCTACGTTTGATGACAGCGTGTTTGAACTCAGTAAAAAGTTACTTAAAAACCCAGAGCTAATTGAAGTTGATAAACGTAACTCAGCAGCCGTTGAAGTAGAGCAAGTTATTTACGCTGTAGATGAGGATCGTAAGCGCGAACTTGTATCGCACATGATTGGCATGAAAAACTGGCGCCAAGTGCTTATTTTTACTCGCACAAAACAAATGGCTGATCAGCTTGCTAAAGAAATGTGTAAAGACGGTTTAAAAACCGAATCAATCCATGGCGACAAATCGCAAGGCGCACGCGACCGTGCATTGCAAAACTTTAAAGAAGGTATTACACGCGTACTTGTTGCAACCGATGTAGCTGCGCGTGGTTTAGATATTTCTACACTTAGATACGTAATTAACTTTGAACTACCGTACATTGCCGAGGATTACGTGCACCGTATTGGCCGTACAGGTCGTGCTGGCGAACAAGGACTTGCTATGTCGCTGGTAAGTCTTGATGAGCAATGGCTGCTAGAAGAAATTGAAGTACTACTCGATACGCGTTTAACGCCGCAGTGGTTAGAAGGTTACGAGCCAGATCCTAATAAAAAGCCAAAAGATAATCGTAAAAATACTAACAAGTCGCGAAAAGATCGCGATAAAAAACGCATCACTGGTAAAAGAGAGCCAAGTAGACGTCGTAAATAATAGCTTTTACTTTGCTTTTTTGCCTATACTGGAGCTACTAAATAGCCGAGGTAAAGCAATGTTTGAAATTGATCAATGGGCATTTTCTGGTATTGATGGCCAAATATCTTTGCATAAATGGCAAAAAACAATCGACCTTATAACGGGGCTTTTTTCAGCCCCGTCTGGTTATATAGTTCAGGCAACAAGCAAAGGCTATCGCGTTGTTATTAGAAGTAACGAAGGTGGCTCTAACTTTGAGACCAATCCTATACTTCCTCCTCAAACACCTCTGTTTTGTCGCCACGTAGCTGAAACTAACAATACATTATATGTTAATGATGCAAGTAATAACGATACATGGAATACCCTACCAGAAGTAGTTGAAGACGGTGTTGAATCCTACCTAGGTTTACCTATTCATTGGCCTGAAGGCGAAGTGTTTGGCACGTTATGTTTAAAAGACACTAAAATAACAAGCTATACCGATGAATATTTTGAACTCATAGAACAACTACGCGATTTGATTGAAGACGACCTAGCGCTTGTGTATAGCTATGAGCAAATGCGCGAAATAGCCATGTTAGACTCATTAACGAATATTTATAATCGCCGAGCACTTAACTTATTAGCCCAGCAAAAACTTAACTTAGCGCTACGTTTAGGCTTTGACGTGTGTTGTTTGTTTATCGATATAAACGACTTTAAAAAATTAAACGACACCTGCGGACATGAAGTGGGCGACAAAGCCTTAATTATATTGGCAGATACGCTAAAAACGCATTTAAGAGATGCTGATATAGTAGGGCGCTTAGGTGGCGATGAGTTTGTTGCAGTAATGCAAGTAAGCGATAAAAGCAAGATTAACTACATCATGGATAAAATTTCGACTGAGTATTCAAAAGCCTTACTCAAAGAAGACGTTTGCGATTTATCGCTTAGTATTGGTTATAGTTTTACTAATAAACAAAAGCAGCCCTTTGAAGCGCTATTAAATGATGCAGACCACGCAATGTATAAAAATAAACAAGCGTACAAGCTCGCTAAAAAAGCACAATAATAAAAGGAGGTTCGTTATGACTCATGCCACACAAACTTGGCTAGTTTTTTCTGCGATAGGTTTTATTTTTTCCTTAGCAATAATAAGCTTATTTGAAACGTTCCCTAGCATTAGATTTATATCTAATGAGGGAATAATTTTTGGTGTTATGTGCTCCTCTATGGGGTTTGCCTTAAAAAGGCTTGAGAGTAATAACCAAAAACACCTTCAATAAATAGCTTAAGCTGCAAATCTTTACTTGTATTTATTAATTAATTTTTCAAAGAACGGACATAAAAAAGCAAGCCATGAGGCTTGCCAAGAAGGGTGTTAATTAGCTCTTACCTAGCCTTTAAGCTATTAGCTTTTCCGCAAGGTTTAATTCCATAATGGCTTTTAATAAACGGTATAAGTTAATTGACGCGTCAATTTCTTCTTTACGGTTTGTTAAGCTTTCAATATTTAGGCCCAGCGGTACATCTAAATGCGCACAGCTTTTAAGTATTAAGTCGAGGTTTTCGCGGCAAATACGGACTGATTCGCTTAATGTATTGTCTGCATCAAGCATGCGCCATTTAGTTGCCTCTGGCACTGAGATACCCAACCATTGCATAAAATCTAAGGTTTTTTCGCCGCCGCACGGGGTAAACGTTAATATAATACGTTGAGGTGTAATACCCTGTGCTTTACACGTACGTGCGTAGCTAGTAATTAGCTCTATAGTAGCTTGTGCGTCGTAAACAGCTTGCGATATAAAAAACTGACAACCTTGTGCTGTTTTTTCTATTAATCGTTCGTGCTCATTTCGTTTGCTTGAATGGCGCTCGGCAATAGTAACGCCACCTAAAAAGAAATCATCTGACTGCTCAGCCATCGCTTTATAAGCATCTGGCAGGCTTAGCTTTATATCGCCTATCGATGATGGGCTACCTACTAAAACAACATTTTGTAAATCGTAGTCGTTTTTAGTTTCACTTAGCCAATCTTTAAATTCGCCTACGCCACGCTGCGCCACACTCTTATAAGTAATTACATCTTGTGCAGATAAATTACGAAGTAAATGGCTGTATTCACGCGGATCAACGGTTTGTTTAAACGCAAATGGGCGGTCTTGGTTAGTTCGGCTGCTTTCGTCTTGAATGTCGTAAATTATCACACCGTCGTATTCAATTTCGTGTAAGCGACCTAATAGCTTTTCTGCAATGGTTTTTAATTGCGCTTTATCGGTGCCAATTTTAGGCGGGGTAGTACCAATAAGATAAACACCTTGGTTGGTGTCCACTATCTTCTCTTTTAGTGATAAAGCCATAATCCTCATTCCAGCTAAGTTTGTTTTGATGGATTTAATATAGCAGCCATTTAGACGTCTAGATAGATTTATTTAATGAAAGTTTTTCAACTAACATGATGTTTATTCATAGTGCTTGTTCCTATAATTTATAATTGACACAGTTGTTTACATAATAAATTCCCTTTGGGCTCTTATATTTATTGGCTTTGGGGCATAATCGAGAGTGAGTTAGTATTAAATCTGACAACAAATTTGCTCAATTTAAAAAGGGACAACAATGAAATTTAAATTATTAGCAACCAGCTTAGCGGTATCGCTGGCGTTAACAGGTTGCGCCATGCAACAAAACCAAAGCACGCAAACAACAGCACAACAAGAACAAGTAAATAAAGCTGATGATCGTGTTTTTTCGCAAGATTATTTAATTGAAGAGCTAGAAAATGGCTTGCGTGTCATGGTTGTTAAAACCGATTACCCTGATGTGGTGTCGCTGCAAATTCCGGTATCGGTTGGGTCGCGTAACGAAGTTGAAGAGGGCAAAACAGGCTTTGCTCACTTTTTTGAACACATGATGTTTAAAGGCTCACAAAAATACCCTGAAGATGTGTATTCAGACATATTAAAAAATTCAGGTGTTGATAACCGCGCCTATACAACAAACGATTTTACAAACTACCATTTAAACTTTTCAAAGCAGCATCTTGATAAAGTACTTGAGCTTGAAGCTGATATTTTTCAAAACTTAACTTACACCGAAGAGCAATTTAGAACAGAAGCACAAACGGTAAAAGGTGAGTACTTAAAAAACAACGCGAGTCCAATTCGTAAATTATTAAGCGCTGTACGCGAAGAAGCGTTTGATAAGCACACGTATAAACACACCACTATGGGCTTTTTTAAAGACATAGAAGCCATGCCAGATCAAATGGCGTACGGTAAAGAGTTTTTTGCTAAATTTTATAAGCCTGAGTATGTGTCACTTGTTATTGTGGGCGATGTAGACCCACAAGCAACAATGGCAATGGTTAAAAAGCATTGGGGCAGCTGGAAAAAGGGTAACTATGTTGCTGACATTAAAGCAGAGCCTGTTCAACAAACACCAAAATATTTGCACCAGCAAGATGAAGCGCTACCAGGGCATTGGTTACTTGTATCCTACAAAGGCGCTGCGTGGGAGCCTGCTAAAAAAGACAGAGCGGCGCTTGATTTAATCTCACAGCTTTATTTTTCAAGTAATTCAGATTTATATCAAGAGCTAGTGGTCGACAAACAAATTGCCAGCCAAATGTTTACCTATAACCCAGAGACCAAAGATCCGGGTTTATTACACGTATTTGTTAAAGTAGAAAACGCAGATGATTTAGCCACTGCACGCGATGCAATTAACCGAACTTATGCAAAAGCACGCACTGAGCTTGTTGATGAGCAAAAGCTGAGTGATTTAAAATCGAACCTTAAATACAGCTTTATAAATGGCTTAGACTCGTCGCAAGCGATTGCATCAACCCTTGCCAGCTACATGCATTTTGAGCGCGATCCTGAGGTTATAAACCAGCTGTATAAATCGGCAGATAACATTACCAGCGCAGATATTAAAGCCGTTGCTAATAAATACTTTACTGATAACACACGTACCACATTAACAATGTCGGCACTTGATAAAGCTCCAGGTTTTGAGCAAGAAGTTGATTTAAATGCGCTTACTGCAAAGCTTGAACAAGCACCTACGGCACCTGTATTTAAAGTACTTGATAAAACCAATAGCTCGCCATTAATTGATGTTAACTTTTTATTCAATACCGGTGCGGCTGCCGACCCACAAGGCAAAAAAGGTGTTGCTGCGTTAACTGCGGCTATGCTTGCACAAGGTGGCTCAGAGGCGACAAGCTATAAAGATATTCAAAAAGCACTTTATCCGCTTGCGGGTAGCTTTGGCTATCAAATAGATAAAGAAATGCTGTCGTTTCAAGGGCGTATCCATAAAGATAATGCGGCGCAGTGGTATACACTTGTGAGCGATCAATTACTAAACCCAGGTTTTAGAGACGACGACTTTAAGCGCCTTAAAAAAGAAATGATCGACGGTATTAAATCAGGCTTAAAAGCATCTAACGATGAAGAGCTAGGCAAAGAAGTGCTATACAGTGCACTTTACAAAAATCACCCTTACGAAAGTTACAACTACGGTGATATTTCGGATTTAGAAGCGTTGACGCTAGATGATGTTAAAGCGTTTTATAACAGCGAGCTTACGCAATCTAAACTCACGGTTGGCTTAATTGGGGCTGTTCCTGCAAAACTTAAAGCTAAAATAATGAGCGATTTTGCAACGCTACCAAAAGGTGATCAAAGCCGTTTAAGTATTCCTGATGCACCAGTGCTTAAAGGTCATCATGCAACGATTGTAGAAAAGTCAGCGCAATCGACTGCGGTATCGTTTGGTTTTCCTATTGATACAATAAGAAGTAGCGAAGACTGGACAGCCCTTTGGCTTGTGCGTTCGTACTTCGGTGAGCACCGTAGTTCTAACAGCTTTTTATATGAGCGCATTCGTGAAACTCGCGGTATGAACTATGGCGATTATGCATACATTGAATACTTTCCACGTGGTATGTTTCAAACCAAGCCTGATGCAAATCTAGGGCGCTCTGAGCAAATATTTCAAGTGTGGTTACGCCCACTTCGCTCTAATAACGATGCGCACTTTGCCACACGTACCGCCTTGTTTGAGCTAGATAAGCTAATTAAAAATGGTATGAGCGAAGACGACTTTGAAGCTACGCGTAACTTTTTAATTAACTTTGTGCCGCAAATGGTTGCAAGTCAAAACCGCCAATTAGGTTACGCACTTGATAGCGAATTTTACAACACAGATAGCTTTGTAAGTTACGTAACTAACAAACTTAAAACGTTAAGCGTTGCTGATGTAAATCGCGTTATTAAAGAAAACTTACAAACAGACAATGTTCAATATGTGTTTATAACCGCAGACGGCGCTGATATGCAAAAACGTTTAGCATCGCAGCAAACCTCACCAATGGTTTACAACACTAATAAACCTGCTGAGTTGGTTGCTGAGGATAAAGTGATTGCCGATTATAAATTAGCAATTCCTGCAAAAAATATTGAAGTGATGAAAGTCGATAAAGTATTTCAATAATTTAAGTGGTTTTTAAACTATCTTGAAACGTATAAAAAATGCCCCAGTGCTTTAAAGCTCTGGGGCATTTTTATATTAATACTTTAAGCCAAAGCAAAGGCTTGTTACTAATAAAATAAGCTCGTTACTAATAAAATAAGCTCGTTACTAATATCATAAGCTTGTTATTAATAGCATACAGCCAACACCGAGTGTAAAGCTAATTAAAGAGCTTATAGCAATAGCTACAATAAACTTTTGCGTTGATTGGACTTTAACTGTTTCATCTACTTCTAAGTCGTCTAGTTTTATAAGCTCGCCTTGGCGCACTTCAAATACTGCGCATAAAGCCATTGTGGTTTCTTTTGATGCCGCACCTTCTTTCTCTACACGCTGAACGGTACGCAAGCTTACATCGCAGGCATCGGCAAGTTGCTGTTGCGTCCAATTAAATTGCTGCCTAAGTTCTTTTATTGTTTTAGGATTAAGTTGCATGCGTTTATTTACCTACCACTAAGTCAATTAGCGCAAAGGTTGAATACCCACCCAAGTATCCGGCTAGTACACAGGCAGAAAAAAATAGGACGGCTCTTTTCGGATCCTTAATAAAAGGAAGTAAAGTTTGTTCTTGTTGTTTTATTTGCTCATTATTTTTAAAAAAAGTACATTCTAGTTTGCCAGTGATAATATTTAGCATGTGATACTTAACTTGGTAGTTATGTTTTTTAAACTCAAATGTATGCGTGCTTTTTCTACCAACGCTACGCTTACTACTAACTAAATCGTCGTTTACGTAGATTTCTTCTTTGCCTGTAAAGTAGCTGCCAAAACAGGCTATTTGATTGTCGCCATCTTGAAAGTAAAATTTGTAACCTAATTTTCTTGTATTTAATATATCGTTTTTCATCATCGTTATCCTTGTTGAGTTGATGATGCTAATTTAGCGTTTGTTTTTGTTATTTACGCCGTCAGCTGTACGCCAGTATGTATTTTGGCATATGACAGGTGAGCTGTCATATGTTGTTAGCTTTTGATTTTTATTAATTTATTATATTTTAAGTCTGTATTGGTCATTTTAGCTACTGTCGTATAACTTAATCTAAAAAATGGGTACGTATTTGAAATATCATTTCTGGGTGCTAGGGCGTGTTGAACTCTGTGGATTGAAATTTGTTCAATCTAGGGTCGATTTAATCGCGGCGCGAGGTTTGTAACCTAGTGGGCTCGATAACTGCTCCTGCGTTATTCTACTGGCTTACATCCATGTAAGAATAAGTAAAAATCGAGCAACAAAGAGTTAATCGTCCCTAGAAAGAACCCAAAGGGCAGCGCATGTTTGGTCTTTATGCTGCGTTATCGCCTATTTATGGGGAGTAACCACGCTACATAGGCTCTGCCTTGCCTAAAAACCAAATATACTGCTGCAAATCCAATCACCAAAGATCAACACGCCCTAGTTATATCTAATAACCAGAACAAATAACTAAGGGATTAACACCTTAGTGGTTAAATCCGTTAGACTTGGGAAAAGGCTATTTTATATCAACTTAAGGCAGTGCAGTATTATGCGTCATGCAATTTGGCAACAGCTTCGCGACGAAGCTAACGATGTAGTAACACGTGAACCATTATTAGCAAGTCATGTTTATTCATGCATTTTGAATCATGATTGTTTAGGTTCGGCATTGAGCTTTATTGTTGCTAATAAGTTGGCTGATGCGGTGGTATCGGCATTCACTATCCGAGAGCTGTTTGACCAAGCATTTGTAAAATGTGACCGTATGCTATCTTTTGTTGCCGAGGATATTAAAGCGGTAAAAGACCGCGACCCTGCATCAGAAACCTATCTTACGGTTATATTAAATCTAAAAGGTTTTCATGCTATTCAGGCACACCGTTTGGCTAATTGCTTGTGGCAACAAAACCGCAAAGAGTTAGCGCGCTTTATTCAAAGCCGTAACTCTGAAGTGTTTGGGGTTGATATTCACCCAGCATGTAAAGTAGGTAAAGGCATTATGTTTGACCACGCAACCGGTATTGTTATTGGTGAAACAGCGGTAATTGAAGATAACGTATCAATACTTCAATCTGTAACGCTTGGCGGTACAGGCAATGAGCAGGGCGATCGTCATCCTAAAATTAGAGCGGGCGTGTTAATTGGCGCCGGCGCTAAAGTACTTGGTAATATTGAAGTAGGTGAGGGCGCACGAATTGGTGCGGGCTCAGTTGTACTTAGCAATGTTCCACCACACACAACCGCTGTTGGCGTACCCGCTAAAATTATTGGTCGACCGGATTGTGAGTGTCCGGCACAAAGTATGAACCAAAACTTTTTAGCAAATCCTGAGCCTGAAAACGAATCGCACACGAGTGCAATGCTATAAGTAATTAAAAATCATAAAACTTAAAAGGAATTAACATGAACAAGAATAGTTTATTGGCTCTAGGGATTGGGTTTATTGCGGGTGTAGGTTTAACTTGGGGCTACTTTAATGCAGCTTCAAGTCATCCTGAATCTGTTAAGTCGCAGCCAAGTTATGAAAAACAGCAAAAGCTTCATACTGAACAACAAAGTAATGAGGTATTAAGTAATGCAGACTCTGCAGTACCTGAGCAAGTCGCTAGTATAGAGCCCGCTGAAGATACGCCTCCAACCTATTCAGAAACCCAAATGCTTGATGAACTACCTTTAGAAGAGCAAGTAACTCAGCTTAAGCAGCAACTCGCTGAGCAGAAAGCGACAGTTAAAAGCATTTTAAAGCAAATGAGAGGTCCTTCAGATTTTGAGAAGATCTTACGTGATAAATTTGAAAAGCAAACGCGTGACGAAGAATGGGCTTATCGTACTGAAATGGCATTACAAGATTTTTTATTAACAGCTGATTTAGCGATTATACCCGATGTTGTTAGTGCAAAATGTAAAACGACGATATGTGAATTTGAACTAGCCGCACCCGCTGATAACGACACATTTGATAATTCTCAATGGCGAGAACTAAACGACAAGTTGATGAAGCAAGAGTTTTGGCAACAATTTAAAAGCACTACCTCCACATCAAGCGATAGCGAGCTTAAATTGTTGCTAAGTACAGAGTTTTAAGTAATACCAACTTTATGTAACAGGTATAACCTGTGATTCTATAGAGCCATCAACGAGCTCTGTAATCAAAACATCGCCTGTTTTAATTTGCCCCACAGATTTAACTACTTTCCCTTGCTGTGTTTTAGTGATGCTATAACCGCGCGCTAAAACATTAAGCGGACTTACTGAATCTAACCTGCTTGCTTGCAGTGCTAAGCTATTATTCGCTTGCTGTAACTGATGCTGTATAGCTTGGTTTAGCCTAGCTTGTAATTGCGAAAGTTGATGGCTTGCTGTAGCGAGTTTTTTATCGGGTGATTGGTGCATTAAACGCGGCGTTAAGTTATTGAGTGTGCGTTCTTGCTGGTATAAACGATTACGCATCGCCTGTTGCAGCGCAATGCTTAGCTCATCCAAACGTTGTGATTTTTGATTAAGCTGATTACGCGGATGACATAAATTAAGGCGGTGTTGTAACTGCGTTGCTAGTGCGCGCTTGTCGGCAATGCCGTGCTTAAACGCGTTAGATAAACGATTAACTAATTGCGTTACTTTGTTGTGTAACTCTTGCGTATTTGGGCTTACAAGCTCAGCTGCGGCTGATGGAGTCGCTGCACGAACATCAGCAACGTAATCGCTAATAGTGGTATCTATTTCGTGGCCTACCGCACTTACTATGGGTAATTCACTTTTGAAAATAGCGCGGGCGAGCTGTTCGTGATTAAAACACCATAAATCTTCAAGTGATCCGCCGCCTCGCCCTAAAATAAGTACGTCTACTTCATCACGAGCATTAGCTAATTCAATTTGGTTAATTAAATGCACGTGCGCTTCTTTGCCTTGTACCATAGCAGGGTAAATGATGACTTCTAGCTGCGGTGCACGGCGTTTGAGTACCGTTAAAATATCTTTTATAGCAGCGCCGGTTGCTGAGGTAATAACACCAATGCGATTAATATTTTGGGGTAATGGCTGTTTGTGAGCAGAGCTAAATAATCCTTCGGCGGCTAAACGCATTTTAAGCGCATCAAATTCTTGTTTTAGCTGACCTTCGCCTGCGGGTTCCATATGCTCAACAATAAGCTGGTAGTCACCGCGAGGTTCATAAAGCGATACACGCGCTTTTACTGTAACTTGTGCGCCATTTACAGGGCGGTAGCTTTGGTTGCGATTATTGCCTCGCCACATTGCGGCTTTAATTTGTGCTTTATCGTCTTTTAACGAAAAGTACCAATGTCCAGATGCAGGGGTAATAAAGTTAGAAATTTCGCCCGTGAGCACTAAAGATGCAAAACCTTGCTCAAGGATTGTGCGAATTTCTCTATTAAGGCGTGAAACGGTGTAAACCGCCTGCGAAGGCTTCGAAAACATAAAAAACAACCTAAAACTATTTATTGCACTACTTTATCATAAATATTTGCGAAATATTATTTACTCATGCCAACAACGCTGTTAAAATTTGGCCGCAATTCCTTATCTTAGATCCACATGTGAGAAGTTGCCAAAATGCTTAGAATCGCTAAAGAAGCTCTTACCTTTGATGACGTACTTTTAGTACCTGGTCATTCTACTGTTTTGCCACACACGGCAAATATTTCAACTCGCTTAACGCGTGGTATCAAACTTAACTTGCCGCTTATTTCAGCATCTATGGATACTGTTACAGAAGCTCGTTTAGCTATTGCCCTTGCGCAAGAAGGTGGTCTTGGTTTTATTCATAAAAACATGACTATTGAAGAACAAGCGAAAAACGTACGTAAAGTTAAAACCTACGAAGCAGGTATTGTTTCATACCCTGTAACGGTTACTGCCGATTTAACAATTGCAGATGCAATTGAGCTTTCGCACGAAAAAGGTTTTTCAGGCTTTCCGGTTACCGATAGCAATAATGTGCTTGTAGGCATTGTTACTAGTCGTGATATGCGTTTTGAAACTAAGCTTGAACAGCCTGTTTCTACCGTTATGACTAAAAAAGAAAAGCTTGTTACCGTTAAAGAAGGCGCAGCACGCGAAGAAATTTTAGGCTTAATGCACGAACACCGCATTGAAAAAATCCTTGTTGTTGATGATGAATTTAAACTTAAAGGCATGATCACAGTAAAAGATTACCAAAAAGCCCAAGACAAACCTGACGCATGTAAAGACGACCAAGGTCGTTTACGTGTAGGTGCTGCTGTAAGTGTTGGTGCAGGTACTGATGAACGTATTGCTGCATTAGTAGAAGCGGGTATTGATGTTTTACTCATCGATACATCGCATGGTCACTCTCAAGGCGTTATTGACCGTGTTACTAAAACTCGCAAAGAGTACCCAGACTTACAAATTATTGCAGGTAACATTGCAACAGCTGAAGGTGCGATTGCACTTGCTGATGCCGGTGCCGATGCAGTAAAAGTAGGTATAGGCCCAGGTTCTATTTGTACTACACGTATTGTTACCGGTTGTGGCGTTCCACAAATTACCGCAATTTCAGATGCTGTTGAAGGCTTAAAAGGTCGCGACATTCCTGTTATTGCTGATGGTGGCATTCGTTTTTCTGGTGATATTGTTAAAGCACTTGTTGCTGGTGCATCGTGTGTAATGGTGGGTTCTCTTCTTGCTGGTACTGAAGAAGCACCAGGTGAAGTCGAATTGTACCAAGGCCGTTATTACAAATCTTACCGTGGTATGGGCTCATTGGGCGCGATGGATCAAAAAGAAGGTTCATCAGATCGTTACTTCCAAAAATCAAACGAAGCAGACAAGTTAGTACCTGAAGGTATTGAAGGTCGCGTAGCTTACAAAGGTCCTATTGCAACGATTATTCATCAGCAAGTGGGCGGCCTACGAAGCGCTATGGGCTTAACGGGTTGCGCAACAATTGAAGAGCTAAATACAAAACCACAATTTGTACGTGTTACTTCAGCAGGTATGGGTGAGTCGCACGTTCATGATGTGCAAATCACTAAAGAAGCACCAAATTACCGCTTAGGTTAAGCAGCGTAATTAATTTAATATACTGGGCTTGCTTTGCAAGCCCTCTTTTTAGTCGTTTATATAAATACCAATTGCATTAATAAAGTGGTCAATTATTGCGACAGATAAATGGCTCAATAACGAGGCAAAAATTTCGATTTTTAGTTTCTTCTAAATAAGAAGTTTTTAACGTGGTTAGAGAGTTATTTAGCCTGCAAGAATTAGTAATGTTTAATAAAATTGGTATTCAAAGCGGCATTTAGCATCAGACTTTACGAGATACTCCATGAGCAAAGATATTCACGATTCACGAATTCTCATTTTAGACTTTGGTTCACAATACACTCAATTAATCGCCCGTCGTGTGCGTGAAATTGGTGTTTACTGTGAACTTTGGGCATGGGATGTGACTGAAGAACAAATCCGCGAGTTCAACCCACAAGGTATTATTCTTTCTGGTGGTCCAGAATCAACAACACTTGAAAACAGCCCGCGCGCTCCTGAGTATGTATTTAATGCAGGCGTGCCTGTGCTAGGTATTTGCTACGGTATGCAAACAATGGCAGCTCAACTTGGCGGAAGTGTACACAGCTCTGATAAAAAAGAGTTTGGTTACGCACAAGTAGAAAAAGTAGGCAACTGTGCATTATTTGATGCAATTGAAGACAGCATTACCGATGGCGGCAACGGCATACTCGACGTATGGATGAGTCATGGCGACAAAGTAATGGATATTCCAGCTGGTTTTGCAACAACAGCTAAAACATCTACTTGTCCACATGCTGCAATGTCTAACGAAGAAAAACGTTTTTATGGCGTACAGTTTCACCCAGAAGTAACGCACACGCATCAAGGTCAGCGCTTATTAGAGCGTTTTGCTATTGATATTTGTGGCTGTGAAAAATTGTGGACTGCTGCAAAAATTATCGATGATGCTATCGAGCGTATTAAAGAAACAGTTGGCGATGACGAAGTTATTTTAGGCCTCTCTGGTGGTGTTGATTCATCGGTTGTGGCTATGCTTATTCACCGTGCAATTGGCGAAAGACTAACATGTGTATTTGTTGATAATGGTTTACTTCGTTTAAACGAAGGCCAACAAGTAATGGACATGTTTGGTAATAAATTTGGCTTAAATATTGTTAAAGTTGAAGCTGAAGAGCAGTTTTTAAATGATCTAGCGGGTAAGTCAGACCCAGAAGATAAACGTAAAGCCATTGGTCATACGTTTATTAATGTATTTGATGAGCAAGCCAAAAAGCTTAAAAATGCAAAATGGTTAGCACAAGGTACAATTTACCCTGATGTAATTGAATCAGCGGCATCTGCAACTGGTAAAGCGCATGTTATTAAATCTCACCACAATGTGGGCGGATTACCAGATGACATGAAAATGGGCCTTGTTGAGCCATTACGTGAATTATTCAAAGATGAAGTACGTAAAATTGGCCTAGAGCTAGGTTTACCGTACGATATGCTTTACCGTCATCCTTTCCCTGGACCAGGTTTAGGTGTGCGTGTACTTGGCGAAATCAAAAAAGAATACTGTGATTTATTACGCCGCGCTGATGCGATTTTCATCGAAGAGCTTCACAAAGCTGAGCTTTACCATAAAGTAAGCCAAGCGTTTACTGTATTCTTACCTGTTAAATCGGTAGGGGTTATGGGTGATGCACGTAAGTACGATTGGGTTGTATCACTTCGTTGTGTGGAAACAATCGACTTTATGACAGCGCGCTGGTCACATTTACCTTATGAGTTTTTAGGTGTGGTATCAAACCGTATCATTAATGAAATAGATGGTATTTCTCGTGTTGTTTACGATATTTCAGGTAAACCACCTGCAACTATCGAATGGGAATAATTAATTTTAGTTTTAATTAACTAATTTTAAGTGATTAAAAAACGGCGAATTAGCATGCTAATTCGCCGTTTTGTTTATTTAAAAAGCAGTTAAACTAAAAGAGTGATTTTTCTCTTTACCTTTGGCGAAACTTCTCTATAATTCGTCGTCATTGCAGGGGCGTAGTTCCAATTGGTAGAACAGCGGTCTCCAAAACCGATGGTTGGGAGTTCGAATCTCTCCGCCCCTGCCATTTCTTCTTTACATCGTTTTTATTACTTCTTATATTGTTCAAATGTCTAATCTACTGAGTTGTTATGCATCCACGTTACGCAGCTATTTTTGATATAGAAAATCTTGAACTCAATCAACATTATTGTCCTCAAACAAATGATCAAGCTAATACTTTATCGCAAAGCACGATAGCTAGTTCTTTAACGCTAAATGAGCAACTACTTGCAGACATTAAACTCAGTGCAGAGCCTATTATTATAAATAGCGTTGTGCAGGGCAGTGAGATGCAATTAAACGACAATAAGCTTACATTGCCAACCCCACAGCTCAACGGCTCTGAGAAGCGTGCTTTATGGGCTTTAATGAGTGAACACCTTGATAAACTTTAAATCAGTAGATGAAACTGCAATACCTCAATTAATGGCCATCGAAACAGCGTGTCATAGCCATCCGTGGACTTTAAATACAATGGGTTCATGTATAGGCGGGCGCTATTTTAATGTTGCCGCATTTGATGAGGCAAGCATGATTGGTTTTTATATTGGTGAAAAAGCAGGGCCTGATTTTACACTTATGGATATTTGTGTCACACCAAGTCACCAGGGTAAGGGTATTGCAAGGCAGTTGTTAGCGCAATTTATTGAATATGGTGAGCAGCAAAATGCTGAAAACCTCTTTTTAGAAGTTCGCGAATCAAATACGCGTGCTATTGCGCTGTACGAGCGCGCAGGCTTTGCTGAGATGTCAGTGCGTAAAAACTACTACCCAAGTGATAACCCTGCTAAAAATGGCTTTGAAGACGCTATTTTAATGGGTATGGCGCTAGGTTTAAACTTTTCATAATTAAAGTCGGTAATTAGCATTTAAAATATAGAGCCGCTAAAGTACTGCATTTGTACCGTTTTGTAAGTTTGCTTTTTAGGTTACTTTGTCGCTAATTGCTTGCTCAATGGCTGCTATTAAATCATTTACCAGCTCGTCTCTTGGTACTTTATTGTTACTTTTTAAGTTCTCTTCAAGTGCCGCAGCGCTATGGTAAATTTCATCAAAGTTAAAGCATCCAGAACTGCCTTTAACACTGTGCGCTATACCTCTTAATGCTTCCCAATCATCACAATGCTGCAAAGCTTTAACTTCTTCTAAATATGTAGGTAAGTTAGCTAAGTAATTATCGGCAATTTGCTGAAACTTTTCGCTCTTTAATAGGCTATCCCATTTATTTTGATTATCTTTTTCAAGATGCAGGTAGCTTACGAGTACGTTTTCCAGAGCATCTTTATCAATAGGTTTAGCCAGTGCTTTGTCGCAACCAGCTTCTAGATAAGTGCCTATATCATGGTTCATTACATTGGCAGTAAGGGCAATGATAGGGCCATCATACGCTGCATGACGAAGCATTTTAGTCGCTTCTAATCCGCCCATTACAGGCATTTGCATATCCATAATAATAAGTTGGTAGTCGTTTACGAGCGCCATTTCTACAGCTTGTGCGCCATTACTGGCAATATCGGGTTCAAGGCCCCAGGTTTGCAGTAATAATTTAATTAATAGTTGGTTATCTGGGTTATCCTCAGCCACTAATATATTGGCGTCGAAGCTATTGGTTGCAAACGATAAGAGAGGGTCTTTCTCTGGTATTAACTGGCTGTCTTGCGTTAAAAATTCAAGCATGGGTTGATCATCAGATAGCTGACATGCCACCCTAATTGTAACTCGGCTACCTACACCCACTTCACTTTCAAGGTTTACATCGCCACCAAGTAACAGTGCTAAGTTTTTAGAAATACACAACCCAAGACCTGTACCACCAAAACGACGTGTAGTTGTGGCATCGGCTTGTTCAAACGGCTTAAATACACGTTCTATTTGATGCTCAGACATACCAATACCAGTATCTTTAATTACAAACTCTAGCTTTTGACTTGCTTGTAAATAATGCACACAAATAGACACGCTGCCATTTTCGGTAAATTTAACAGCGTTATTAGCAATGTTTATAAGTATTTGTTTTAAGCGGGTCACATCACTATAAATGGTGCGGGGTAGCGGCAGTTGATAGTCGATATTAAGGGTTAATTGTTTTTCTTGTGCCAGTGGTTGAATAATTGATTCAATGTCGTGCACAAGCTGCACTACGTTTAACGCTGACAAATCAACAGCCAGCTTTTCAGCTTCAATTTTAGATAAATCGAGTATGTTATTTATTAACTCTAGTAAGTGTTTGGAATTACGTAAAATAGTGCTTAGGTGTTGTTTGTCATTCGCTACTTTATCGTTATGTAGTAACTGCTCTGTAAAGCCCATAATGGCCGTGAGCGGCGTGCGTATTTCGTGACTCATGTTGGCTAAAAAACGACTCTTAAGTTGATTAGCTTGCTCAGCTTGGCCAATAGCTAACTCAAGTTGGCTGTTCATAGCTTCAAGTGCTTGGGTACGACTTTCCACTTTATCTTCAAGGTGGTGTTTGTATTCTTCAAGCTGTTGTTGGTAGTGCCTTATTTGATTAACCATGTGGTTAAAGTCGTTAAATAAAACACCTACTTCATCATTTGTATGAGCTGGTAAGTGCACCGACAAATCGCCATCACCAACACGATGACTCGCAGCCCCGAGTAACTCAATTGGGTTAAGTAATAAATTGCGGACCACTACAAAAATTAATATTGGCAGGGTGATCACCGAAATAATAACAATTAAGCCTGTTATTAAACTTATGGCTTTACCTGATTGATAAAGCACCCCTTTGGGAATGGTCGATACGTAATAATATCCGCCGGGCATTTGCACTGCAAAAATCATTCGCTCTATTTTGTCTATGCTTGAGAGTTCAATAGTTGAAAGCATGCCGATATCAGCGAGGTCGTGCACTTGATTAAGTTCGTACTCGCTTATGTATTGGCCACGCATATTATAATCGGAGCTAAATAAAATTTTCCCGTCTTTAGTCAACATTAAATTAAGCGTGTTGTTATATGGCGCTTCTAAAATACTAGAGTTTAGTATTGAAGGTTCTATATGTATTACAATAAAACCAAGCTGCTGTGGTCGTTTTAAATAGTAATCAACACTATAAATTCGTTGAATAAAATACAAACTAGTGGTGCCATCATCCTTTTGAATCATAAATTGCTGTTTACTTAAATTACTTTGCAATACTTGATTAAAAAACGGGTAGCTTTTAGGCGCTGTTGTTAGGTTGTTAGAGTAGTAGGCATCGCTTTTCCCACTGGCTGAAACTAAATTAATGCTAATTATATCGGGATAAGCCTCACTGTAACTGGCAAATACATCCATAAGCGCGCCAAGTTTTCGGGTGTAATTACCGTTGGCACGAATGTCGTTTGCTAAAAAATCACTAAGTACTGGCGAGGTTGAAAGTAGTTTTGCAGTAGAGTGAAAAGAGTCGATATAATTAAATATTTTTTGCTGTTGTTGCTCAACAAAACGGCTCATTATTAAATCAGCTTGTTTTTGTGTTGAATTAGTTACATTGGTGAGCGTAAAGCCACCTAAAAATAGCAGCGGTAGAATAACAAGGGGTGTTATATACCATAATAATCTAATACTTAACTTACTGGTTTTCATGACCAAACGACTTATCCTCCATGCAATCTATCAATAATATGCGTTACGACTTTATTACACAAGCTTGTGGCGGTCTTGGTGGCTAAATTACAATCAGTAGTTGCATGGTATTTAGCTCTGTATTGGTGTTTTTTTATTTTATTAAGTTATTTTAATTTAATAAGTTACATGCTTATAACCGTTATTTTATTGTTCAAAAAAGTTTACATAAATTTACATCTTTTAAAGTCATTTTTTTAAAGATAAATGCTATCACTTAAAATTGAATTTTCTAATTTACTCTTAGTTATAAATACCAGTGGGTTAACGCAGGGCTGTTAGCCGGGCCACTAGGTTATATTCTCAAGCAAGGCTTAAAAATTCTAATGGTGTGCAGAGGCTTGGTGTATTGTGTGCTGATTCTATTTATTTGGCTTATTACTGATTTTTTTATACCTCATTTGCAGTTAGGCTTCCCAAAATCCATATTAATAAAAAAGATCAGCTAATAACCAACCATTGATTGTTTATAAGGCCAAGATCAGCGAAAATAGTTTCCAATTACGATTAACATAACGGATCGCATGTGAAGGGCCAATTTAGGGCTTTTCTGATGGTGTGTTGAGCTTTCGAGGTTGCTCTATACCAATTTTATTAAACCAAGATCGTTCTAGCGTATTAAATAACTCACTAACTACGTTAAAAATTATTCATAGAGAATAACTCTATGTGATAATTTCGCCTTGTTATTGCGCTATTTTATTATCGCTATAATAGAACGCTAATTTAATGCAATTGGTATTATTTAAGCCTTGAAAGCTCAGCATACTTAAAGTGGATAATATCCGTATACAAACTAAAAGAACTTTTTTAATGGCAGATCAAAATCTCCTTAGCGAAATTAATAAACGACGAACCTTTGCTATCATCTCTCACCCAGATGCTGGTAAAACAACCATTACCGAAAAAGTATTGTTATTCGGACAAGCTATTCAACGAGCCGGCACTGTAAAAGGCCGTGGCTCTAACCAGCATGCAAAGTCTGACTGGATGGAAATGGAAAAAGAGCGTGGTATATCTGTTACTACCTCTGTAATGCAGTTTCCATATAACAACGCACTTGTTAATTTACTTGATACTCCAGGACATGAAGATTTCTCGGAAGATACTTACCGCACGCTAACAGCGGTAGATTCGTGCTTAATGGTTATTGATGCGGCAAAGGGTGTAGAAGATCGTACCCGTAAGCTCATGGAAGTTACACGCCTGCGTACAACGCCAATTGTTACGTTTATGAATAAGTGTGACCGTGAAATACGCGACCCAATGGAAGTGCTTGACGAAGTTGAAACAGAGCTAAATATTGCCTGTGCGCCCATCACTTGGCCAATTGGCTGTGGTAAAGAGTTTAAAGGTGTTTACCACATTCATAATGACGAAGCTGTTTTATACAAAACAGGTCAAGGTCATAAAATTCAAGAAGTTCGTACCATTAAAGGGCTTGATAACCCAGAACTTGATATTGCCATTGGTGAAGATTTAGCTGCGCAATTACGCGATGAGCTTGAGCTTGTTATTGGCGCATCAAACGAATTTGATTTAGAGCTGTTTTTAGCCGGTAAGCTTTCGCCTGTTTATTATGGTACTGCACTGGGTAACTTTGGTGTTGACCATGTTTTAGATGGTTTAACTAAATGGGCACCAACGCCATTACCACGTGAAACTGAAGACAGACTTGTTGTTGCAACTGAAGAAAACTTTACCGGCTTTGTATTTAAAATTCAGGCAAACATGGATCCAAAACACCGAGACCGTATTGCATTTATGCGTATTGTGTCGGGTAAGTACAGCCAAGGCATGAAAATGAATCACGTGCGAATTGGCAAGCAAGTGAGCATTTCTGATGCGGTAACCTTTATGGCGGGCGATCGTGAGCGAGCAGAAGATGCTTACGCTGGCGATATTATTGGTTTGCATAACCACGGTACAATTCAAATTGGTGATACATTTACCCAAGGCGAAAAACTTAAATTTAGCGGTATCCCTAACTTTGCGCCTGAATTATTCCGCCGTATTCGTCTTCGCGATCCGCTTAAGCAAAAGCAATTATTAAAAGGCTTAGTACAGCTTTCTGAAGAGGGTGCTGTGCAGGTATTTAGACCGCTTATAAACAACGATTTAATTGTGGGCGCAGTAGGTGTACTTCAGTTTGATGTGGTTGTAGCACGTTTAAAAGCTGAATATAACGTAGATGCTATTTACGAAGGTATAAACGTAAATACAGCACGCTGGGTAGAAAGCAGCGATGTTAAAAAGTTTGAAGAATTTAAACGCAAGTGCGAAAGTAATTTAGCACTCGATGGTGGCGATAACTTAACTTACATAGCGCCGAGCCGTGTAAATCTTAATTTATCGGTAGAGCGTTACCCAGAAGTGACATTTAACCACACTCGCGAAAACTAGAATCGACTGACTACAGTTAACTGAAAGCCTGCTTTGGCGGGCTTACAAAGGTAAAAAATATGAATATTCGTACTATTTTAATCGAAAAAGCCATTGCCGCAATGGCGGGCGCAGGCTTACCTGAAGATACAAACCCAGCAGTAACACAAAGCACACGTCCACAATTTGGTGATTACCAAATTAATGCAGCAATGGGCGCGGCTAAAAAAATGAAAAGCAACCCACGTGAGCTTGCGCAAAAAATTATAGATAACCTTGATGTAAGCGATATTGCTCAAAAGACTGAAATTGCTGGCCCAGGTTTTATTAATATTCATTTAAAACCTGAGTTTTTAGCGCAAAGCGTTAAAGCAGCTAACAGTGATGCAAAGCTTGCTGTAAACGAGCATGCTAACCCGCAAAAAGTGGTTGTTGACTATTCATCACCAAACCTTGCTAAAGAAATGCACGTAGGCCATTTACGTTCAACCATTATTGGTGACTCAATTGTGCGTGCGCTTGAATTTAGAGGCGACACGGTTGTACGTCAAAATCACATGGGTGATTGGGGCACGCAATTTGGTATGTTAATCGCGCATTTGGAAGATCAAATTAGCCAAGGTGTTGATTTAGATTCTGTAGCGCTTGCTGATTTAGAAACCTTTTACCGCGATGCTAAAAAACGCTTTGACGACGAAGAAGGCTTTGCTGATAAAGCACGTAATTACGTTGTTAAACTACAAGGCGGCGATGCGCACTGTGAAAAACTTTGGAAACTGTTTATAGCTACCTCAGTTAAGCACTCTGAAGAAGTATACAAGCGTTTAAATGTAACACTTACTCAAGCCGATATTATGGCTGAAAGCGCATACAACGCAGAACTTAACGATATTATTAGCCTACTTAAAGATAAAAATATTGCCGTAGAGTCGCAAGGCGCGCAAGTTGTGTTTTTAGATGAACTTGCCAACAAAGATGGTGAACCATCTGCGTTTATCGTACAAAAATCTGGCGGTGGTTTTTTATATGCAACAACCGATTTAGCGGCATGTGATTATCGTTCAAATAAATTAGGTGCTGATCGTATCTTAATTTTTGTAGATGCACGTCAAAACCTACACTTTAATCAAGTAGAGCTAACAGCGCGTAAAGCAGGTTTACTACGAGACGAAACAAGTTACGAGTTTTGCCCGTTTGGCACCATGATGGGCGCCGATAACAAACCATTTAAAACACGTACTGGCGGCACAGTAAAACTTGCTGACTTATTGGAAGAATCAATTAACCGTGCAGCTGCAAAACTAGCTGAACGTGAATCGGATTTAAGTGATAGCGATCGCAACGAGATTGCACGTAAAGTAGGTATTGGCGCAGTTAAATACGCCGACCTTTCTAAGCACCGTACCAGCGATTACATTTTTAACTGGGACAGCATGCTAAGCTTTGAAGGCGCAACCGCTCCTTATTTACAATATGCTTATACGCGTATACGCAGTATTTTCCGCAAATCAGGCGTTGATGCTGCTACGTTAAATTCAGACGTTGCAATTGTTGAGCCTCAAGAAAAAGCACTTGCACTTAAGCTACTACAGCTTGAAGAAGTACTTGATTTAATGATCAGCGAAGCAACACCGCACGTACTATGTGGTTACTTATATGAGTTAGCAAGCTTATACATGACATTTTACGAAGCCTGCCCAGTACTTAAAGAGGGCGTAGAGCCAAGCGTGCGCGATAGCCGTTTAGTGCTGTGTAATTTGGTTTCTAAAACTCTTGAAACGGGATTAGATTTGCTAGGCATTGAAGTTATGGAGCAAATGTAATCACCGTCGTATTTTAACCTAATACTGCGTTATCCAATCCGACTTACCCTAATCACATACAAACCGTATGCTCATAGGGATAAGTCAGGTTGGACGCCTTGTCTTAGGCTAAACTACTTAGGTGAACCGTCTGCTGCGTGTAGTTCGCTTTGACTGCGTTGTCGTGCTTTTTTAGCCTAAGTCACATACTAAATGTATGCTCCTTGGCATAAAAAAGCACTCCGTCTTGTCAGCACTTCTACACTTGCAGATATCTGAGTTGCGTAGTTTACGTTGTAGGTTGGGTTGAGTGAAACGAAACCCAACGATATGCCTGAGACTCGGTGTTATTGTTATCGCATACACCTGAATCTTAATATTTGTTACTACTCAACACCCATTGTTTTAAGCTCGCTACTCTAAGCTCTTTTCTAAGGCTTTATTTAAAGGACTTGTTATGAAACTCGAAGATATCCGCCGTGAATACCTGCAAGACGCGTTAAGCGAAGATAACTTGCAAGATGATCCGTTTAAGCAGTTTGAAACGTGGCTTGAGCATGCGGTAGCAAGCAAACTACCCGATCCAACAGCAATGGTCGTAGCAACCGTTGATGAAACCGGTCAACCTTCACAGCGCATTGTGCTTTTAAAGCATCTGGATGATAACGGTTTTGTATTTTTTACCAATACAGGTTCGCGTAAAGCGCAAGAGCTTAAAGGTAATAACAAAATATCGCTGCACTTTCCGTGGCACCACATGGAACGCCAAGTTATTGTATATGGCGAGGCTAAACCATTACCTACATCTGCCGTGGCAAAGTACTTTTTATCTCGTCCTAAAGAAAGCCAATTAGCGGCGTGGGCGTCAGCGCAAAGCCGTCCGGTGTCATCACGTAAAGTACTCATGGAAACCTTCGCCAGCATGAAAAGTAAGTTTGCTAAAGGTGAAATTCCACTCCCTGATTTTTGGGGCGGATATTGTGTAGTACCCACTAAAATTGAGTTTTGGCAAGGTGGGGCGCATCGTTTGCATGACCGCTTTATGTACCAGCGTCAAGCAGATAATAGCTGGCAAGTTACGCGCTTAAATCCTTAATAAATAGATGAGTAAGTAACCGTGCAATTTATTGACTCTCATTGCCACCTCGACTTTAGCGAGTTTGATTCGAATCGTGAATCGCTCATAAGTGAGTGTGTAGCAAAGGGAGTTAATCAGTTTGTTGTGCCGGGTATTACGCTTGCTCAATCGCGTACTCTCATAAAACTCAAAGCAACTTACCCAAGTATAAAAATAGCCGCAGGGCTACATCCTTACTTTTTAGAGCAACATAACGAATCGCACATAGAAGCGTTATTTGAATTCGCGACTGCAAATAAGCATCAGTTGGTAGCTATTGGGGAGTGCGGGCTTGATCGAAGTATTGAAAACCTTCCTAAACAAACTTATTTATTTGAGCAGCAAATAGGGCTTTCTAATGAGCTTAACTTACCGCTCATTGTGCATCATAGGCAAAGCCATGATTTAATTGCGCAATCGTTTAAGCGGTGTAAGCCAAAAAACGGGGGAGTGATTCATGCCTTTTCGGGCTCACTTCAACAAGCGCAGTACTATATTAAGCAGGGTTTTAAGCTTGGCATAGGCGGCGTTATTACCTATGATCGCGCAGTTAAAACACGCGCTGTTATTGCTGCTATTGAGCCAGAGCACTTAGTGCTTGAAACCGACTCACCTTCAATGCCGTTAAGCGGTCATCAAGGTGAAGTTAACACGCCATTACATATACCTGATGTATTTAACGCGTTATGTGATTTAAAGCCACATAGTAAAAGAGGGACGCTTGCAAAGCAGCTTTACGATTCTTGTTCAGATGTTTTTTGCATATAGCGATTTACCTGCCAACGTTTTAATCCACGCCCTAACTGCCACGTAAAAATACATGCAATCACTAACATTAATAGGACCTGTCGACCTAAGTCATGAAAATGATTATGGCTGTCTGATATTGCGGCGCGAGTTAAATAAGTAACAGACACAAAGCCTATAGGGCGGTCATCATCGCTTATCACGGGTTCCATAAAAGGTGTTTTTAGCTTACTAATACCCGGTGTAGAGTCAGGGAGTTGTCCATAAATATGGTGTGACTGCCAATTGTCACTGCTAGCAATTAAAATGCCTTGTTGATCATAAATAGTCGCAGAAAGTACAAATTCATCTTTACTTATATCGTTACAAATGGCGTTGAGCTGTGGTTTGTTTTTTTCAATAAGCGGTGTTTTAACATTTAAAGCCATAAACTGAGTGAGGCTTTTTGCCGTGCTATCGGCACTATCATAAAGTAACTGATGACTCTGAAAACTACTATTAACACCTACCCAGCTTAGTAATACAAAACAACCAGCCGCTAGTATTAAGCGAACAAGTCGTTTTCTTTGAGAAGCAGTAATAGGGTTTTTAATATGGTTATTTTTCATAGTCACCGTTTATGCTACTGACAGCATTTTGATTTGATGTTACAACTACACTAACTATAACCTTAAACCCCACCTGATGGCGAATTTAGTGTTGAGAATACCAGTTATGATATGCCAATTATCAGGAAAATAAAAATAAACACGGAGATCCCATGTCGCAAATCAACATGGCACAGCAAGCTGCTGAGCAACCATTACAACACTTAACTCTAAATAAATGGTTTAGCTATAGTGGTGGTGTATTTACACCTCTTGATTATATACCAAACAAAGCATTAGGGTTATTTAGCATCGCATTTGCGGGTGATTTTGAAGAAAAACACATTGTTAGCATTATTGATTTTTTAGCTATGCATAACCAAACCGTCACTGCTATATGCCAATATCAACCAGATTTAGGGTTAGCTCCAGCACTGTGTTTTTACGCGCAAAACTCCGATCAAGCTATAAACCCGTTAGTACTACAAGAGTTTTCAAGCACTCTAGATTGTCAATTAGTGCAAGTTGCTACTGCGCCTAATTTATATGAGCCTGGTTTATTGGTTATGGATATGGATTCAACTGCAATAACTATTGAGTGCATAGACGAAATAGCACGCCTTGCGGATGTTTACGACGAAGTTGCCTCTGTAACCGCACTTGCAATGGCGGGTAAACTTGATTTTAGCGAGAGTTTAAATCAGCGCGTAGCTAAACTGGCTGGTGTTGAAAAAAGCTTAATTGAAGAGCTAAAAAGTGCATTGCCACTCATGCCGGGTATTAAAGTGCTGTGTCAAATTCTAAAACAGCATGACTGGTATTTAGCAATTGCATCAGGTGGTTTTGTACCGTTTGCAGAGCGCGTTCAAGAGCTTATTAATTTAGATGAAGTGCACGCTAATGTACTCGAATTTAAAGACGATAAACTAACCGGTAAAGTACTGGGTACAATTGTAGATGCACAACAAAAAGCAATTATTCTAGAGTCGTTACAACATAAACTAGGGCTTGAGAAGTCGCAAACAGTTGCTATTGGCGATGGCGCAAACGATTTAATCATGATGGCTAAAGCTGGCCTAGGTGTAGCAGTGCATGGCAAACCTAAAGTAGTTGAGCAAGCACAAGCGGCTATTTGTGAAGGGTCATTATTGCAATTGCTGTATATGTTGGCTATTCCGTTAGAAAATGAGCCCGCTCTTTAAAGTTGTTTAAGTTAAACCGCTTAGCGTAAGCGGTTTAACCAGATTAGTTTACGGCGGCCCATTTGTTCAACTTGCTCTTTTTTAAGCTCTAAATGGCTTAGAGCTTCTTCAGTTATATCTACTACGTCCCCCACGCCTGCAACAGCCCATAAAGCTTCTTCTAAATCTTTTGCTTTATGCATAGCGTATTGGCTTACGTATTTAAGCTCGTTTGATAGATAGTCAGTATCGGGGCGACCTGTGCGCGAAATATACAAACGCATTACAAATATAAGTTGCGATGTAATGTCTTTACTAATTTGTTTATAAAAGCCTGAGTAGTCTTCACCTAAAGCGCATTGGCTAACAATAGCTTCTTCAATTTTACCCTTACGAGGGTCGAAATTAATAGCGAGTGTAAAAGCAAGCGGTGCATCTTGGCGACTGCGATCTTTAATATTAGGCGTTATTACATTAATAATTTGCTCTTCGGTAAGAATACTCGAAAAGTCAGTTTTGTTACCTAATAAGCCAAAGTTTTGCAAAATAACATGCATAGGACTGGCGTATAAGCCATAACCAATTGCACCTGTTTTAAAGTGTGCTGCTTCTTTGTGTAAATACAGCGGAAATTGGCATACACTTTTTGTAACCATATTTCTAAGCGCGGTAGATAGGCCTTCTACTTTTGGTGCTTCTTCAGATACTTTAAGTTTGTCTTTATTACCTTCTATCAACTGAGTAAAAAAGGTTACGCCAGCATGGGGTAAATCAGCAATACGATTCGCTTTTAGGTTAATAGTAGTGAATGACTTACTAATGGCCATTATTTCGTACTTTAGTTCGCTAAGTTTATGCTTTTTAGTTATTTTTTGAAGCTCAGGAAATGTTAAAAGTACTATATCACCTTTTTTAAATGTGACTGGTTGCTCGCACTCTAATTGCAAACCCATTACAGAAAAGTCACGTGTATAACCGTTAAATACTTCATCATTAATAGTGACGCTAACCGGTGTTTTATAAAGGTAGCGCTTATGCGAGCGTAAATTTACGTATTCAAGTGGCACAATATCTAAATAAGGTGGCGTTTTATGTTTAGCATGGCCAAAATGCTTAAGCTGATTTACTAACGCTTTGTCAAAAGTAAGTTGTTTATAATCTGCTTGCTCTGTTTTATTGCCAATACTTGTAAGTACAACAATATATTTAACGTCTTTTATAAGGCCTTTAACTCGAGGGGAAGGCGGCTTGTTGAGTTTTTCAATATTAGCGCCAGCACTATTAGGTAATGAAAGCGGTATAAAAGAATCATCTGGATGACTTGGCATTATTTGTATTTTAAAGCACTGCCAACTTTCTTTTTGGCTACCAAAACCTAAAAATAGATCACGTAATTTAGGGTTATTATTTAGCTCAGTTCGTGTCGCAGAGTAATAGTAAATTTTACCCGATGATATATGTGTAAATGTATAGAGGTAATCTTCTTTGACCGCGGTAATTTGGGTTAGTAATTGTGTAATGCGCTGATGATTGAGTATATTGTACAAACACGGTGTTTTTCTTTCATCGGTAAAATAGCGCTGGATAAAAATATTATTTTCAGTAGTAAGGCTAAGGCTTGGGTAATACTGTTCATCTTTTTTGCTTAAAAATACATATAAAGACGTTACACGAGGGATGTAGTATTGCTCATACCCCTTTGATACTACAGCATCGAGCGTGTTATCTAAATTTACTTTATAACGACGTTTATTACCGTGAATAAAGCTTTCTAAAAAGTCATTAAAGGCATCGTTATTTTCGATATAAGTGCGTTTTAAGCGAATGTGGTTGTATTCACGAGAGATATTTTCAACGGCAACAACCTCGTATTGAATACCGTTTTTTAGGCCAAGTTCAAAGTCTTGTTCAAGGCCTACCAAGCGCATTGCTATTAGTTCACCTTTTTTTATAGAGTAGCGCGTTGCAAGCTTAACTTTACAACCGCTTAAAGATATATCTGAGGTGCTAGCAGCAATGTTCTTTTTATCTTTGTAATCAATAGTTACTTTTATTGAGTAATTCATCCGTTCTTCACGGCGGCTCTCGTAAGAGGCAAACTTAATTACTTCAGTGCTTAAGTTACTTTCTGATTCTTGTAGTTCTGATTTTTCGGCGGCTTGTTTTTGTAATACGCGGTGGTTATTTTCTGTATTCATTACGGCTTCGTAAACGGCTAGGGTATATTCACCATGCTGTTTAAGTGCTTTTTCAAACACTTCAATGGCTGTGTCATCCATAAAGTGCTGTTTACCGTTATGCTCATACGGTTTTACTTGGCCCGTCACTAATCCACGAAGATCAACAAAGCGTGCCACTGGCTGAGATAAGCGTGACATTTCCATTTTCATCAAAAATTGCTCAGGTTTGGTTAACCCAGCGGTTTTTGATTTGAAAATTAGGTCAAATTTAGCATTGCCTAAATATGTTTTTAACTCATTCACGAGGTCTTCGTGTTTGAGCATTATGTCATCAGCCATTTATAAAACCATCACCGTCTAATTGAAAAAGTAGGTATACTGTTAAGTCCATTTATTAGAAGTTCAATAAACGTTAAATCGCGCTATGTTATTAATATAGGTACAATTATTTTAGTTACTACTGTTTAGCTCTTGTTATTATGTGTTATATGCCATTTTGTTGGCAAGTTACTTTAAACTATTTCAAAGCAAAAAGTATGCCCTAAATTATAGCTAAAAAGAAACACCATGTGTATTTAATGATTGTGACGCTAGATTTTTACGCAGGCAAGAGTTTGTTGCTAAGTAAATGCTTGAAGTGGCAAAATAAGTTATTAACAGTAAATGTTTTTAAAATTAGAGAATCGTAGATAAGGTTATAAATGACTAAAGCGGCAAAAATAGAGTTTGTGTGTACAGAATGTGGCATGAACTACCCACGTTGGCAGGGTCAATGCCGCTGCGGTGCGTGGAACACATTAGCAGAATTTAAACCTTCAGCAGGGCAGAGTAAAAAAGCGTCAGTTCGAGCAAATGTAGGTGGTTATGCTGGCGGTGCTGGTGGCGGCTCTAAAAAAATTAATGATATTGCTACGTCAGAGGCAGAAAAACAGCTGACAGAAATTGGCGAGCTCGATCGTGTGCTAAGCGGTGGTGTAACTACCGGCTCTGTTAATATAATTTCGGGTGATCCAGGTGCTGGTAAAACAACATTGCTATCTGACCTAGTAGCGAGAATGTCACAACGTATGCCGTCACTTTACTGTACGGCCGAGGAGTCATTATCGCAGTTTAAAAACAGGGTAAATCGTTTAAAGTTAAACTATAACCCTGACGAGCTTTATTTACTTTCAGAAACCAGTGTTGAAACCATCATTGAAGAGCTCGAGAAAAATAAAATTAAGTTTGCTGTTATTGACTCTATTCAAGCGGTTGTAACCGAAACTGCAAATGGTAGCCCAGGTTCCCCTTCGCAAGTAAAAAGCGCCGCCCAAGCATTGACTCAATACTGTAAGCAAAATGATGTAACCATGTTCATTATTGCTCATGTAAATAAAAATAACGAAATAGCAGGTCCTCAAACACTTGTACATATTGTCGATGCGCTTTTACACATAGACACCAACGATGGGCAAATACGAACCCTTAGGGCAAATAAAAACCGCTTTGGTGATATAGATACCGTTGGCATTTTTAAAATGTGTGAACGTGGGATGTTAAGCGTTGATAACCCGAGCGAAATATTTTTATCGGGGTCTACAACCGACTCGCCAGGCTCTACAATTACCTGTATCCGTAAAGGTAATCGAAATTTACTACTTGAAATTCAATGTTTAACTACCGAAACCGAGGCGGAATTTCCGCAGCGTGTTTGCGTTGGTTTAAACATGAACCGCATAAAAATGCTGACTGGCATATTACGAAAACACACTAAAACCAAAATATTCCACGATACGTTTTTTAATATTGTGGGTGGCCTAAGAATAGATGAAACAGAAACTTGTATAGATTTAGCATTGGTTACCGCGCTACTTAGCAGCTTAAATGAATTTGTTGTGCCACGTACCACGTGTATTATGGGCGAACTCAGCTTAAACGGCGATGTACGCCCAATTGATAGTGGTGTGCCACGTGTTAAAGAAGCAGCACAACATGGTTTTACAGAAATATATATTCCATTTCGTAATTACCATAAGTCGATGGAAGGGCTGGGCGCTAAAATTACCCCAGTTAAAACAGTACATGAGTTGCTTAGTTTAATTAATTAATACTTACGGGTGTTAATGTGTAATGTTACTCTTAATAAAACTCGGTTTACACAAAGAATAGAATAAGGAAATAACATGAAAAAGTTAGTAATAGTTGCAGCGATTGTAGCTGCGGGCGTTGGTGGCGTGAGCTATGCAAATTATGTAGCTACACAAGAAGTGCGTGCAGAAGTAGATAAGCAACTTGCTTTAGTAAGCGAGCAAACTGGCGCTACATTTAAATACGCTGGTTTATCGGCAAGTGTTATTTCAAAAAGCGTAGAAATAACAAACATGGAAGTAATAAGCCCAGAGGGCGACAATGTTGCTAATATTCAAAGCATTGAAATAACAGGTTACGAGCCAGATAAAATATCACCGCATACATCATTTGATGTAAAAAGCTTTCAGTTTGATAAAGATTTTGTTTCAAAATTACCTGCTGATACAAATGAAATGCTCGCGTCGGCAAGTTACGATTTACATTCATCACTTGATTACGATGAAGAGTCTGGCAATAGTGATGTAGTAGTTAAGCTTGATGCAAAAGACATTGTTAGTTTTAATATGGATATGGGCTTGGCTAATTCAAAAGCATTAATGGATGCTTCATTGGCGATTAGTAAAGCGCAGCAAGAAGCGGGTAACCAGCCACTTACTTATGAGCAAGAGTTACAGCAGCAAACACTTGTTATGCAAGCAATGAGTAAGATAGAGCCGCGCAATGTTAGCTTTGCCTTAAATAACCAAGGTAAGTTAAAAGACTTACTATCAAGTGAGCTTGAAAAGCAAGGCATGACGCTAGAGCAAATGGAAATGATGTTAGAGCAGCAGTTACAACAAGCTCCTGTAACTGAAAATATTGCAGAGGCTTTAACTAGCTTTGCTAAAGGTTTAAATTCATTCAGTGTGTCTGCAAAGCTACCTGAAGGTAAAACTATGATGGAAATTAACCAACAAGTTATGATGCTAGTAGGGCAACCTGAAGAGCTAGTTAAGTTTATTAACTTAGAAGTTAAAGGTGATTAAGCCTTAGTTTTGTATTAATAAAGGCGCCAATTGGCGCCTTTATTATTTTGTGTTGTTATAAGCAGTTAGTAACTGCTTTTTGCTAAAGCAGTTTGCTTTTATGATATTGGTGATTATTTGTTGTGATGGTTTTATTTTTTCCATCGCTAAAAACTCATCAGGCTGATGCGCTTGGTTAATTGAGCCTGGGCCCATTACGATTGTTTCACAACCGAGTTGCTGGATAAACGGCGCTTCAGTGCAATAATTTACCGCGACCGCTTTTTGCCCCGCTATTTTTTCAGCCATTTTAACTAAAGCACTGTCGGTGCTACCACTAAATGCCGGGATTGGTTCATGTAAATCAATAACGCTCACCGCATTTGGGTATTGCTGATTTATCTCTTTTGTTGCATCAAGCACTAATGCTTGTAGTTCTTGTACACTTAAACCTGGTAATGGGCGCATGTCTATATGCATTTCACAGCAACCACAAATTCTATTCGCATTATCGCCACCATGAATATTACCTAAGTTTAATGTTGGATAAGGAATTTCAAAGTGATTTATTGAATACTTATGCTTTAATTGCTCTTTTAAGAACATCAATTTTGTAATCACTTTATGCATTACTTCAATGGCGTTAAGGCCACGTTCGGGATCTGAGCTATGCCCAGAGCGACCAACCACTCTTATTGCTGTACTCATATGGCCCTTGTGCATAAATACTGGCGTCATATCAGTAGGTTCGCCAATTATACAACGCGCAGGTTTTAAATTAGGGTGCTTACATATTTGCTGTGCACCTGCCATAGTTGTTTCTTCATCGGCAGTGGCGAGTATTAAAATAGGTTGAGTTTGCTGCTTTTCATCAAGTTCACTAATTGCTTGTAATACAAAAGCAAAAAAACCTTTCATATCAATGCTTCCTAGCCCGTACAATTTATTGTCGAGTTCAGTAAGTTTAAACGGATTGTGGTTCCAGCGGCTGTCATCAAAAGGCACTGTATCAGTGTGGCCCGCAAGCATTAACCCGCCATCACCTTTTCCACGCTTTGCTAATAAATTAAAGCGGCCTTTACCTCCTTCTAATTCAATAATTTCACACGTAAAACCGAGTGTTTCGCACCACCTCGCAAGGAGTTCAATT
Source organism: Pseudoalteromonas sp. SWYJZ12 (assembly GCF_015864395.1). NCBI lineage: Bacteria > Pseudomonadati > Pseudomonadota > Gammaproteobacteria > Alteromonadales > Pseudoalteromonadaceae > Pseudoalteromonas > Pseudoalteromonas sp. SWYJZ12. The sequence goes on from NZ_JADYXH010000006.1 coordinate 67,643, forward strand.
ACGTTTTTATTGCTCATACACAAGCTGTCTTCAATTGCACTAATAGAAGGGGCTGCAATTAATTGTTGATACATAGAAATAAACGAAGGCAAAGGCATAAAAAAATCCAAAATTATTATTCAATTTAATTGCATAACAATATAAAAGTATTTATGATGAATATCAATTCACTTTTTAAGCATAAATATATTAAAGTAAAGCTATGGAAATAATGCGACGATAATCTACAAATTCATTAAATTAAGTCTTAATTTAGCGTCTTAGCTAGTTTAAGCGAACAACATATATATTTAGCAGTAAATTTTAAAATAACGAGTAATCAATGAATGTAGTTATTATTGGCGCAAGCGGTTATAGCGGCGCAGAGTTAGCAAGCTTAGTTGCTAATCATCCAAACCTTACCTTAACAGGCTGTTATGTATCTGAGGGTAGCTTAGATAAAAATAAATTACTAAGTGATTTATACCCAGAGCACCTTGGCTTACTAGATTGTCCTTTACTTCCTCTTAGTGCATCAGCTTTTGATGACATTCAAAGTGATGCTGATTATGTATGCTTATGTACCGATCACAAAGTAAGTGTTGATTTAGCGCCTCAATTTTTAGCTATGGGTAAAAAAGTATTTGATTTATCTGGTGGCTATCGCCTAGCAAATAATGATGATTACGTTACTTATTATGGTTTTGAGCATCAACACCCAGAGCTTTTAAATGAAGCGGCTTACGGTTTAGCTGAGTGGAACAGTGATGCTATCGCTAACGCAAAGCTAATTGCTGTTGCAGGCTGTTACCCAACAGCGGCGCTCAATGCACTTAAACCGCTTAAACAAGCAGGCTTATTGAGCAGCGAAAGTATTATTATTAATGCCGTTTCGGGTGTTACGGGTGCCGGGCGTAAAGCGAGTGTAGGAACACATTTTTGTGAGGTATCGCTTGCACCTTATGGTTTGTTTAACCATCGCCACGGTCCTGAAATTGAACAACACCTTGGCCACAAAGTATTATTTACACCGCATCTAGGTAGCTTTGCGCGCGGTATTTTAGAAACTATTTATGTACAACTTAAGCCAGGCGTTACCAAGGAAAACGTTGCATCTGCTTATCAAGTGCTTGCTAACGAACCATTAATTCGTTTGTTAGGCGATAAAATACCGTCAATTAAAGGTGTTGCTAAGCAACCATTTGTTGATATCGGTTGGCAGCAACAAGGCACGCAGTTAATTGTAATGTCTGCCATTGATAACTTATTAAAAGGCGCTGCTGGACAAGCTTTGCAGTGTATTAATATTTCTATGAATTTAGATCACACTACGGGCTTAAAAGGAGCGTTTTAAATGAGTAAAAAAACGTGGGTTATTAAACTCGGTGGTGCAGTACTTAATACAGAAAATGCAGCAAAAGCGTTATTTGACGTGCTAAGCGAGCAAAAAAATGATGAGTTTGTCATTGTTCATGGCGGTGGTTCTTTAGTAGATACATGGCTAAAGCAAGCGGGTTTTGCTAGTGCTAAACACCAAGGTTTACGTATTAGTCCAGCAGAGCAAATGCCTTATATAGTGGGTGCGCTTGCAGGTTGCGCTAATAAACAATTAATGACTCAAGCTATAAGCGCAGGGCATAAGCCTGTCGGCTTAAGTCTTTTTGAGGCGGGTGTGACTGCAACCCAAAAATTAAAAGCGCTTTGCTTAGTGGGTAAATGTACAAGCAACGATGACTCTATTATTAACGATTTACTTAAAATTTCTCGTTTACCTATTGTTAGCTCTATCGGCTTTGATGAACAAGGCTTGTGGTACAACGTAAATGCAGATGAAGCTGCAGCGGCTATTGCCAGTAATTTAAATGCAGAACTAATTTTTATGACGGATGTAGAAGCGGTACTTGACGCAAATAAACAACCGTTACATCAACTTGACACAAAACACATTGATACTTTAATTACAGATGGAGTAATTGTGGGCGGGATGGAGGTCAAAGTTAAGACCAGCCTTCACGCTGCCCAACATTTACGACGCGGTGTGTATATTTCCAGCTGGCAAAAGCCAGAAAATTTAACTGCTCTGCTGCAAGGTGAGCATGTCGGAACAAAGATTACACCATAGGTTTATTATGTTTGAGAATTTTTTAACGGGTTTAGAATTAGACCAAGAAGGCGCACTTAATTTATTAAAGTTAGCGCAAGATATAAAAGCAAAGCCAGAAAAATACAGCCAAGTATTATCGGGTAAATCAATCGTAACATTGTTTGAAAAGCAAAGTTTACGTACACGTTTATCGTTTGATATAGGTATTAATCGCCTTGGTGGTCATGCTGTTTATTTAGATCAGCAAAATGGCGCTATGGGTGCACGTGAATCAATTAAAGATTTTGCACTTAATATCTCTACTTGGGCCGACGGTATTGTGGCGCGTGTAAATCAGCACAGCACATTAACCACGTTAGGTGAATATTCATCGGTACCTGTGGTAAATAGCTTGTGTGACTTGTACCACCCTTGCCAAGCACTTGCTGATTTTTTAACACTTCAAGAAGTACATGGCGATGTGAGTCAGCTTAAAGTAGCTTACTTAGGTGAGGGCAATAACGTAACTCATTCATTGATGTTACTTGCCGCAACGCTAGGTACTGACTTTGTTGCTGTAACACCAAAAGGGTGTTCGCCAGATTCACAAATACTTAAAAAAGCAGAGCAAATTGCAGCAATGAATGGCGCATCAGTCATGGTGAGCGATAGAGTTGAAGCTGCAGTTGGTGCAAACGTTGTATACGCAGATACATGGGTATCAATGGGTGATACAACGCCGCTTGAGCAAGTAAAAGAAAAATACATGCCTTATCAATTAAACCAGGCATTGCTAGATCAAACAGGTGCGACTACGGTATTACATTGCCAACCGGCACACCGTGAATTTGAAATTACCTCTGAGGTAATGGATGGTCCAGCATCAAAAATCATTCAACAAGCAGAGAATCGCATGCATGCGCAAAATGCTCTGCTAGTTACATTACTAAATCCAAATTTTGTTAAGGAACACCTATGAGTTCAATTAAAAAAGTCGTTTTAGCCTATTCTGGTGGTCTTGATACGTCGGCTATCGTGCCATGGTTAAAAGAAAACTACGGCTGTGAAGTAATCGCGTTTGTTGCCGATGTAGGTCAAGGCGCTGAAGAACTTGAAGGCGTAGAAGCTAAAGCAATTGCCTCTGGTGCATCTGAATGTTACGTAGTTGACTTAAAAGATGAAATGGTAAGTGATTACATTTACCCAACGCTTAAAACGGGCTCAATTTACGAAGGTACTTATTTATTAGGTACTTCTATGGCGCGCCCAATTATTGCTAAAGCACAAGTTGAAATTGCACGTAAAGTAGGTGCTGATGCACTTTCTCATGGTTGTACTGGTAAAGGTAATGACCAAGTTCGTTTTGAATCATGTTTTGCGGCACTAGCCCCTGATTTAAAAGTAATTGCGCCATGGCGTGAGTGGGACTTATCGAGCCGTGAATCATTACTTGATTACTTAGCAGAGCGTGACATTCCGTGTTCAGCATCTGCTACAAAAATTTATAGCCGTGATGCTAACGCATGGCATATTTCGCACGAAGGTGGTGAGCTTGAAGACCCATGGTGTCAACCAACTGAACAAGTATGGACTTGGACTAATTCTCCAGAGCAAGCTCCAGATAAATCAGAACTAGTAACATTAAAAGTTGTTGAAGGCGAAGTGGTTGCTGTAAATGGCGTAGAACTTAAACCTTACGATTGTTTAGTTAAATTAAACGATATTGCATCGCCTCATGGTGTTGGACGTGTTGATATTGTAGAAAATCGTTTAGTTGGCATGAAGTCACGCGGTTGTTATGAAACGCCAGGCGGCACAGTCATTATGGCAGCGCTTCAAGCCATTGACGAGCTAGTGCTTGATAAAGCAAGCCGTAAGTGGAAAGAAGTACTCGGTGGCGAGTTCTCGCATTTAGTATACGACGGCCGTTGGTTTACGCCTCTTAAAGATTCTATTTTAGCCGGTGCTGAAGCACTTTCTAAAGTGGCAACAGGTGAAGTGGTACTTAAGCTATACAAAGGCCAAGTAACTGCAGTTCAAAAGCAGTCACCAAATAGCTTATACAGCGAAGCATTTGCTACATTTGGCGAAGATGATGTGTACGACCAATCACACGCTGAAGGCTTTATTCGTTTATTCTCGCTTTCAAGCAGAATTTCAGCACTCGCTAAAAAGTAATTTATTACGCCCCTTATAAAAGGGGCACTACAGGGTTTGGAGAGATTTCATGGCATTATGGGGCGGACGTTTTTCTACGGGTCCAGATGAGGCGTTTAAGCAATTTAACGACTCTCTTCCCTTTGACTACCAGTTAGCAGAGCAAGATATTATTGGCTCTGTGGCATGGGCTGGTGCACTAGAGCAGGTAAGTGTACTTTCAAGTGACGAGCACACAAAATTAGTGGCTGCATTAAATGAGCTGCTTGAAGAAGTTAAAGCAGATCCACAAGCGGTAGCTACTTCAGGTGCAGAGGATATTCATTCACATGTTGAAGCAGCTCTAATTGAAAAAGTAGGTGATTTAGCTAAAAAATTACATACAGGCCGAAGCCGTAATGACCAAGTTGCCACCGACTTTAGATTATGGTGCCGTGATACGGCTGACCATTTACTAGATGCTATTGCACAGCTTAAAGGCGAGTTTGTAGCGCTTGCAGAGCGAGAGCTTGGCACAATATTACCAGGTTACACGCACTTACAGCGCGCACAACCAGTATTATTTAGCCACTGGTGTATGGCGTATGTAGAGATGCTAGAGCGTGATGAAAGCCGCCTGCAAGATGCTAAAGCGCGCATGAATTTTTGCCCATTAGGCAGTGGTGCATTAGCAGGTACAGCTTATCCGATTGATCGCCAAGCATTAGCACACGGATTAGGTTTTACAGCGGCTACAAAAAATAGCCTTGATGGCGTATCTGATCGTGATTTTGTTTTAGATCTTTTAAGTTGTGCGTCTATTTCGATGATTCACTTATCTCGTATGTCAGAGGATCTGATTTTTTATAATTCGGGTGAAGCCGGATTTATAGAGCTTGCTGATAACGTAACATCAGGCTCATCGCTCATGCCTCAGAAAAAAAATCCTGATGCACTCGAGCTTATTCGCGGTAAAACCGGACGTGTATTTGGTGCATTTAGCGCTATGATGATGACGTTAAAAGCGCTGCCACTTGCCTATAATAAAGATATGCAAGAAGACAAAGAAGGCCTGTTCGACGCTATGCCAACATGGCTTGCATGTATTCATATGGCGCAAGCATGTATTAAAGGCGTTAAAGTAAACGGTGATAAGACACTTGCTGCAGCAAAAGGAGGGCATGCAAATGCCACCGAACTTGCTGATTACTTAGTTGCTAAAGGTGTGCCATTTAGAGAAGGGCATCACATTGTAGGTGTACTTGTACAGCTTGCGATTAGCGAAGGTAAAACGCTTGAAGAGCTATCGCTTGAGCAGTACAAATCAGTAAACACTGTATTTGAAGACGATGTTTACCCAGTACTTGAAATTGATGCATGTATAAAAGCACGTAAAGCCCTTGGTGGGACGTCTATTGAACAAGTAACTAATGCTGTTAAAGAAGCCAAAAAAAAACAGCAAATAACGGTACGTGATGCAAATTTAGATGATGTAGAAGCAATTGCCACACTTATACAGCATTGGGCAACGGTAGGTGAAAACCTGCCTCGTGCAAAAAGCGATATGGTGCACTCTATTAACGAGTTTGCAGTAACGGAAATAAATGGAAAAGTGTCGGGCTGTGCGTCGTTATACATTTACGATACCGGCCTTGCTGAAATACGCTCATTGGGTATAGACCCAAAAAGTAAAGTGTCGGGGCAGGGTAGACAGCTTGTTGATCATCTACTTACTAAAGCCAAAAAATTGGCACTTAACCGAGTTATTGTATTAACACGCGTACCAGATTTTTTTGAACAACAACGTTTTACTTTTTGTAGCAAAGACTCTTTGCCTGAAAAAGTAATGAAAGATTGTGAACTTTGCCTTCGTAAAGAAAATTGTGACGAAGTAGCAATGGAATATATTTTGAAGCTAAGTACACGTGCGGAGATCCCGTGTAAATACGTAGCTTAAACTCCCTGGATACAAAAAACGTACGGTTATCCCTGTGCGTTTTTTTATGTTTGTAGTAAACTGGTCGGAGCTGTTTGGTTTGATTATATAAGTATGTTTTGAGTAAGTTTTAAGGTGTCAAAAAAAGTTGGCACATTGGTTGCTTTGTATAAGGTAGATAGCAAAATAGCTATCACTACTTTAAACAGGTGATGCATTTATCTACATAATAATGTGGTTAAAAGTTGCACCAGATATAATTAAAACCTTCACAAGGATCAATCACATGCAAGTTTCAGCTAATAGCCAAGTACAAATGCAAGCATACAACAAAACACAACAATTAAAGCCTGCAATGGAACAAACTGCTAGCCCTAAAACCCTGCAATCTGATACAGTAAGCATCTCTCAAGAAGCAAGAGCCGTTAGTGGTGCTGAGTTAGAGCGTGGCAATACAATTTTGAAACCTCGCCCTAAATGATTATTAAGGTAATAAATGTTTTTAGCTGAATTTTTTGGTTATTTCTCTCTATCGGCCCTCGTTACGTGGGCTTTTTTGATGGCTTTTTTCTTCAATTTATTTGTTTATAGCCTGGGAGTTAAAAGAGAAACTACTTTATTATTTAGCTCATTTATAATGATGGCTTCATATACTGCCACCGATTATTTTTTCACTTGGATATCTTACTATAATACGACATATCTTGATTGGGCATTACATGATTTTATTACCATTTTATCTCTTATAATTGCTTTAAAGATATTTAGTAAAACAACAGCTTCTTTTTTGTATTTAATTTTTGGCTTATCGGTGAATATGATTTTAGCTGCATTTATGTATTTAGATGTATTTATATATAACAATCAAAAACCTTGGCTTTTTTGGGATATATATACATTTTTAGTAACAGCAAATGACTTACTAATGGTCGTAGCTCTTATTGTAGATAGAGATTTTCTCGGTCTTCATAAACTAAAGAACAAATTCCTTAAATATTTCAAATCAAACGATACCCACAAAGTAACCTAGTTTAAATGTACGTTACTGAAGCCCTGATGGATTATGTAGAAGCTTTCTCTCAATGGGGCTTTTTAATGGCTTTCTTATACTGTTTAGCTTCCAGTATAAATAAAGAAAATAAATCCTCGGTTTATTTATCTGCGCTTATGCTCTGCTCATATATTTCCAGTGGTTACATAAACTTATTAGAAAGTTTATATTTAAATTGGGCGCTCTACGATTTTATTACAATTTTAGCTTTGTTAATTTTAGAGTACTTTAAAGTACTTCACCGCTCTATAGCTTTTCACTTCATCATCTTTGCGTTAATAATAAATGCTGTGCTCACCTTAATATTGCATTACGATCTATACGTTTTATATAACTATGAGCCTTGGTGGTATTGGAATGTTTATTCTATTGGCGTTAATATGTTCGATGTTTTAATGTTTCTTTCACTAGTATTCAATAAAAATACCATTTTTAAAAGAGGGGTTACATTGAACTTTAAAAAGTTGAAAAATATTGAATGAGCTTTTAATTAGCCCAACAGTTTCTCTGTACATAGGTGTATTTGTACAATGGGGATTTCTTATGGCTTTTTTGTACTCCCTTGCTCATTCGATTAATAAGCCTAATAAAGAAAGAGTGTATTTGTCTTTGGTTATGAGTGTTTCATATTCGTTTAGTATATTTACAAATATGGATACGGTAACTTATCTAGATTTTTTGTTTTCCGATATTTTAACTCTCCTAGTTATTATTTCCCTTAGGCAGCTCTGGCATGATGGTATTACCTATTTATATATTATTACTGGTTTAGCTATAAACTCAGCTCTACACTTTCTCATGCATTACGACATCTATATATCAAATAATACAAGCTACTGGTGGCTTTGGAATGCTTACGCGATAGGGGTCAACGCTGCTGATTTCATAATGGTAGCTATATTTTTTATAAACAAAGATTTTTTATGCTTGATGAAATTTAGAAATGGTTTGATTACGAGTTTGAAGAGGGCATGATGGCTGACATATTGTGGGATCTGGTAGCGATTAGAGATTATGTAGGTATTTTTATTACATGGTTCTTTGTAATTGCATTTCTTTATAATTTGTCAGCAAGCATAAACAGTCCCTATAAAAATACAATGTACCTTTCTGGTATTATGATGATTTCGTACACCTTAAGTACACTGTTCGATATGGTTATAGTGTCTCACTTAAACTATTTTTACTTCGATATTGTAACTCTAATTATTATTTTTACGTTTAGGTACTACAGCCAAAGCCCAATTCCTACCGCATTTTATTATCTTGTGTTTGGTCTGAGTATTAATGCATCTTTATTTTTAGCTATGCATTACGATATAGAGATTTTAGGTACTCTATATTATTGGTGGTTTTGGAACGTTTATGTATTTGGTATGTACTTTACAGATTTGATAATGCCATTAGCGCTTATCTTTAACAAAGATTTTTTAGGTCTAGTTAAGCTTACTAAATTTTTAACTGAAAAATTTAAAAGGTCACGCAATGCATGATTTTTTATGGCAGCTGGCTAGTTTATACGACTATATAACTATTTTTACTACATGGTCTTTTGTACTCGCTTTTTTATATAATTTGTCTGCAAGCATTAACAAGTCTGACAAAAGCTGCACACAACTTGCATTCATTATGATGGTATCTTACACCTCAAGTATTTTTATGGATCCCTTGAGCAACACACCCCATTTGACCCTTTTTATATTTGATATCGTAACTATGTTTTTTCTGATTATATGGCGGATATACTTTAGTAAAAACCTCCCCGTAGCCTTTTATTATCTTTTAGTTGGACTTAGCTTTAACGCATTTGTTTTTTTTGGAATGCACTACGACAGTATTGTTTTAGGAAGTTTGGATTACTGGTGGTTTTGGGCCTTATATGTAATAGGGCAAATAATTTCTGATTTAACGATGCTTTTAGTTCTCCTAATTAATAAAGACTTTTTAGGTTTGGTTGCATTAAAACGGTATTTACTTAATCGTATAATAAACACTCATCAAAAGGTTGAATAAAATGGAGGAGCTATTTTGGCAATTAAATTCAGTTAACGAATATTTTGGAATATTTATTACATGGCTTTTTGTTTTTTCTTTTTTATTCACTCTATCAGCGGCTATTAATAAGCAAGATAAAAGCCGAGTTCACCTTTGCTTTATTATGATGGCTTCGTATACATTTAGTTTGTTTATGGACATAACTACTGCGGCTCCGCATTTAAAGTTGTTTATATTTGATGTACTAACAATTGCCGTTATTTTTATGTGGCGTATTTTTTTAGGACGTAAAATACCGTACGGATTTTATTATCTTATTGTAGGGCTTGCTATCAATGCCTCACTGTTTATGGGGATGTATATTGATAATACTCTTTATGGCAATTGGGATTTTTGGTGGTTGTGGATGCTGTATGGTTTTCTTATGCCTATTATTGATATCATTATGGCGCTAATACTAATTATCAATAAAGATTTGCTAAAACTTGTTTGGTTAATTAAAAAATTAAAATCATCTATACAAAAGCTGAATTAGCGCATACAAGTTATGCGCTAATTCGGGAAGTGTTATTGGGCACCACAGCCCAATTTAGTTTTTAGCGCTTTAACAATTACAGGGTCTACAAACTCGCTTACATCACCATTGTGGCGAGCTACTTCTTTAACGAGTGTTGATGAAATAAATGAATTTCGCTCTGCGGGTGTTAAAAATACACTTTCTAAGTCGGGGTTCAGGCGGCGGTTCATGTTAGCTAATTGAAATTCATAGTCAAAATCAGATACCGCTCTAATACCGCGAATAAGCACATTAGCATTGTGATCGCGTGCAAGATCAGCCAATAAACCAGAAAAACCAATCACCTTAACATTATCTATGTGGCTTAAAATAGAGTTTGCAAGCTCAACACGTTCTTCAAGGTTAAAGCAGGGTTTTTTACTTGGGTTATTAGCAACCGCAACTAATACAGTATCAAACATTTTAGCTGCACGTTGAATAAGGTCTGTGTGCCCATTAGTTAGTGGATCAAAGGTGCCAGGGTAAATTGCAATAACTTTCATAATGTTCACTATTTATTATTTTAGCGCTAGTTTAACAGTGTTTATGCCACAAAGCAGCCTAGCTAAAAAAGCATATAAACACTTACTTTCTTTAAACAGGTCAGTCCATGGTGGGAGTGTTTTAATGATTCATATTTGTTTATACTGTTTACCTCTTTTGAGTGTAATGTAGCCTATAGATAATTTGAGTATTAGCATATGAATACCAAGGATAAAATAATACACACCAGTATTTTGTTGTTTAACGAAAATGGTGAGCGTGCAATAACGACAAATCATATTGCATCAAACTTAGGGATGAGCCCGGGTAATCTTTATTATCATTTTAAAAATAAAGAAGACATTATCCGTCATATTTTTGCGCTGTATCGCGATCATTTAAATACTCACTTTAAACCTATTAATAAAGATGATGATGCATTTAATCATTTAACGGCTTACCTAGATTCGTTATTTGAGCTGATGTGGCGCTATCATTTTTTTTACGATAATCTCGGGGATATTCTCTCTAGAGATGCTGATTTAAAACAAGCTTATATTGATTTTCAGTTAGAGTTGTTAGAGCAAGTTCGTAAAATTATTTTAGGACTTCGCGACAGTGAAATGATTGCTATTGATGAGCAAGATGTCATTGATTTAGCACATACACTAAAGTTAACGGTTAGTTTTTGGACGCCTTATATTAAAGCCCGTAGGCCAAGTGGTACGCTTGCTGAGCAAGATATATATCATGGCATTTTAAAAGTACTTACATTATTTAGAGCGTACAGTACTGATAAAAGCATTGATAAAATGAACCTGCTACGTGAAAAATATACTGAATTAGCGCAACAAGCCCCAACAGTAGTTTAATCGATAGTAATAGGCTGTTTCCTAGGCGCTGAATTTTTTGCTATAATCCCGCGCCAAATGCCTGGGAGCGCGAATTCCCGCAGTCTAAGAGTGAACTATGCTTAAATTTATCGTCAAACTACATCCTGAAATAGCCATTAAAAGCCGTTCAGTCCGTAAACGCTTTACTAAAGTGTTAGAAAATAACATTAAAATTGTATTGCGCCGTGTTGACGAAAAAGTACAAGTAAGAAATAACTGGGATAACATTTCAGTTGTTACAAAGCTTGAAGACGCGCAAGTTCGCCTTGATTTTATCGATAGCCTTAAACGCATCCCTGGCATTGTTCAATTTATTGAAGTAACCGAAACACAATTCGAAACTCTTGATGATATTTATCAAAAAACCATCGCTTTAGTTGGTCATACTATTGTGGGTAAAACCTTTTGTGTTCGTGCTAAGCGCATAGGGCAACACGATTTTACCTCAACTGATTTAGAGCGTTATGTTGGTGGTGGATTAAATCAACATATTGAAGGCGCAAGCGTAAAGCTTAGCCGCCCAGAAGTAACAATACGCCTAGAAGTAAAAGACGATAAAGCTTACATTGTTTCTCATACACATTTTGGTATGGCTGGTTTTCCTTTGCCAACTCAAGAAGATGTGCTTTCGCTTATGTCTGGTGGTTTTGACTCTGGCGTAGCAAGTTACCAAATGATTCGAAAAGGCGCACGCACACACTTTTTATTCTTTAATCTAGGTGGCGCAGCGCACGAAATTGGCGTTAAGCAAGCAAGCTACTACTTATGGAAAAAATACAGCTCTACACATAAAGTTAAATTTGTAACGGTTGATTTTGAACCTGTTGTTGCTGAAATTTTAGAAAACGTTGAAAACAGTCAAATGGGTGTTGTACTTAAACGTATGATGATGCGCGCAGGGAGTGTGGTTGCGCAAAAGTTAAACATTCAAGCACTTGTCACTGGCGAAAGTATTGGCCAAGTATCTAGTCAAACATTAGCGAATTTAAGCGTGATTGACCGTGTTACTGAAACGCTTATTTTACGCCCGCTTATTCAACACGATAAGCAAGAAATTATTAATATTGCTCGTCAAATTGGTACGGCCGAAATGGCAGAAACAATGCCTGAATACTGTGGCGTTATTTCTAAAAAGCCAACGGTTAAAGCCAAAATAGACGTTATTCTTGGTGAAGAAGAAAAGTTCGACTTTGATGTACTTGATACCGTTGTAAACAACGCACGTATAATGGACGTGCGTGATATTGACGTAGAAGCCAAACAAGAACTTAAAGAAGCTGAATCGGTTGCTGATTTGCCTGTAGGCTCTGTGGTAGTTGATATTCGCTCACCAGAGGAAGAAGAAGCTGCACCGCTTGCAATCGACGGTGTTGAAGTGGTTCATTTACCGTTCTTCCGTCTGGCGACTAAGTTTGGTGATTTACCAAAAGACACCGACTACTATTTATACTGTGATAGAGGCGTAATGAGCCAACTACAGGCACTTATGCTGCACGAACAAGGCTTTGAAACGGTAAAAGTTTACCGCCCATAAGGTTTGTCGTCTTAAAGTTAAGAATTTATATAAGCGTGGTTTATACCACGCTTTTTTTTGCCTGAATTTTGACAAACAACTCATCGTTGTAAGGTGTAGGAATACCGTGAAGTTTGCCTTGTTGGCTAATATAGCCACATATAGCTGATATTTCAGTTTCTCTGCAATGCGCGACGTCTTGCTGCATTGAAGAGTAATTGTCAGACGTTAATTCCATTATTTTATAAGCGGTATTAAGTGCTTTAATCAATGGGATATTAAGCCCTTGTACCTTTGCTATATTGCATGCTTCAGTGAGTGCATTAAAAATTATAGCATTGTACTTAGGTGCGCGTAACTCACCATTTTTTACATTACTTAAAGCGCTTAATGGGTTAATGGCAATATTTACGAGTAGTTTTTCAAAACGAAGCTGCTGAATGTTATTAGTAAACTTTAGGCTGGGTATTACTTTAAAAATATCAGCTATTGGCGCGCTATTTTGAAAAGCTAATTCATTACAAGCACCAATAACACTTTGTCCCTCACCAGTGTGCTGCACAATGTATTGGTTTGATTTAAAGCCCGCTATGCTCGTCGTTAAAAAGTAGAGTGCTTGGTGAGTGCTTAGCTGGCTATTTACCTCATCAACATTACCCATTCCGTTATGCGAAAGTACAACAGAGCAATGACTTGGTAGAAGAGGCTTTATTTGCGTAAATGCATCAAGTACTTGAAAGGCTTTAACGGTAAATAAAACAACATCAAATTCAGCCGCTTTATTTAGCTGATTTAATGCAATAAATTGTGCGTCAATTTTTTTAGATGCACCCTTACCTCGACTATAAAAGCGGGTATTTGTTGGGCTTTTGCGAGTTAAAACACTGACATTATGCGACGCACTTAGAAAATGACTAAGTAACAAGCCAATAGCACCATCGCCGACAATTAAAATATTAGCCATATGGGTTCTTTTTTCGAGGTGTAAAAATTAATCTAAGTAAAAAGTAGCTTGCGGCACCTGCAAAATCAGCAAAAAAATCACCGAGTGATGCTTGCCTATATGGAAGTGCGTCTTGCATTATTTCTATAGAGGCGCCATAACCTGCCAATAAAAGTATTTGCGCATATAAAGGAAGCTTAAACGCTTTATCCATTATTATGGCTAGTATAAAAAAAATCCCAAAATGGGCCACTTTATCAACATGAGGAAATAAATTTACAACGCCACCTTTTATTTCTTTGGCAAATAAAAAGGTAAAAGCTACTATGCTGATTAAAAAAATTGCTTGATAAACACGCCTTGTCACGACAAATCCTAAAATCGCTTAAAAAAGAGGCGCAAGTATATCAAACTAATTTAATATCGCACCTGAACAAGATGCAGAAAAATGTAAAGATTTATAATTTTAGCGTTATAATTACCACATAAAATTAAGATTAAATAGTTAGGAGCAAACCAATGCCTTCATTTGATATTGTATCTGAAGTAGAAATGAACGAAGCTAAAAACGCAGTTGATAATGCAAATCGTGAGCTAGAGACTCGCTTTGACTTTAGAGGCGTTGATGCATCTATTGAGCTAAATGACAAAACAATTAAGCTTAAAGCTGAAGCAGACTCTCAGGTTATGCAATTATTTGATATTTTAGCTAACAAAATATCTAAGCGTGGTATGGATGTATCAAGCTTAGAGCTTCAAGATATTACCCGTGCAGGTAAAAATGTATTTCGTAACGTTGGCTTAAAGCAAGGTATCGAAAAGGACATGGCTAAAAAAGTAGTTAAAGCCATTAAAGACTCTAAAGTTAAAGTTCAAGCTGCTATTCAAGGCGAAGAAGTACGTGTAACGGGTAAAAAACGTGACGATCTTCAAGAGGCTATGCAAGTAGTGCGCAGTGCTGAGCTAGGTCAGCCTTTTCAGTTTAAAAATTTCCGCGATTAATCAATAAATAGTTTTAAATTAAGCATGCTTTAATCTGTTTATACTTACAGACAGATTGAAGCTACTTACTCTTTTTAAATATCTCACTATTATCCCTCTTTGCTGCCTAGATACTCCCGTATGTATTAATCTCCTTTTTGATATTTAAGCTATTATATTTAATCACATGCAATTAAGTACTTCACACTAGAAGGTATTAAAATGAAACTTCATCAATTATTTTTGTTATTTGTTTTGCTTACATTTACCAAACCAAGCTTATCAAAAACAGTTGATATTGATGTACTGGTTGAAGATGGCTACTTTCCCATTATTATTAATGCGCAAAAAAAGCAGGGTTTTGCTCCTGAGTTTATTAAGATTTTAAACGGAGCACAGCAGGAGTTTAACTTCGTACTTAAGTCTCTACCTGTAAAAAGGCTTGCTTTGTCAGTTGAAAAAAATAATTTTGATGTTTTATTTTTAATGGCACTGCAATGGATCCCACAATCAGCGCAAGAGAATATTAAAAAAACCGAATTTTATACCATTACCAAAAATGAGCTTTATACGCTTAAAGAAAATACAAATGAGCAAGCTTACTTTGACGACATTACGTCATTAACAAAGGTTGGGGTTCTGGGGTACTCGTATCAATTTGCTGGATTTAATACAGATGCTGAATTTTTAAGTGAGGAACATCAAGTAAGTTTAACCATTGATGAATTCAATGTTGTTAAAATGCTGCTATTAAAGCGCGCGGAAGTAGGCGTTTTAAATAATATTGCTTACCAATATTTTAAAAATCAAAATACTTTTAATATGGATTTACTCTATAAAAGTAACGTACCAGATGCCGTTTATAAAACGCACTTTTTAGTTAACTCTAAATTAAATAAGATCACCAGTAATAAAATGGATGAAATACTAAGCTTACCTACTGCACAAATACAACTTCAGAAACTACTTGATAAATATGGCGTTTCTTCAAACTATACTAGGCCCTAACTGCATTTTAAAAAGGTTTTTAGCTGTATAGACGTCCATTGACATTTGTAAACAAAATACTCACAATAGCGACATATTTTCAAGGTGCTTGCTAGCCACTTCATGTAATGATTTTTTTAGCAGGATAATCGGGAAGTTGGTGCGTTTTCATGATGACTACAAGCCCAACACTGCCCCCGCAACGGTAAAGTATTGCATATTTTGATGTGCTTACTGAGTCCGGAGACCGGCCTTGATGCAATCTTACTTACTTAAATCTTTGCGGTGGGCAAAGGTAGGGGACATCATGTTAAACAAAACAACTTTAGGCGTTGCTATTTCTGCTGCGCTTTCATTTTCTGTGTCTGGCGCAGAGCAATCAATTGAAAAAATAACCGTTACAGCTAATAAATTTGAGCAATCAATCAATGACGTTTTAGCAAGTGTAAATGTTATTGAGCGTGCAGAAATAGAAGCAAGCAACGTACGCGATTTACCCTCTCTTTTAAATACAGTTGTTGGTCTTGATATTGTAAGTAATGGGGGCTTTGGGCAAAAAGCGGATGTATTTGTACGTGGCGCGTCGGCAAAATACACATTGGTTTTGGTGGATGGTGTTAGGATAAGTGATGCGACTTCGGGTAGTGTGTCGCTTACTAATATCCCTGTTAATAGCATTGAACGTATCGAAGTTATCAAAGGTGCTCGCGCGGCCATTTATGGTTCAGATGCAATCGCAGGGGTTATTAACATCATTACTCGTGATGCAATTAATAATACTTTATCTGCAACATTTGGTAGCAATAGTTACTCAAACTATCAGCTAGCAGGTGGGGTAGCTAAAGATGCGTTGAGCTTTAAATACAATGCAGGTTATGAAGAAACAGATGGCTTTGATGTTACTGAAAAAGACCCTACTGCTGCAATTACTAAAGATCATGATGATGATGGCTATAGAAATAAAAATATTGGTTTTAACTTAAGCTATCATACTGAAGATTTGGGTCAATTTAGCGCACAAGCACAGTATAGTGAAGGTGAGGGCGAATACGACTCGGCATACTCTAGCGACGCTTATGATTTTGAAAACTATATAGCTAAATTAGGTTGGGAAAAAAGCTCTCAAAATTATAATCAAGGTGTTTCAGTCAGTTTATCGCAAGAAGAAAATGAGCAAACAGGGACTGCAGTAAATACTTTTTATAGTACTGAACGTTTTGAAGCAGAATATCGTGGTCTATATACTTTAACTCAAACACTAGAATTAAGTGGCGGTGTTAATTTATTACAAGAAGATTTATCCGGTTCTACAGCAACTTCAGTACATGAAAAACGCGATAATAAAGCATTATTTATTGGTGCTTTTTATGACGATGACATATGGCTTGCTAGTGCTGTTATTAGAACCGATGATTACGATTACCACGGTCGCGCTAATACATACAGCACAGGTGTTGGTTATAAAGCTAATAAATATATTAGTGTTCGTGCAAGTCACGGTACAGCATTTAGAGCACCATCATTGGTGAACGCGTTTGTAACGAATAGCCTCTATTATGTAGGTAACAGCGATATTAAGCCCGAAGAGGCTGTCAATAATGAGCTGGGCATTACGCTTACAACAAAATGGGGTCGTTACGATATTACTATTTTTGATAATAATATTACAAACTTAATTGAAAACCAATATGACGCTAATTTGGGAAAATATGTACCTTCAAATGTTGCGCGTGTGTCTATGCAAGGGGTTGAAATTAGTGCTGAGTTTAGCGCATTAGGGTTTGAACATAACGCTAACTTAAGTTTTTTAGATACAGAAGATGAAACTACGGGTAAAGAGTTGGCGCGTCGTCCATCTGAAGCATTTAATTATACACTAACTAAAAATTGGGGACATTTTGACGCCAATCTAACCATGCTATATCGCTCATCTCGCGATTCAATTTCATACTACGATACAGAAATTGCAGCGTTTACTGTGTTTAATATTGCTGCTAACTATCAGCTTTTAGATAATCTAGCGCTACATGCACGTATTGAAAACTTAACTGATAAAGAGTACTTCACTGCGGGTATTGGCTTTGCCGCAAGTGGTGAGCTTTTAGGCTACAGCGCACCCAGCAGACAAGTATTTGCTGGGATTAGCTACCAGTTCTAAATTTATTATTTAGTTATTAAAAATACAAAAGCCCGATAAATTATCGGGCTTTTTGCCTTTTCTGTTTACTTTTAAGTTATACCAACCTGCATAGACCTCTAAACAGTTTAACGGATTAAATCACACGCTAACGTCGTTATAAATTTTTTATTTAGAACCACTGGATATAAAATTTTTGCCTAGTTAGAGCGCAATTTTATTATCGTTAAATAGCTTCTATACTTATGCTGATTGGTATTAATCAGTTAAAAACTCTTTAAATACGGTTTCAAACTTATGTAATTTAGGTGCTATTAAAATACTACAGTAACCCTGCTGTGGGTTTTCGTTATAGTAATCTTGATGATAATGCTCTGCTGGATAATACGTAGTGGCAGGGCTGACTTCTGTCACAATTGGCTCACTCACATGGCTTTGCAGTTGAGCTATCATTTCATTGGTTTGCTTTAGTTGGGCTTCATCGTGATAGTAAACAACGCTTCTGTACTGTGTGCCTATATCGTTACCTTGGCGATTCAATTGTGTTGCATCATGCAAAGTGAAAAACATTGCTAAAAGTGTTTCAAAGCTAACTACAGTAGTATCAAATTCAATTTTAACAACCTCAGCGTGCCCAGTTGTGCCAGAGCATACAGAATTATAGGTTGGGGTGTCGGTTTCGCCACCGGTATAGCCAGAACTCACATCCAATACGCCATTTACACGTCTAAATGCTGCATCTATACACCAAAAACAGCCGCCACCAAATGTGGCTACTTGCGTTGTTGAGCTCATAAGTATTCCTAAAATGTATATGGAGTTTAAAGGCGAGCATAAATTGTATGCGCCGCAACAACAAGGTTACGGCGCAATAAAGAGATTAGATCTCTTCGAAAGGCTTTTCAGCAGCTTGTTTATTTAGCTTTTGTTGTAAAAACTCAGGTGATTGTGTATTTTTCGATAGAGCATAATACGCAGCAGGTACAACAAAAAGAGTCAGCAGGGTAGATACAATAACCCCTGTAAACACAACTACACCAATTACCATGCGGCTTTCGGCGCCGGGGCCTGAGGCAAAAACCAAAGGAACAGAGCTCATAACGGTTGTTAGTGAGGTCATTATTATTGGGCGAAGGCGCTGGGTAGCTGCTTGTAGTATTGCTTCACTAAACTCAACGCCTTTATCGCGTAATTGGTTAGTAAATTCTACAATCAAAATACCATTTTTAGCACTTAAGCCTATGAGCATAACAATACCTATTTGGCTGTAAATATTTAAGGTCAGTCCTGTAGCCCAAAGCCCAAACATAGCGCCCATTAAACCAAGCGGTACGGTAAGCATAATGACAAATGGGTGCATAAAGCTTTCAAACTGTGCAGCAAGCACCAAGAAGGTAACGGTGAGTGCAAGTATAAATACGTAGGTCATCGCTGATGCGCCTTCGTAATAAAGCTGCGATTCACCTTTGTAATCTACTGCGCCATCTATATCGTTTTCTTGCGCGGCTACTTCGTTTAAAAAGTTAAGCGCTTGCTCAAGTGTATAGCCATCAGCTAAGTTGGCGCTTAATGTAATTGCGCGCATACGGTTGTAACGGTTTAAGCGCGATGCTGTTGCTTCTTCTTTTAAGCTGATAAGGCTATCAAGTGGAACTAGTTCACCGCTTCGTGATTTAAGGTATATATTTGAAATATCAGTAGGATTGGTAAAATCTTCTTTTGTTCCTTTTAAAATCACATCGTATTCTTCACCGCGGTCAATAAAGGTCGTAACACGGCGCTGGCCAAGCATTGTTTCTAGTGTACGGCCTACATCAGATACCGAAACGCCTAAATCGGCAGCTTTGTTTTTATCTATGCTGACTAAAAACTGCGGGAAGGTTTCTTTATAATCATGATCGATTCTTACTAAACCTGGGTTTTGTTCAGCACGCTTAATTATACGGTCACGCCAATCGGCTAATTGAGCGTAATCATTACCTTGCAGTACAAACTCAATTGGGCGAGATGAACCACCACCACCAATACCACGGCGCATAATGGCAAATGCACGAACATCGGTAACTTCTTGCATTTTACCGCTTATTTCATCCATTACTTCCCACGTTGAGCGTTTGCGTTTATCCCAATCGGCCATACCCACAATCGCAACACCGCCGCTGCCACCCCAGCCAGGCACTCGAACAAGTACGCGACTTAGCTCACCGGCTTGCGAGTAAGGCATTAAGCGCTCTTCAATTTTAGCCATATTAGCGGCGTTATTTTCGTAACTTGCGCCCTCAGGGCCGCTCATCATAATAAAGAACGTGCCACGATCTTCTTTTGGCGTTAGCTCAGAAGGAACTTGTAAAAACAACGAGTAACTAACAAAGCCAGCTAATAATAAGCTCACCATTAAACCCCATTTACGGGTTATGTTGGTGGAGAGTGAATTACGGTAACTTACTTCAATTTTAGTAAACTGGCGGTCCATCCATTGGCTAAATTTATTTGGTTTGTCTGATACTTTAAGTACTTTAGAGCACAAGGCTGGTGCGAGAGTCAGTGCTGTAACACTTGAGAAAAATACGGCAGCACTTACCGCCATAGCAAACTCAGTAAATAATGCACCTATACGGCCATCCATAAATACTAATGGCACAAACACCGATATTAGTACAAGAGTGGTTGCTACTATAGCGAAACCTACTTCACGCGCGCCTCTAAATGCAGCTAGTAACGGCGGCTCACCCAGTTCAATACGGCGGTGAATGTTTTCAAGCATTACAATAGCATCATCTACTACTAAACCAATGGCCAGTACTAAGGCAAGTAAAGTTAGTAAGTTAATTGAGTAGCCCATTGCCAATAAAAACATAAAGCTACCAACAAGTGCGACCGGTACGGTGACCGCAGGAATAAGCGTTGCTCGTATATTGCCTAAAAACAAAAATATAACGAGTACGACTAAACCCATAGAGATGGCAAGTGTGCTGTAAACTTCATTAATAGACTCTTTAATAAATACAGACGAATCGTAGCTGTCTTGAATTGTAGTGCCTTCAGGTAGGTTGCGTTTGATTTTTTCAAGTTCGCTGCGTGCGTTATCTACTACGGTTAGTGTGTTTGCTTTAGCTTGTTTTACAATACCTAAGCCAATCATATTACGCCCGTTACCACGAAATAAGCTTTCGTCATCGGCAGCTTCTAAACGTACATCGGCAACTTCACCTAAACGTACTAAGTAACCTTCATCACCACGTTTAATAACGAGGTTTTTAAAATCGCGCTGATCTTTATAACTACGTGCAGTACGCACGGTAAAGTCACGATCTATAGATTCTATTTCGCCAGCCGGTAGTTCAACATTTTCTGTACGCAGTGTATTTTCTATATCGCTTGAGGTAATACCCCGTGCAGCCATTGCTTGGCGGTTTAGCCAAATTTTCATGGCGTATTGGCGCTCACCACCAATACGTACGTTAGATACACCATCTACTACGGCTAAGCGGTCAACAATAAAACGCTGCGCGTAATCAGATAACTGTAACGAGTCCATTGTTTCGCTGTTTAATACAAACCAGGCGATTGGGCTTTCATCACTATTTGATTTAGATACTTCTGGTGGGCGTACCTGATCCGGCAAACTATCAAGTGCACGTGCTACACGTTCGCGTACATCGTTAGATGCAGCATCTATGTCGCGGTTAATATCAAACTCAATGGTAATGTTTGAACGTCCATTACGACTCGATGAGTTAATACTTTTAATACCTTCAATACCTGAAATTCGATTTTCTATTATTTGCGTTATTTTGGTTTCTATAATTTCGGCAGAAGCACCTGTGTATTCAGTGCTGATATTTACAATCGGCGTTTCAATATCCGGGTATTCACGAAGTGGCAGCATAGTAAACGCAACCAGTCCAAAAGTAAGAAGCAGTAAATTAATTACTATGGCAAAAACGGGGCGTTTAACGCTAGTATCAGTAATTTTCACGTATTACCCCTTTACGCTTACTTTACTTCCAGAGCGAATTTTTATTAGCCCCTCAGTAACAATTTGCTCGCCATCAGTTAGGCCTTCGTCGATAGCAACCCAGCCATTATTTCTGCTAGCAACATGCACTTCAATTTTATTAGCTATCCCATCTTGAATTTGAAAAACAAAGTGTTTGTCTTGCAAAGGTATAACCGCTTTTTCTGGCACCATTAAAGCTTGGTTGCTGCTTAGCTCAAGTGCTGTATTTAGTAACATACCAGGGCGAAGTAATCCTGATTTATTGGCAAAGCTTGCTGTTACTTCAACACTGCGAGTAACCGAATCAATACGCGAGCTAATATGCGTTACCTTGCCGTTAAATGTTTGTCCTGGGTAGGCATCGTTTTGCGTAAGCACTTTCATACCCATATTTAATTGTGCTAAATATTTTTCAGGTACTTTAAAGTCAACTTTAATAATACTAATATCATCAAGTGTTGTGATTATTGTTGTATTACTTACGTAGGCACCTATTGATATTTCACGCTTACCTAACAGGCCTGAAAACGGCGCACTAATAGTCATTTCGTTTAATTTAGTTTTAGCGCTTTCTAGTTGGGCCTCTGTTGCATCAACACGAGATAACTGCTCCTCAAGTAACGACTTTGCCGTTGATTGCGAGCGTGAAAGTTCGGTTAGGCGATCTAACTGGCGCTGTTCTTCACGTAAGTTAATACCAAGCTCTTTAACGGCAAGCTGTTCTTGTTGGCTCTGTAACTGTACTAACTTTTGTCCTTTACTGACTAAGTCGCCGTCTTTAAAATATATACCTGTGACATAATCGTTTTGCGCACTTTTTATATAGATTGCTTGGTTTGCACGTGCGCTACCAATGGCTTCTATCATCACTGCGTTTTCCTGAGAGGTAACAGTATGAGCTGTTACTTGAGTAGACATTTGTGATGAATCGGCTTGTTCGCCGTGGCTAGCGGGTAAATATAAATAAACGCTAAATATTAGTAGTAATGTAATAATAAATGGAAAAAGAGCTTTACCTGATTGTCTTGAGTACATCGTTTTCATACCTGAAAATTAATTATATCCATTGTACGAAATAAGACCGAGAAAAGGCGGTTATGTGTCTCATAAATTTGTGCGTTAAGCGTAAAAGTAAATAAGATTTATTCATTGTTCCTATTTTGTTGAGGATAAAGCGGTAATGTATGAAATTTAAAACGACCTGTAACTTATGTATAACAACAAGAAAGATCATAATTTGGACCATTATTATGTTTGTTTTTTATATGGTGTTTTACCAATATGGATAAATCTAACAATGTCATTAAGTTTCGGGCACAAGGTGCGCGAAACGCAATTGAGGTGCTTGTTGCAGGTGCCATTGGCTTAGTTTTTATTATGTTGTTTAATTTACTAAGGCCGGGTGAGATTAGCATACTTGAAATATTTTTAGTGAGTTTGTGTATTGCCGCTATTTTTATTGGATATTTAAAAACTCAAGAGCCGTATTATAGCCTTTTGATAAGTGAGTCGGAGCTTGTTTATTGCCATAAATATGGGGCTTGGAACATGTCTCGTAATAACTTTCATCACAGTGGTATACCCAAAGTAGAAGATGGTTTTGATTACTTAGAGCTCAATGCAGTGGGTGTTAAAGTAAACGACATAGATGAGTTTTTAACAAATATCGCACCAAGAATTGCAGGAAAGCTTTTAATAGAACAGCGTAATTTGTTTATGCAAGTTGTTCAAAAACATTGCAAAAATGGCAATTGCCCATCAGAATGGTTAATAGAAGATACGCAATACACATCCCATAAAGGGGTAAGCTATACTGGTCTTATAGCTATGTTTGCTAACAGAACTAAGCACCTTCAACTGCTAACAGGTTACGATTTATTATTACCTGCCAGTGTATTAGATAGAGATATTTGGGCATTTAGTGCTAACTTAAATAAGTGGAAGCGCGAGCCCCGTCAGTTTATAGCGTCGCAAATTAACAATTAAGCTGCGACTGTAGGAAAGAAAATGAGCCAAGACAGAGCTTTTTTAAAAAGTGGTCGAAATACCATAATACATAAAGATAAAAAACTTGATTTAGTGATTGTAAACTCTGAAATTCATCCCAAAATTAAAGTAACGCAACATGGCTTGGAGCCATTTAAAGAAGAGTTACCCAAAAACCGTCGAGACGCAAAAGAGCGTTATTTAGAGATGGTTTATGTAAGTAGCGCTGATATATTTGGCGAAGAAAAACAATTATTGTTTATTCAAGCGTTAGATGGTCGAGAGTATAAAATTGATTACAGTAAAATAGGCACAAAGCTATTTGTACGTATTCATCAAGATACTTATATGTAGTACTTATATGTAGTACTTTAATGGCATCTTTATTGCTAGTAATTACACTATAGTAATTATTTGACATAATAAGGTGCTGCGTATGAAAGCGTTTGCTTTAATCCCTCTCATTTCTTGTGGTTTGTTAAGTGCGTGTGGAGGCGGTGGTGGTGATAGTGATAATACAGTTGTAGAAACCTCTGTTAATGCTGGAATCGATTTACAAATTATCGAAAAAACTGAATTTACCATCACAGCACAAGGCTCTCCCGCTGATGGTACGTTTTCATGGCAACAAGTTAGCGGCCCAAGCTTAGAAGGTTTTCCGCTTGATGGTGCTGAGCAAACACTTACCGCACCTGACGTAAAAACTGATAGTGAAATAATCTTAAGAGTGAGCTATCAAAGTACGGGTAGTAGCGCTGTTAGTGACGATATTTCTATTTCAGTGAGCTCTAATAACCAACTTCCTCTTGCTGTTGTTACACAAACATCTCCTGAAACACTTCCTTCTGTTTACAAAGATACTGTGACTTTGAGCGCCCTTGAGTCGATCGATCCTGATGATAATGGCCAAATTGATAGTTATTTGTGGCAATTGCTATCAGGTCCTGACTTAGATATTACGAGCTTTAATGAGTCAACTCTTAGCTTTTCTCATCCATTACTTGAAAGTAACGTAAATTTATCTTGGCAGCTAACAGTCACTGATGATGAAGGCGGTGAGGCGAGTACTCAATATTCGATGACGCTTAACAAAACAAATGAGTTGGTGGATGCAAATGCAGGCGCTGATCAAAATGTCGAAGAGTTTGAAGAAGTAACGCTTGATGCAACGAATAGCGAAACTGTTACCGATACCTATCAGTGTAAGTGGCAACAACTTACCGGTAATAGCGAAACATTAAGTAATAGCGACCAATGTACAACGACATTTTTTGCCTCTGATGTAGATACTGAATCCACGTTGAGCTTTGAAGTAACGGTAACCGACTCAAAAGGACGCACCGATACAGATTCTTTATTTGTTGATGTATCACCAAAAGCGCTTGGGCTTATAAACGATAGTGGTGTTGGTGAGTGCTATAACAACACCCAACGCATTAACTGTGAAAGCGATGACTTTCCAGCGCAAGATGCTGAACTTGGACGCGATAGCTATGCAAACCGCTTAGATAAGGTTGGTAAAGGTAATTTAGCGTTTGATTACACTAAACTTAATCAGTTTGCGGATGAAGTTGGTGATGATAGTAGTGACTTTACCTGTATACGCGATAATGTTACTGGACTTGTATGGGAAGTAAAAAGTGAATCCTCAGGAGTATTGCCAAATACAAGCTTGCGTGAGGGGCAAAATCATTACTTTTGGGATTTAGGCGACACTACTTTTACCGATACTAGTACAGCCAATTCAACTTGTCCGGATGATACGAGTTGTGGAGTACAAAGTTATATAAACGAAGTGAATAACTTAGATTTTTGTGGTGGTACAAATTGGCGGTTACCTACTTATACAGAGCTTTTAGGTTTAATTGATTATGGTAAACAAGGGCAAAGCATATTAATTGATGAGGTGTTTTTCCCCAATATGCCAAGTGAAAGTGCATTAAGTCACTTACGTTATTGGACTTCACAAACCGCAGCCGATGGTACAAGTTTATCGCAAGCGTACATTATTGATATGAGTGATGGTAACGATCTTGCTTATCCAAAAGAAAATACCGCGTATGTTCGTTTAGTTAGAAGCCGTTAGGAGAAAATAATGAGATTAAAATTACTCTATGCACTAGCAACTATAAGCTTGAGCTTTAATATTGCAGCGGCGCAAACGTGCTACGACGGTGCAGATACCACAACGCCGACAGATAGATTTACCATAAATACAGATGGCACAGTGTCTGATACCGAAACAGGCCTTATGTGGCAACGCTGTAGTTATGGGCAAACTTATAATACAGAGACAAAACTTTGCGAAGGCTCTACACCTTCTCTTACTTGGCAAGAGGCACTTCGCGGTGCTAAAAATGATGCAACCGCAGATTATGATGATTGGCAAATGCCTAACATTAAAGAGTTGGCGAGTATTTTAGAGCACAGTTGCACCGAGCCGAGCATTAATGAAGAGGTGTTTTTTGGTACTAAGCTTCAAAACTATTGGTCAAATACATCGGGTGTGAGCACGATGAGCTCTGCATGGGTTTATCAATTTGATAGTGGGCTGAATAGCTTGCACGCCAAAACTAGTAATGTGTATTTACGGTTAGTTCGCTACGAAGAATAAAGTACTTACTAAGATTAGACAGATGAAAGTGCAGCCTTAAAACCGCTGCATTTTTTTGTTTTACATAAATTTACGTTATTTCAATAATAAAGCGCTTACAACGTTGTCACTTAGTGCGTTTTTTTGCCATTATAGGCCGTGATTTAATTACGAAGGAACATCACGGTGTATTTAAGCTATTTTGGCCTGAATGAAAAACCTTTTTCAATTTCGCCCAACCCTCATTACTTATTTTTAAGTGAACGACATAAAGAAGCCTTAGCACACCTTACCTATGGATTAGGTGAAGACGGTGGTTTTGTATTATTAACAGGCGAAGTGGGTACTGGTAAAACTACAATTACCCGCAGTATGTTAGAGCAGTTACCTGAAAACACGCAAGTAGCGATGATCCATAACCCAGCACTATCAGAGCTGGAGTTATTGGCTAGTATTTGTGATGAGCTCAACATTAGTTACGATGCTAATAATGCGACGCTTAAAAGTCTTACCGATATTATAAAAAAGCACTTAGAGATCAATAATAAATCGGGTGGGCACACCATACTTATAATTGATGAAGCGCAGTTACTTGCCCCTAATGTGCTTGAACAATTACGCTTGCTGACAAATATAGAAACCGATCATAAAAAATTATTACAAATAGTATTGGTTGGTCAACCTGAGCTACAAGAGCTTTTAAAGCGCAATGAATTAAGGCAACTCGCCCAGAGAATAACAGCTCGTTACCATTTATTACCACTTACACAAGGCCAAACAGTTGCTTACATAAAGCATCGGTTACATGTTGCAGGATGTGATAAAGGAATTTTTTCGATGGATGCCATGCAAGCTGTTCATCAATTAACCGGTGGTGTGCCACGATTAATGAACTTGGTATGTGAGCGAGCTTTGGTAGGCACTTTTGCAAAGCAGCAGTTGATAGTTGATAGCGATATAATAAAAAAATCAGCACATGAGTCATTACCCATGGATTTTGTAGCGCCAGTTAATGAGTCCAACAAAGCAACGTCATTTGTACCATATAGCCTTGCATTCGCTGCTTTATTTGCCGTAGGCATTGGGCTTTCATTTATTTTATAGTTAGGTAAGTTATGTCTTATTTATTAGATGCGCTAAAGCAGTCGCAGCAATCAGATATGAGTGCTGAGCAATACGACTTACAATCAGAGCAGTTAAAGCAACAGCAAGCACTAAAGCGTTATAGACGATTAGCGTTAGTATTTGGTACAAGCTTAGCTGCTTTTATTGCTGTAGCTGGTGGGTTTACTACTGGTAAGTGGTTTCAAGGTACTACTTTATTAAACACATCGGAACCCGCTGTAATTAAGGTGGTTGAAAGCGAAAAATCGTCACCTAAAGAACAAGTTAAAGAGGTAGATGCCGCAGTTGAAAAACAGCAAATAGCTAAGTTAGAACCCGCTAAAGTAGCTCCAACAAATACTGCAACGATTGAAGGGCAACTTGTACATGTGCAAACACCTAATGGTGTACAGCAAATGTTATTGACGCCTAATGGGCAATATATTCCTATGTCATCGAGTCCGGTCTCGAGCGCAACGGGTTATAATCAGCAGAACGTGCAACAAGTAATGCCAGTTCAAAATTATAATCAGCCAGTATTTAATCCACAAAATAATTACAATCCAAATAATACACAGAACGCTTCGGTATTTGGGCAAAGTCAAAATACAGCATCAGCTCAACTAGATATGAGTAAATATAAAGTACTAGGTAAGCCAATTAATGGTAACAACCAATCTCAACAGATGAGCGATCCTGAGCTTGATGAGGTGCCTACAACACTTAAAAATGCGTTTGCGCAAGCTATACAAGACGTCGAAAAAAATCAGGATTATGAAGTTACCCATGCATCAAAAACGTCATCACGTGTTGAGCCTGTAGAATTACTACCAGATGGTTTGCAATCAATGTTGCCTAGTATTAAATATCAAGCGCATATTTATTCATCGAGTGCTGACAAACGTTGGATCAAGCTAAATGGCCGAGAGTTACATGAAGGAGAGAGCATAGGTGCTTTAACTGTAAGAGAGATTACACCCGAGCAAAGTGTACTTGATTTTGATGGTTATGAGTTTAGCTTAAAGGCTTTGCAAGACTGGCCGCAGTAAACGTTTAGCTATTATGTTGAGAGCTCGGTAGAATGTTGAGCTCTCAATATTGCTTAGGGTAATATTGAGTTTTTATAAAAGCGTTCTAAATCAATATTATATTCTTTAGGTTTCACCGCTGATTCAAGGGTATCTAAGGTTTTTTTATTAGATAAATCGATATCTTTTATCTCTGTATAGCGACTATGTTTGGCGCTGTAAAATGTTTTAACGATAGGCTTTAGTGGTGTACTGGGATTACTCTCGGTCACTAAACCAACTTTTTGACTCGATAATCTAACGAGCGTTCCTACCGGATGAATACCAATACATTGAATAAACTTATTAAGCAGCACTGGATCGAAGCTATCTGGGCATCCGTCTTTTAGTATTTTAAACGCTTTTATTGGCTCCATGCCTGCTTTGTAAACACGTTCTGCGGTAAGTGCATCATACACATCTACAATTGATGCCATACGTACGTACTGACTTATTTCGTCGCCTTTTTTACCAAACGGATAGCCTTTACCATCAAGCCTTTCATGATGCATACCTGCAATATCAACCGCAACACCCGTTAAGCCAGACTCTTCTAATATTTCTTTACTGAAAAGCGAGTGCATTTTCATTATTTTAAATTCATCATCGGTAAAGCGACCCGGCTTATTGAGTATTTCATCAGGGATTTTTATCTTACCAATGTCGTGTAAAAGTGCGCCGGTAGTCAGTTCAACGATAATGTTTTTTTCTATACCTAAATGCTTAGCGAAAATCCCCATTAATATCGATACATTAATAGAGTGCTCAAGTAGGTAAGCATCTTTTTGGCGCATTTGGGTAAGGCAGGCTAGGGCATCTTGGTTTCTAAAAACAGAGTCCATAAAGCCACTTGCCAGCTCTTTGAATGGTGCAATATCTATATCGCGGCCTGCTTTAATATCTTTAAATGCTTTTATTTGCAGTGTTTTAGCTTCGTCATACAGTTTTTTTGCCTTTCCCATTTCTTGTTCGGCACTGTGTGTTTTTTGCCAAGGGTCACGCTTTATTTTTGTTGCAGGTACAGCAATAGGAGCTTTTTCAGGGACTGAGTCAATGAGGGTTTTATCAGGGTCGATTTCTACTTCTAAAATACCTGCTTTTATTAGGTTATTAATACCAGCCTGAGTTTTAACCCAGCCTTGATTTTTAATTTTAATACTGCCAGTTTGTCTAGTAACGCTTTGCACAAACATACCAGGCAGTAACTGACCAACAGGAATTATTTTCAAATTTATTACTTCTATTGTTAATCTTTCATTAAGCTAACAAATATATACGTTACTACCTAATAAAAAAGGCACTTTTCAGTGCCTTTTTTATTTTTTAGTTAAAAAGCATTAGCTTAATTATTCATCATCTTCAACAAGCGTCATTAGTGATGTGTTACCACCTGATGCTGTTGTATCAATACTGATTGTTTTTTCAGTAATAAGACGTTTGATTAATGTATCGTAATACTCAGAGCTAATTACCGGTAAAATAGCACCTTTACGCTGTGCAAGCTGTTGGCTAAAGTAGCCCAAGCGAGACGAGCGAGCAGCAACTACCGCACCGGCTAAATGAGGGTGCGCCAAAATAGCTTGTAACTGGTTAGGTTTAGCTACTTGGAAAACACCTTCTGCAACACCTGTAGAGATAAATTTATCTTTAAAGGCAACGGCTTCATCATAAAACAGCTCAGACGCTACAGTAATTACCGTATTACCTGCGGCAATAGCAGTGATGATAGACAATGCCCAGAAGTTAAATGATGTGCTCTTATCTGCATAACACACTACACAACCACGTGCTTCTAGATGAAGTGTATTAGACTCACCCGTTGGCCCAGGCAGGGTAGTAAACTTACGCATGTGCTTTTCAAGGCGGTTAAGCTGTGCACGTGCTTCTGATAATGTTAATGCTAAGTCGTCTGCTAAATCGTCGATAATTTCTACCGTCGCGATTTTAGCAAGCAACTGACGTACAGCCGAAACACGGTCGTTTAGTGGTGTTGCACGCCAGATTTTCTCATCGCGCATTGAGTTAGCCATTAGCTTTTTAACTTGCTCATTCGCACCGCTGTAGTGGTGTAAATCAAGTTCGTCAGGCGTTAGGTTAGTCATTTGTACGTTATCTGGTGATGCTTTTTCTTTTACTAAACGTTGTAGGTAGTTAGGGCCACCGGCTTTAGGGCCAGTACCTGATAAACCACGGCCACCAAACGGTTGCACACCAACAATGGCACCAATCATGTTTCGGTTAATGTAAACATTACCCGCACGTGACATTTTAGCAAGGTACTCACAGCGCTCTTCAATACGTGAGTGAACACCCATTGTCAGACCATAGCCCGTGTTATTTATTTGATCCATCACATCATCAAGTTCATTCGATTTAAAGCGAACAATATGAACACATGGGCCAAATACTTCACGTTTAAGTACTGATAAGTCTTTAATTTCGTATAAACGAGGAGCAAAAAAGTATGCGCCATTTTGAGTATTATCAGGAATTTTACATTCGTAATGAAGTATAGAATTACCTTTTAAGTACTCAACGTGTTCATTTAAGTTTTTAAGTGCTTTTTCATCAATTACAGGGCCAACATCAGTTGATAGTAACGATGGATCGCCAATGTGTAACTCAGCTAGAGCGCCTTTAAGCATTTCGATAATGCCATCAGCTACGTCATCTTGAATGAATAAAACACGAAGAGCAGAACAACGTTGGCCAGCACTTTGAAAACCAGAACTGATCACATCGTCAACTACTTGCTCAGGAAGCGCCGTTGAGTCAACAATCATACAGTTTTGGCCACCTGTTTCTGCAATTAACGGTACTTGAATATCGTTACGTGCAGCAAGTGTTTGAGAAATTAATGTGCCTGTTTCAGTAGAGCCTGTAAACATAACCGCTTGAATGCGTTCATCAGGAACAATTGTTTTACCTACTTCAGAGCCGCGAGCGATAACCGGTTGAACAACGTGCTCAGGTAAACCAACTGATAGCATTAGTTCAATGGCACGAAGGGCGATTAAACTTGTTTGCTCAGCAGGCTTAGCAATTACAGTGTTACCTGTAACAATCGCAGCAGCAACTTGACCTAAGAATATTGCAAGCGGGAAGTTCCACGGGCTAATACATAAAATAACGCCACGGGCTTCAAAACGCTCATCTTTAGATAACTCTTCAGCGCGCGCTGCGTAGTAACGACAAAAATCAACCGCTTCACGTACTTCATCAATACCATCTTGCGCTACTTTACCCGCTTCTTTAATACAGATAGCGACTAGTTCATCATGATGACGCTCTAAAATGTCAGCAACGCGACGCAGTAAATTAGCACGCTCTTTTACTGGTGTTTGTGACCATGATTCAAGTGCCGCTTCAGCGTTAGCCAGTAATACTTTCATCTCCTCGCCAGTTTGTAACTTAACGTGGCCGATGATTTCTTTGTGATTTGCTGGGTTTTTAACAGCCAATGAGCCTTCTGGTACTTGGCTTTGCTCAATTAAGTGCTCATTAAACCATGTTTCAAGATTCTCTTTGAAAGGGGTAATAACGTTAATATCGGTTAAATCCATGCCTTTAGAGTTAGCACGTTCTTCACCGTATAAATCAATTGGCATTTTGATTTGCGTATTGTACTTGTTACGCAGGCCTTGCAGTGTTTCTACAGGGTCTGGTAGTAATGATTCAACAGGTTTTGTTGTATCTACAATCGCGTTTACAAATGATGAGTTAGCACCATTTTCTAACAAACGACGAACAAGGTAAGCAAGTAGGTCTTCGTGTTGACCAACCGGTGCATATACACGACATTGAATTTTTTCTTCGTTAACGATTTGGTCGAATAATGATTCACCCATACCGTGCAAACGTTGAAATTCAAAACCGGTGTTATCGCCTTTCGCTACTTCTAAAATAGTCGCGGCAGTGTAAGCGTTGTGCGTTGCAAATTGTGGATAAAGTACGTCGCGCGCTTCAAGCATTTTAATTGCACATGCTTTGTAAGAAACATCGGTTGTTGCTTTACGAGTAAATACAGGGAAATGCTCTAAACCATCTTGTTGTGTGGTTTTGATTTCAGTATCCCAGTACGCGCCCTTAACTAAACGTACCATCATTTTACGACCAACACGGGTTGCAAGGTCTGTTAGCCATTCAATTACAAAAATAGCGCGTTTTTGATACGCTTGAACTGCTAAGCCAAATCCTTGCCAATCACCAAGATCTTCATCACTAAATACCGCTTCAATGACATCTAATGAAATATCTAAACGGTCAGCTTCTTCAGCATCAACGGTAAAGCCGATATCGTATTTCTTAGCAGCAAGCGCAAGTTCTTTTAACTTAGGGACTATTTCTTCCATCACACGGTCTTTATGAGTGAACTCATAACGTGGATGAATAGCAGAAAGCTTAACTGAAATACCAGGGCTCTTAATTGGACCACGACCATTTGCCGCTTTACCAATCGAGTGTATAGCATTCATGTAGCTGTCAAAGTAACGCTTCGCATCTTTCATTGTGCGCGCGCCTTCGCCTAGCATATCGTAAGAATATACATAACCTTTTTGCTCTGTATCGGCAGCACGTTCAATTGCTTCGTCAATGGTACGACCCATAACGAATTGCTTACCCATAATTTTCATAGCAAAATTTACAGACTTACGAATAACTGGCTCACCTAAACGACCAATGGTCTTTTTAAGCATGCCGAACTGTTGTTCTTTCGTTTTGTCTGTGTAGTTAACCATTTTACCGGTAACTAATAATCCCCAAGAAGACGCGTTTACGAATAAAGAATCGCTGCTGCCTAAATGAGAGCTCCAATCACCTTTCGCTAACTTGTCACGAATAAGTACATCTTGAGTCGCTTTATCTGGTACGCGAAGCAGTGCTTCGGCCAAACACATTAATACAACGCCTTCTTCACTAGAGAGTGAAAATTCATTTAAAAGCGCATCAACACCGCCTTGCCCATCTTGCTCTTTACGAATGTTTAAAACAATCTGGCGGGCTCTTTCCCAGGCACGACTTCGTGCTTTTACGCCTACTTCTGCAAGCGGTAAAATATGATCAATAACCGCATTTTCATCTATGCGGTAGAAGTCACGGATTCTTTGTCTAATAGGACAAATCGTTGTTAAATCGCCGTTGAATAACATAAGCAACCCTCAGGAGTGTTAAGAATTAAAGTAAAATTAATTACCAATAAATTACCAGTGATATTGTGAGTGCATTCTAATTAAATTTCAGCAGAATATGCTGGTTAAATTTCGCGTTTTACGATAATTTACAGGGCATAAATTTAACTTATCCGCATAAAATTCTGTTATGACAATTCCAAATAGATTACGCATGCTAGATCGTATTGATTTAGCCATACTAGACGTTCTACAAAAGAACGGCAGAATTTCAAATGTTAACCTCGCAAAACAGGTTAATTTGAGTGCAAGCCCGTGCCTAGATCGTGTAAAACGATTAGAGCAAGAAGGCTATATCGAAGGCTACTACGCCAAGCTTAGCGAAGCTAAACTTAATCAGAGCTTAGTAGCGCATGTTCAAGTATCGCTTGTTGCTTCAAATACAGCTGTATTTAAAGTATTTAGAGAGCACATATTAAGGATAGAACAAGTAGTCGAATGTGACATGGTTGCTGGTGGTTATGATTACTTATTAAAAATTCGCGTTTCTAATATGGAAGAATATAGACAAGTTCTTGGCGACTTAGTAGATATTCCCGGCGTGGGCACTCATCATACTTATATGGTGATCGAAAAGATTAAAAAGGACGAAGGATTGCTAATCGATATTTAAGCTTTTCTCAAGTAATAAAAAACCGCAATTGCGGTTTTTTATTTTAGTAGATAAATGCTATACCAAATAGTTAGTACATCATCTTATACATAATTTATTACGCCCTTCCGACTTCGCCCTGTATAAGGCAGTATCCGCCGCGCATATTAATGCCTCAGATGTTCTGTATTGATTATTGTATTCACACGCTAAACCCTGACTTACACTTATTTTTACATTCGCTGGTAAACCGAGATCTCTAAAATTAATGTTGAGTATTTTTTCCTGAATACGCTTAGCAATCATTTGTGCATTTGAAATGTGCGAACGAGGCAGCACAACAGCAAACTCCTCACCACCATAGCGTGCTACTAAACTGTCTTTAGATGGTAAGCACTCTTCAATTGTACGAGCGACTTTTTGAAGGCACTTATCACCTTTTACATGGCCAAAGTTATCGTTAAATAATTTAAAGTAATCAATATCGATAAGTATAAAGCTAAGAGGCTGCTTGTTAACTATGCACTCTTGCCAATTTTTAATGATGGTTTTTTCTAAAGTACAACGATTAGCAATACCAGTGAGGTGATCAAGTTTGGCTACGTTTTCCAGTACTTTATACTTTTTAACGTGCTTTGAAATATCATGCATTATACAAATAAAAAGTGGGGTACTTGCGACTACCGATTCGGGTAAACATGATATAGATAACTCAACATCTAAACAGTTACCATTGTTTTTTCTTATTTTAACTTCTTTTGGACCATGATTGAGTGGTGTTTGATAGTTGTTTTTCCAACTTTCAAACATGTATTTATAGTCATCGCGATACTGTTCTTGTAAACAATCTTGCCATTTTTTACCTATTAATGAATCAGACGTTACATTGAAAAAACGCGCTGCAACGGGATTTACTGATTCAAACACCCCATCTGCATTAACAATAAAAATAGCATCGGCCATGACATTAGTGACATTAATAATTGCGCTTATTTTTTCATTGTTAACGGTATTAGAGATGCTGCTGATTAATGCAGATACAGCGCTGTCGGTGTTGTTTTCTCTGCTATTTTCATTATTGTTAGACATGGTGTTGCTCATTTTTATTGTTAATGAAACTTTATGTCTAGCAGTTTATTCAATTTATAGTTTTTAAACCTTTCGGTAACCTTCTGATTTAAGTTGTTGTTATTTATGTTTATTTAAGGGGCGTTTTTAAATAAATTGCACCGCAATTAATATGCCTGTGCAATTTAAAAATAAGCATTACTAATTAGAGTTCTTTTTCATTCTTAACTTGAGGATCTGCGCTTTCATATTTATTGCCATTACACTCAACGTTAAAGATTAAGCATACAGAGCCATTATTTTCATCTGTGTCGGTAATGATAATTGTGTGGCCGTTGTCACTTACTTTATAGCTGAAGTCTTGGGCGCATGGTTTTTGTGTGTCGATATCGGTGATAGTAGCGCCAGTAAATACGAAACCATTTTGAATTGTGGCATCGTCTAAATTGTAGTTGCCAGCGGTTTCAGTTCTTACAACAAAACCGCCAGTAGCGGATTCGCCATTTTTTGTATAGCTAAAAATAGCTTCACCGTTGTTAAGTTTAATATTTACTTGAAAGTCGACATTTTCTAGGGTGTTATTCATATCATTTCCTTTATGAGTAATTATAGTTGGAAGTTCGTAATGCCTAATTTAACTAGGCTTGTTTTTATTTCTGATATCTCGTCTTCTCTGTTTAAACAGTTATAAGCTTGTACTAGTGGGTATGTTATTTTTACGCTCTGACTTATTTTTGCAGCTTCAGAAATAGCTTTGATAGCACTTAAGCAAAATTGCTCTCGCTGTTTATTAGTTGTAGCTAAGTTTGCTTTGATTAAGTTTATTCTTGTATATACTAAGTAATCACCAGTTTTAGTTAGGTTGGCTAATTGATGTTTGTAGTTTTCATTATTCTCAAGCTCAGTTAATAACTCCTGCGCTTTGAGTGGTGATTGTCTATTTATAAAATATTGAATCAGTGTAATTTGTGTATTAATAGTGCTGGTATTTTTAAAATTTTGAGATTTTAAAAAATTAATTATTTTTTCAATTGTTGAGTCAGTAGCTTCATCAGTAGATAGCATTAGTGAATGTGCTAAAGAGCGATAATACATAAGCTGAAATTTATTGTTTTTTGGATCTTGTACTAAAGCTTCATTGATAACTTGATTCGCCAAGCTGGCTTTTTTATGGGCCATCCGTTTATCACTCAAATAGCTCAGTAAATAACTTTGTTGCATATATAGGTTTGCTGACGTGTAAAAAAGGCTTGCATCACTAGGGTAGTTAGCAATCAATTTTGTGATTACGCCAACTGCACCTTCCAATATATTAACTGCTTCATTAAAGTTACTTAGCTTCTCTTCTGTTTTTGCAAGCCAACTAATCGTATCGGATTTATCTCGAAGTAAATCTTTGTTATTGGGTTTCAGTTTAAGCGCTTTATTTTTAAGTAAAAGTGACTCTGCAAAGTTCTTTTTTGCAGCGCTGTAGTTGGATTTTTCTATGTATAAAGAACCTAAAGAATTAGATGAATACGATAATTCCATAATGGAGTTAAAATCATTGGCTGCCAGCGCATACATTTTTTTACTGTAAGCGTGGTATTTTTTAAACATTTGCTCAGTAGCTTGATGATCATTTTGATCATAAGTTAATTGACCAAGCCAAAAGGCATTGGCGCCTGCAAGCGTTAGTAGCTCTAAGTTGTTAGGCTGTATTTTTAATAATGCCTCAAGGCGGGTGCGGGCGTTTTCAAAGGCGGTAAAGGCTTCATCGGTTTTACCTCGGGAATAAGCTACTTCACCCATTGCCTCAAGAGTTTGTGCGTACTGAAAACGCTTGTTAAATTGTGCTTTATTATCGCTAAAGCTAAAAAGTGAACTTGAATCGTCAGTTTGATCAGTAAAATACTCAAGTGCTTTATTACTAATACCATCAAGTAAGTCCATACGTTCAACGCTACGTAATTTATCGGCAAAGTCGCCGACCATAAACCCCAGTAAGCTTTCGGCCTCCAGCTGCTTTTTTTGCGCATGTTGTTGGGCTTTAAAACTAGTGAAGCTCATTAATAACGCGGTAAATGTAAGTAAGCCCAATAAGGCAACTGTCACTCGTTTTGCTCTTATTTTTGTTTTTGTTTTTTTTACAGAGCTTTTGATAAGAGCATGCTCGTTATCATCTAATTTAAACAGTTTGTCGTTAAGTAATAGCTGCGCTTCTTGTAGCGGTTTACCTGGCGCTAGGAGGTAAGCACTACTTTTATCTTCATCTACCCAATTTTGAGCTTGATGTTGTAAACGACTTTTTATTGCTAAGGCATCTTTATGGTCATTAATCCATTGTTTTGCGCGCGGCCATTGACGCAATAATGCCTCGTGAGCAAGGCTAAAACAGGCTTCTTGGTTTTGTAAATGCGATACAAATAAACGGCTATCGACCATGGCTTGCACAAGCTCTTTTTGGCTTGTGTTGGTTAATGTTTGCCAGCGGGCAGCGCGGCTCGTAATGGTTTTACCATCTGGGTTTAAAGTGATCAGTTGTGATAACACGCTTTTTAGTTGTTGCTGTTGCTCATTACTAAGGTCAATAAATATATCTTCTGCTTTTTTGCCTATGGCGCCCTCAATACCCCCGAGTTTTGTGTAAACACTGTGCAGTAGCTCGTTACTATCACTGCGCTGCAAGTACAGCTCTTGCAATGTGTATTGCAGCATGGGTAATGCATCGGGGTTATTAGCTGTATCGGCGCACAATATTTCATCCAGTGGTGTTTGGGTTTGTGGGTCATTGGAGAACGTTAAATTAGCGGTTAACGCTGGCAGGCGAATAATCTGTTGAAGCTCTTGGCGGTTTGGCGGTGTTAAATCGTAGTGCGCGCCATGAGCTTTGCCTGCCATTAAACTTGGTTGTTCAACCACTAAAGGGTAAAAGTCGTTACGACACGCACTAAATACAATCACAGCTTTAGAGATTGCTAAGCGCTCAATAACCGATAAGAAATGGCTGCGTGTTTCGCTACTAAATATAGGAGAAGAAAGCAGTACTTCTAAGCGGTCAATAAATAAAAATAACTGGGGTGTTTTAAGTTGTGTAGAGGCTTTACTAAGTGCAGCTTGTATGGCGTTAATTACGCCATCTATTGCCAATTCTAGTTGCTCTGCAAGTGTTTGCGCGCTTAATCCTTCAAACACAGGCTGGGCGTTTATATCCCAATCAAGTAATGCAGAAGCTAAATCTAGAAAAAGTCTATTTTTATGCACATCTGCAAAGTCGATCTGGGTGTAGGAAATAACCCCGATGCCATTATAGCCTCGCTCATCTAGCAGTTTTGGTAAAATTCCAGCATTAACAAGCGAGGATTTACCTGTACCACTAGGGCCAAGTATTAAGCAAAAAGCACGACCGTAATTTACCTGGCTAGATATCCTTTCCAGCAGGGTAGCTATAGATTGGGTACGGCCAAAAAAAACGTGGGTATCATTTGGGTTATATGCACGCAGGCCTAAGAAAGGGGATCCTCCCTGCCATGTACTTTTAGTGCTTGGTATAGGATCTGCTAACGGAAAAGATAATTTTGCAATAATGCGGTAGCCACGTTTACGGATAGTTTCAATATAATGTGGTTCATTGGCTTTATCACCGAGCGCTTTTCTTAGCTGAGTGATAGTTTTATGTAATGGATTATCGCCAATATCAGTATTTTTCCAGCATTTATTGAGCAATTCATCGCTGCTTACAATGTCGCCATTTTGTTGACACAAATGCAATAAAACTTCCATCGCTTTGGGCTCTAACTGTTTGGCTTTACCAGTGAGCTGAATTGAGTTAGTTGAAGGTGTTACTTGCCAATCGCCTAGGTAGAAGGGGTTGCGCATCATCATTACTCATTATTGTTTTTTTATTATTAAAATTAAGTGCGTATTGATATTTATTAACACTATTTATATGGCAAATAAATCTATAACACAACTATTTGAGTTTATTCTGAGCAGAGGGGGGGGGTAGTAAAGGATGAGCTTGCAGATATGCAAGCTCAAAATAAAAATAAATTAGCTTTCTAGGTCGGCTTTGTTAATTGTAATGACGCGTTGAGGGAATGGAATTTCAATATCAGCGTTATTAATTGCTTTATAAACACCACCGTTAATAGCCAGTTTGGTTTCGATAATTTTAGTAGTAGGCACCCAATATCGGTAGCTTATTGTAACACCGCTATCGGCGAAGCGTTCAATACCCACTTGTGATAACGGATTTTGTGCGACTAATTCATGTGCTTTAAGTACGTCTTCAATGAGGCTAATCGCGTTATCAGAGCAAGCACTATAGGCTATGTCTATTTCACCTTTGACCAATGAGTAACTAAATGAGTTATGAAGTATTTCACCCACTATGTGCTTATTTGGAATGGTGATTTCTACTTTTTCTTCATTGATTAAAATAGTGTAGCCAAGCTCAATTGTTTTAACTTGGCCGCTTACATTTTTAACTTCAATAGTATCACCAACAACAAAAGGTCGAGTGGCTATAATGGCAAGGCCTGCACCATAATTAGAAAGCATTCCTTGCAGCGCTAAACCTGCACCTAAAGACGCAGCACCAATGGCTGCGACAAATGGCGTAACGCTGATACCTATTTTGCCAAGTGCAATAATTATAACCATTACAATGAGCAGTACTTTTACCACGCTACTGACAAAGTTTGTGAGCGTAATATCAACGTTATGGCGGGTCATTAACGCGGCTACAAATTTGGCAAGCTTTTGTGCTATCCACAAACCAATGAGGACGATAAAAATAGCGCCAACAATTTGCATACTGTAGGTAACCATATACTCAGTAAGCATGGTGTAATATTTTTCAAACTGTTCGATTTCAGAACTGATCATAAAGCGCTCTATGTTAGGGCTATGTTGTATTTTTCCAACTATAGCAAAATATTGACTAAAAATGGATATAACAGCGGCACTATAATCGCTGTTAATAAAGCACTTAGTGCCATTGCAACTGATGAGTAAGCGCCTACTTTTGGATGCTCAGCAATAGCAGCAGCGGTCCCAATTGCATGGCAAGCTGTGCCCATGGCAACGCCTTGAGATTCGTGATTAAAAATATTAATGAGTTTAAAAAGCATAAAACCAAATAAAGCGCCTAGTAAACCAATAAAAATAACTAAAGCCGCAGCAAGTGAGCTAATCCCTCCTAACGAGTCGGTAACAATTAAAGATATTGGGGTCGTCACACTGAGTGCGGCAACAGATGCACTTAGCTGTGCAGGTGCGTTAAATAATATGCTTAGCAAAAATGCCACAACGGTTGCGTTAACAATGCCTAAGCTACATGTTGCGACTATGAGTAATAGATTTTTTCGTATGTGTGTAAACTGCTGATATAAAGGAAGCGCTAGAGCCACAATTGCGGGCTCTAATAACCAGCTTAGTAATTTGCTGTGCGTGGCAAATTGCGTATAAGGCAAATTTAGATTAACGAGTAGTAAAGCGATAATACTAATACTTAAAAATACGGGGTTGGTGAGCGATTTAAATACGCTGTTTTTTATACTTTGGTTTACGGCCCTTAGTGCTAAAAATAATACAATAATAAAAGGAATACTTAGCCACCATAAATTAGGCTGTAGCTCTGAAATAGCGGAAAAAGTAAAATTAGTCATTATTTTCTCTTCCCTTAAAGTACGCAATTACACTGCTAACAAGCAATAACGTAGTTATAGGGACAAGCACCACAACTGATGCTAAAAATGCCCAGTGCGATTTTATAAGGCCGAGATGCTCAATAAATCCCACACCCGCTGGAATGAAAAAGATAGGCATAATATTTAAAATAGGGGAGGCGCATGGTTTTATATGTTGCTCTTTTACAATACCCGATAAGAGTAAAACTAATAAAATAACCATAGCGAGTAACGGTGCAGGAAAGCTTCCACCAATAAAGTGCATAATGAGTTTAGCGCAGGCTAAACATAGTAAAATAATAGCGCTACTGAGCAGATATTTCATCAAAGTGGCTCACAGAAAAGATAAGAGCTTAACTTTAACAAATCAAACTCTTTTATGCATTGTGCAATAGTCTACCAGTGCTTTGTATTTGCGTAGGTTATATCCGCTTTTCCTTTTGCTTTAGCAATTGCTTTTTTAGTGTTTGGGTTTAGCAGTAAGCGAATTTGGCTGAAAGTTTCTTTAGCGAGTATTTTTCGTTGGTTTGGTTTATAGCTAAGTTGTGTAACACGTTTAATAGCAGCAAGCGTATCGGGTGAGCGCTCAAGTAATGTACTGAGCATGTTTTGAGTGGCTTGTTGAGTATCATCGGTAAGCTGAGTAACTAAACCTAGCTCATTTGCTTGTTGTGCTGTGATTGGGTTTGCGTGGCTTGCAAGCCAAAGGGCTTGGTCACGCTTAACTAAACCGCTCATCATTACATTGGCGCCCATATCGGGGCACAACCCCCAACGCGCTTCCATAATGGCAAGCTTGGCATCAACATGAACAATCCTGTAATCGGCACCCAGCGCTATTTGTAATCCACCCCCTAAGCAGTTGCCATCAATTTGTGCAATAACGGGCACGCTGAGTGATTGCCAGCCTAATACTACTTTTTGCGCTAAATTTTGATTGCCAGGTAACCATTTAAGCAATAATTTTATAATATTCAATGGTGCCGCCATTACGGCTGATATATCAAGCCCTGCACAAAAATGCTCGCCATCGCCTTTTATTACTACAGCACGAATACTGCGATCTCTTTTTATGTTTTTAATGGCTTTGTTTAGCTCTACAAACATTTCAAAGCTTAATGCGTTTTGTTTTTTTGCTCTGCTAAGCGTGACGGTTGCAATGCCATTTTGTTTTTCTAGTTTTATCATTACACACTCCTCTGACCTGTTAGTTGAGCTTATGTTGTTATAAGAATTAAGTAAAGTGACGGTATTTTTTAAATAAATGGAATTTATTGCTAAAGCTGTAGTCTTAAAGGGTTAGATTTAGATGAGAAAAAGCTAAACAATTAGAACTTGAGATAATAAAATTTTTTACGTTGTTATTTTAAGCTTAAATTAAAAAAGTAATCTTGGTATTCAATGGGTTAGTTAAATTGTTATTTATTGTTTGAGCTGTATGCTGAATAAAGCATGACTCAGTTACAAAAAAGTCAGTGTTTTACGCTTTTTTTTATCAAAATGATGATGAGATTTGATAATATAGCGCAACTTAAAAGCTTAAGGTTAAGCACATATGTCGGGTCCACGTTTATATACGGTAGAAGAAGCTACTCACCAAGCTTATGATATTTTTTTAGAGCTAGCGC
Organism: Pseudoalteromonas sp. SWYJZ12; assembly: GCF_015864395.1. NCBI lineage: Bacteria > Pseudomonadati > Pseudomonadota > Gammaproteobacteria > Alteromonadales > Pseudoalteromonadaceae > Pseudoalteromonas > Pseudoalteromonas sp. SWYJZ12. The sequence goes on from NZ_JADYXH010000006.1 coordinate 110,215, forward strand.
CAAATAACTTGAGTGAAAAAGATGTTGAAGACTTTAATGAGTTTAGAGAAGACCTAGGCTTTATTGAAGAAGACGAGCCAGATGACCAGTGGCAAGACTTTGTAGCCCTTGAAATAGAGCCAGAGCACTTTATTCAGGTGTTGGTTGGTTTAGAATTTGAAAATGATGATGTTTTGTTTGCTAAAATTTTGATTAGTCGTGATAAAGATGCTCCGTTTTGTCATATTTTATGGAAAGAAACTGAATAAGCAATACTGCTTATTTTTATAATTGTGTGCAGAGAGAGTATTGTGCGTAAGTATTTATTTTTAATTTTTTTAATAATTAGCTGCCCAAGTTGGGCCGTTGATCCATTTGAAGATTTTCATGAATATGGCAAGCTCTCTGATGAAGAAATTCATGAGTTACACAAAGGTGACATGTTCTACGGTGATACTGAATTTGGCTTTATTCTAAGTAAAGGTAACACCAATTCGACCAGTTTTAAGCTCAAAGGTAATTTATACCAAGACTTTGAAAAGTGGCGTAACCAATTTAAAATAGACTCTCTTTATAAGCGTGATGAGAACGATGAAAGCGGTGGCACTGATGTTACAGCTAATCGTGTTTTTGTATCAGCGCAAGGTAACTATAAAGTAGGTGTTAAAAACTCCTCATTTTTTATTTACGGTGATTACGAAGAAGATGAGTTTAGTGGACTTGATTTTAAAAGTACGGTGGCAACAGGCTATGGTGCGCGTGTATACCAAGGCTCTAAAAACAAAGTAGATATTGATATAGGACCTGGTTTATACCGTTCAGTAGCCGATGAAGATTCGGATGTGAGCGAAGATGAAATTAATAAAACTGGTTATTTAGTACGTGTTGCAATGCAGTGGGAACGTTTGGTTTCTAAGCGTACTCGTTTTAATCAAGATGTGAGTATAGAGCAGTCGCTCTCAGGTCTTAATTCTCGCTTAAAATCGGAAACCGCACTAATAAGCCAAGTGATTGGTGCGGTATCACTCAAATTTACCTACATGTATCGTTATAATTCAAAACCCGAAGATGATAAACTCAAGTTTGACTCAGAGCTGAGTGCTACATTGGTGTACAGCTTTTAAGTATTTATTTAATTTAGAGAATATTATGTATCAGCATAAACAGTATGCGGTGTTTATCTTTTTTGTATTAGCGTGGATAGGCGGTTTTGTAGCGCTTGCATGGAACTTGTTAGGCGCTGATGGACCTTTAATGATATTTGCTGGGATTTTAGTGCTGGTGGGCTTTTTGTTCCATGGTCTAACAGTAAAAGTAGATGATAAAAAAATTAGCTGGGCGTTTGGCCCAGGCGTTGCAGGGCAAAGCATTGAGCTTGGCGAAGTAGTAGAAGCTAAGGCTGTTCAAAACTCTTACAGACACGGTATTGGTATGCGAATTACTCACGATGGTTGGGTGTATACAGTATCTGGCTTTAGTGCAATACAGCTAACGCTTAAAGATGGCACTTTGTATCGAGTTGGCACAAACGATCAAAAAGGTTTACTAGCCGCTCTAAAAGAAAATAATGTATCAATCGCGCTGCCTAGTAAGGCAAAAACTGAAACGGTTAAGCGCAACAATATGATATAAAAAAAGCGCCCTAGGCGCTTTTTTACTTGGTTTAACAGTGTATTAGTGGTCGTGACCACATCCACCTTCACCATGTACATGACCATGAGTGAGTTCTTCTTCGGTTGCATCACGTACTTCTAATATCTCTACATCAAAGTTAAGTGTTATGCCTGCAAGTGGGTTATTACCATCTACAATAACTTCTTCATCTTGGATATCGATGATCATTACTGATTGGTCACCATCATCTGTTGATGCACGAAATTGCATGCCGACTTCAATTTCCATACCTTCAAACATCGACTTAGGTACAGCTTGCATTAGGTTATCGTGGCGTTCGCCATAACCTTCATCAGGTTCAACTTTTACGCTAAGTGTGTCGCCTGGTTGTTTGCCTTGCAAAGCATTTTCTAGGCCTGAAATTAAGTAGCCTGTGCCAATGATAAAGTGTAGTGGCTCACCACCGAACGAATTATCAATGCTATTGCCATCATTATCCATTACCGAATAATGCATTTTTACCACTTTGTTTGCCGCAACGATCATAGTCATTCCTATTTATTCATCTTCAAGAGAGTAGGGTAGAGGCAGAATGCTTAGCTCCACCTGAGGTGTGTGTTTTGCACGAAGTACCTGAGTTACATCAGTATCGTTTGGCAACACAACGAGGCCTGTTAATTTATTTGTTTGTTCATTAAAGCTTTGTGCAATGAGTTTACCCGCACGGCGCCAGTTTTCGCCTAATTGGGTTTCTAAATCGGGCTCTGAAAGTATCCCTTCGCTTTGACCTGAGACTATATACATTGCACGCTTATTTTTACCTAGGTACTTCATACGAGCCACAGTTTCTTGACCGGTATAACACCCTTTTTTAAAGCTTATACCGCCAATAGCATGTAGGTTTACCATTTGAGGAACATACTCGCCAATTGCATCTGCACTTAACTGAGGTTCACCTGCAAGCATAGATGCTTGTTGCCAAGGAGCTTCGTTATCAAGTGTAGATACGTCATCAGGCATACTAAACTGGCTATCGACCATCAATAAAACACGGTTATCAGCTAATTTTAGTGCTTTACCGCTTTCAAAGTCACACGCGCTCGCATCACCTTCAAAGTTAATATCAAGTTGTGCGAGTACATCCGATAAATCATCACCAATGAGACCAATTAATCGCTTTGAACATGCACTAATGTCAACTTTTGCAAATACGGCATACTTTTTTAGCTCAGCTAACGATTTTTCTACTTCGTTTTCGCTGCCTGTAAGGTAGTAGCTGTCTTGATAAGAAAATAATTTAAATACGCCCCAAAGTTTACCTTTAGCGCTGCAATGGCCAGCCCACAAATAATTACTGCTGGTTAATTTATTTAGATCTTGAGTGATTTGCCCGTGTAAATAAGATAATTTATCAGCACCGCAGAGGCTAATAAGTTGATGAGATAACGGACATGCATAAACGCTCGACATAAAAACCTTCTTTGCAATATAAATGAAGTGACATAATAACGCAGTTGTTACGTATGGTACAGACAAGCGCTTATTGGTGCGGGTTTATTCTTTAATGAGAGATTAATAGCTGCTAAATAGGCTTGTGTTTGTTAAACTCGAGTCAATTAAGTATGAGGTTTAAAATGGTTGAAATTCATAGTAAAGCACGTATTCGTTGGGCTTGCCGTCGTGGCATGTTAGAGCTTGATGTTTTGTTTATGCCGTTTGTTGAAGAAGCATACGACTCTTTAAGCGCAGAGCAACAGGCTATTTTTCAGCGTTTGCTAACAGAAGAAGACCCTGACTTATTTGCATGGTTTATGGGTCATCAAGAATGTAAAGATGAGCAGTTAAACGGTATGGTTTCGCTGATCTTAGACCGAGTTCGTGTATAGGTTTACAGTTACTAATAATAACGCTGACCACAAACCTATTGTGGTCTTTTTTTGCATGCTCAGTTTAATATTATGTTTATTTTTAGATTCGCTACTAGCTATGCTTTTTTGTTTGATAATTAATATATTAGCTGGCTTTTTAGTGTGGCAAAAAGTGTTGGTAATTCATCCAAACCATGGCGTTATAATTCTAGAACCCAAGCTATTTAGGTTTGAGGGTGAGGGTTTAAAAATTCAGGGTGAAATTAGTAAAAAAAGCCGTTTTTATGGCAATAATATATGGCTACATATTAAAGGTTTTAGTAACAACCATTGGCTTATAATTTCAGCCAATGGTGTTAATGAACAAAGCTATGCGCGTCTAAAACGTGCTACTTTAAGCGCGATTAATTGCGTTTTGGAGTCAAAATAGTCGGTGTTGGATTTTCATTTTGTTCAGGGTAATCAATAGTATAATGTAGGCCTCTGCTTTCTTTTCGCTCCATTGCACTTCTAATAATGAGTTCTGACACTTGTACTAAGTTACGAAGCTCAAGCAAGTTATTACTTACTCTAAAGTTTGCATAATAATCATGTATTTCTTGCTGCAGCAACTCAACCCTATGCAGTGCACGTTCTAAGCGTTTAGTAGAGCGTACAATACCTACATAATCCCACATAAATAAACGTAGTTCATGCCAGTTATGGGTAATAACAATTTCTTCATCAGAGTTACTAACACGGCTTTCATCCCAATGAGGTAGAGCCATTGGCTCTGGTGCATGTTCAATTTTACTTAAAATATCTTTAGCTGCAGCGTGGGCAAATACAATACATTCCAATAATGAATTACTTGCCATACGGTTTGCACCATGTAGGCCTGTGTAAGCGACTTCGCCAACAGCATACAAGTTATCGAGATCTGTTTTACCGTTAAAGTCGGTCATTACGCCACCACAAGTGTAATGCGCAGCAGGTACAACTGGGATTGCTTCTTTTGTTATATCAAGCCCTACACTTAGGCATTTTGCATAAATAGTAGGAAAGTGCTCAATAATAAAGTCTTTATCTTTGTGGCTAATATCTAAATAAACACAATTAGCACCTAAACGCTTCATTTCAAAATCGATTGCGCGTGCCACTATATCGCGTGGAGCAAGTTCTTCACGGCTGTCAAAGTCTTTCATAAAACGAGTGCCATCAGGTCGTTTTAAATAAGCCCCTTCACCGCGCATAGCTTCTGTAATTAAAAAGTTTTGTAGCTCTGGATGATAAAGGCTCGTTGGATGAAATTGATTAAATTCCATATTGGCAACTTTACAGCCTGCGCGCCATGCCATTGCAATGCCATCACCACTTGATACATCTGGATTAGATGTATACAAATACACTTTGCTTGCGCCACCAGTGGCAAGAGCAACAAATTTAGCTGAAATGGTTTCTACCTTTTTAGCTTTTTTGTTCCACACATACATACCTTCAATGTGTGATCCTGTTTTTCCGGCGCTTTTATCTGTAATTAAATCAATAGCATTGTATTGCTCTAAGAGCGTTATATTCTTATGAATTTTAACTTGGCTAATAAGCGTGGTTTGCACAGCTTTGCCAGTAGCATCGGCTGCATGCAAAATACGACGATGGCTGTGACCGCCTTCACGTGTTAAATGAAAACGCTCTTTTCCTTTGCTATCAAACTCCATATCAAAGGGAACACCTTGGTCGATTAACCACTGTAGGCAATCGTGAGCATTGCTGGCAGTATAATGAACAGCGTCTCTGTCGCATAAACCGCCGCCCGCATCGAGTGTATCTTCAACATGAGATTCTATGCTGTCGTTTTGTTTATCAAATACAGCTGCTATACCACCTTGAGCATATAAAGTAGAACCTTCTGTAAGCGCTCCTTTACTGATCACGGTAACGTTACAATAATTAGCTAGAGATAATGCAAGTGATAAGCCTGCTGCGCCGCTACCTATAATAGCGACATCTGCAATGTGATGTTTATTTTGGTTCATGTCAGAGGTACTTTGCGGTTACAATGCTCGTATAGAGCAATATTTGTTTTTAATATCTGTAGTTGTACCATATTTGTCATACTACTACGTAGTGATTTTAAAGGCTTAGCGCCGTTATTTATCATCTATTTTATAAAAAAATAATATTAAGCAGAACTTTTTATTCATAAAGAGGTCAGAGTATTTGTGAACAATGACGACAATATGAATAACAAGCAAAAATCAGACATAGGAGTACCGGCTCGAATGAGCGAGCAGGAATTAGATTTAGTGCTAGTAAAAAGGGTCCAGCAAGGAGATAAAAACGCCTTCAACCTATTAGTAAAGAAGTATCAAAACAAAATTGCAGGTTTGATCTCACGTTATGTATCAAACCAAGGCGATATTGCTGATGTAGCACAAGAGGCTTTTATTAAAGCTTACCGTGCACTTCCTAACTTTAGAGGTGACAGCGCCTTTTACACGTGGTTATACCGTATTGCCGTTAATTGTGCTAAAAATTACTTAGTAGCCCAGGGGCGTAAGCCGCCAGCAAATGATATAGACGCTGAAGATGCCGAGTTTTATGATTGTGCAGATTCAATGCGATCTAATGCATCTCCTGAAAACCTACTTTTAAGCGAAGAAGTACGCGCTGTTATTTTTAATACGATTGATAGTTTGCCTGAAGATCTTAAAACCGCAATCACCCTTAGAGAAATCGAAGGGATGAGCTATGAAGAAATAGCAGTGGTAATGGATTGCCCGGTCGGGACTGTGCGTTCGCGTATATTTCGTGCCCGTGAAGCAATAGATAACAAATTAAACCCATTAATAGGCGAGTCTTAGTATGACAAAAGCACACCTTAACAAGTTAGATAACGAAGCGTTATCGGCATTACTTGATGGCGAGCAACATCTGACTGATGCAAAAATTGCAGAGCAAGATGTAACTACGTTTGGCCGTTATGCGTTAATTGGTGATGCGATGCGTGCTCAAAAAAATAATAACGACATACATATTGATATTAGCGATCGCGTTGCATTAGCACTTGAAAGCGAGCCTGTTTATGCTGACTTTAGTCAGTCAAAAACACAGCCTCAAGCAATCACTGAGACGGTACAAGATAATAAAGTAGTGGCTTTTAATTGGCGCAAGCCAGTTGCTCAACTAGCAATTGCAGCCAGTGTGGCAATGTTTGCTATTGTGGGAGTTAATACGCTTCCTCAAAGTAACAACGAGCAACAAAGCGAAATTCCATTACTACAAACCACACCGCTGACAGGTATGGCGTCGCCAGTAAGTTACTCATCTGAGCCTGCGCTTGAAAATGCAGAGCAAGGTTTACGTGAATTACAGCAACAACGTATTGGCGCATTAGTTCTTGAGCATCAACGCCAAGCACGAGTTGCGAATTCTTTAGAAACAGCGCAAACTAATACCAAAGCGTCTGAGGAAAAAAACTAATTAAATGAAAGTAATCACTTTTGTTCTGTCGTTGGTAGTAAGCTTTAATGCATTTGCCAACGACACAAATCCTGCCAAAGATTTATTACTAAAAATGGCTAATGCCGTTCACACCCGTAATTTTGACGCTTCGTTTGTGGTTGTCAAAGGTAAAACAATGGAGCCCTACCGATGGGTGCATGCTTTACAAGGTGACACAGAACTTGAGCATTTAAGTTTACTTAATGGTGCTGGGCTTGAAATGGTCCGTATTGACAACCAAGTTACTTATTTTGAACCTCAGTCAGAACCATACTCCCTAAAAACAGATTCAATAGCGGGTCCAATCCCTGAAGTACTTTTTAAAGATATAGATCGCTTAAGCGCGCACTATGATTTTGTACTAGGCGGGAAAGGTCGTATTGCTGGGCGTGCTGCACAACTAGTTCGCATAGAATCTAAAGACGAGTATAAATATAATTATTGGATTTGGCTGGATATGGAGTCGTCGTTGTTACTAAAAGCCGCGTACGTTAACCATGAAGGTGAGGCCTTAGAGCAGTTACAGCTTACTCACATTAGTGTGACAGAGCAGCCAGCAGGTATGTTACTTGAAGTCCTCAATCGAAACTTTCCAACGCCTTTACCAAACGATGCACTTATAAACGAAGACAGTACAGCGACTAACTGGCAAATTAGTTGGTTACCGGATGGCTTTGAATTACTAAAATCAGACAGACATAAGCTCGATTTAAATAACGAATTAACAGACTATTACTTGTTCTCTGATGGTTTTGTTGAAATTTCGGTATTTATTCAGCGTCCATTACCGGGTAAGCGTTTAAGTGGTGCACTAACCTCTGGTGCAACGACAGTATATGTGCATAATGGCGGTAATTTTGATGTATCGGTTGTTGGTAATGTACCGAGTATGACCGCAAAAGCGATTGCTGAGTCAGTTACCCGCGCATTATAAACGATTCGTAAGGATTGTTATGATTGAACAAACCCTCACTGTTGTGGCCCTCGATGGCCACATTGCTCATTTAGAAGCACAACAAAAACAAGCTTGTGAAGGCTGCAATGGTCGTTGCGGCTCACAAGTGTTTGGTAAGCTATTTGGCACTGCAAAAAAAACCTTCCCTTATAAATTCGAATCCTCTGTTGAAATAGGGCAAAAAGTAACTTTGTCACTTGACGATAGCCACGTCGTTAAGCATGCATTTGCGGTATACATGCTACCTCTATTTTTAAGTCTTGTGTTTGCAATGATTGCATCTGAGTTATTTTTAATAAGTGAAGGTTGGCAAATATTAGCGGCAGCGTTAGGTGGTGTTACTGGTTTCTTTATAGCTAAAACTCGCGTGAAATCGCTAAAGCACGATATAAAAGTTATAAAAATTCACCCAATTAGTATCCCTTTAACTCAAATAGATGGTGATTGACGCCAATTAAATGTAAAATTGCCGTTTTATACCAAAGTAACTTGGAAATACAGGGAATAGTGGTTTTTTAAATTATTTTATCTAGCTGAATTATGTAAGTTAAATAAATTTAACTTATTGTTATTCAATAAATAAAATGGTTTTAATCAATATTAAAAAGCATTCGTGATGTTTGTAATTTACAAACTGAGCTTATGGCATCCTACAGCAAGTATTTTCAAGTCACTTAGGTATTCATATTTAGTCCATTAAAATAGAAGTATAGAATCCAGTTTATGAAGCATATCCGTAATTTTTCGATCATCGCCCATATTGACCATGGTAAATCGACCCTTTCAGATCGTTTGATCCAAGTTTGTGGCGGTTTAACCGACCGTGAAATGCAAAAACAAGTTTTGGATTCAATGGATATTGAGCGCGAACGTGGTATTACCATTAAAGCGCAAAGTGTAACGTTGAATTACAAAGCGAACGATGGCGAAACTTATCAACTTAATTTCATTGATACTCCAGGACACGTTGATTTTACATATGAAGTATCGCGTTCTTTAGCTGCATGTGAAGGTGCACTACTCGTTGTCGATGCAGGCCAAGGCGTTGAAGCACAAACATTAGCTAACTGTTACACCGCTATTGAAATGGAATTAGAAGTAATTCCAGTACTTAACAAAATCGATTTACCGCAAGCGGATCCTTTGCGCGTTGCAGAAGAAATTGAAGAGATTATTGGTATTGATGCCCTTGATGCAGTGCAATGTAGCGCTAAAACGGGTGTAGGTATTGCCGAAGTTCTTGAAATGATTGTTAGAGATGTTCCGCCGCCAGTAGGCGATACAGATGGACCTCTACAAGCACTTATTATCGATTCTTGGTTTGACCCATACCAAGGCGTTGTATCATTAGTGCGTATTAAGCACGGTGAATTACGCACTGGCGACAAAATAAAAATAATGTCGAATGAGCATATACATACTGCCGACCAAGTGGGTGTGTTTACACCTAAGCAAACTAACACCGGTATTTTAAGAACAGGTGAAGTAGGGTTTGTTATTGCTGGCATCAAAGAGATACATGGTGCGCCAGTAGGCGATACTATAACTCATCAAAAAAATGCGGCTCCACTTCGTTTACCTGGTTTTCAAAAAATTAAGCCTCAGGTTTATGCAGGTATGTTCCCAATTGCATCAGATGAGTATGAATCATTCCGTGATGCGCTTAATAAATTAAGCTTAAACGATGCGTCGTTATTCTTTGAACCAGAGAATTCAACTGCATTAGGTTTTGGTTTCCGCTGTGGCTTTTTAGGTATGCTACACATGGAAATCATTCAAGAGCGTTTAGAGCGTGAATACGATATTGATTTAATTACAACGGCACCTACGGTAATCTATGAGATAGTTACTAAAGAAGGTACATTCCAGATTGATAACCCGTCTGATTTACCTGCAGTAAACGATATTTTAGAAATTCGTGAGCCGATTGTTGAAGCTAATATTTTGGTACCACAAGAATACTTAGGTAATGTTATTACTTTGTGTATTGAAAAACGCGGCAGCCAAACAAAAATGACCTATCACGGAAAGCAAGTAGCTGTTACGTACGAGCTACCTATGGCTGAAGTGGTAATGGACTTTTTTGATAAATTAAAATCAACAAGCCGTGGTTTTGCATCGCTTGATTATAACTTTAAACACTTTCAAACATCAGATATGGTGCGTGTTGATATTTTAATCAATAGTGAGCGTGTTGACGCACTTGCGATTATTGTTCACCGCGATGGTGCTCAGTCTCGTGGTCGTCAGTTAGCTGATGCATTAAAAGAGCTTATTCCTCGTCAAATGTTTGATATTGCGATTCAAGCAGCGATTGGACAACACGTTATTGCACGTACTACGGTAAAACAGTTACGTAAAAACGTAATTGCTAAGTGTTACGGTGGCGATGTGAGTCGTAAGAAAAAGCTACTTAAAAAGCAAAAAGATGGTAAAAAACGTATGAAGCAAGTAGGTAATGTTGAAGTGCCTCAAGAAGCGTTTTTAGCTATTTTAAAAGTTGGTAAATAAAAACAAAGGATTATAAATGGCTGGTTATTTTTCAGTTTTATTGGTGCTATTAACCTTAGGCTCAGGCTTAATATGGTTAATAGATCACTTAATGTATGCACCTAAAAGACAGGAACGCTTAGCGATAGCGCAAACGTCTGCTGGAGCTCCGTTAGATGAAGAAACTGCGGCATTAATTGCACCAGAACCAGTACTAACAGAAACAGCAAAGTCGATTTTCCCGATGATTGCAGCAATTACTATTTTTAGATCATTTATTTTTGAACCGTTTCAAATTCCATCTGGTTCAATGATGCCTACACTGTTAGTGGGTGACTTTATTTTAGTACAAAAGTATTCATATGGAATAAAAGACCCAGTTTGGCGCACTCAGTTAGTTGATATCGGTGAGCCTGAACGTGGTGATATTGTTGTTTTTAAATACCCTTTAGATGAAAGTGTTGACTATATTAAACGTACGATTGGTTTACCTGGCGATAAAATTGTTTATCGTGATAAACGTTTATATATTCAGCCAAACTGTAAAGAAGGCGAAACCCAACAGGGTGAGCTTTTATGTAATGAATTCAATAAAATTGATTTTAAACTAATTAATGATAACGAATTTAAACAAGGCCCAATGCCTCTAGCTCGTGTGAATGAAAATTTAACAACAGTTACGCATGATATATTAATCAACCCACAAGCGCCTGAAAGAAAAGGGCGTTACTATCAGCAACCGGGCACGCCTTCTGATGAATGGACTGTTCCTGCTGATCATTATTTTATGATGGGTGATAACCGCGACAACAGCCAAGATGGTCGCTTTTGGGGCTTTGTACCAAAAGAAAACTTGGTGGGTAAAGCTGTCTTTATATGGATGAGTTTTGAATTTGAGAATGGCCCTGATGATATTTTACCAGGATGGGTTCCAACTGGTGTTCGCTTTGAACGCCTAGGTAATATTCAGTAACGATGAAAAAAAATGTAACAGAATTATATAAAAAAATTGGCTATGAATTCGCTGATCAAGGTTTACTTGAACAAGCAATGACGCACCGCAGCCACAAAGGCCAACATAATGAGCGACTAGAATTTTTAGGCGACTCGATTTTAAGCTTTGTGATTGCCAATGCACTTTATGCCAAATTTCCTAAAGCGCGTGAAGGCGATTTAAGCCGCATGCGTTCAACACTTGTGCGTGGTCAAACACTTGCCGAGTTTGGTCTTGAATTTGGTCTAGGCGATTATTTACGCTTAGGGCCGGGCGAGCTTAAAAGTGGCGGTTTTCGTCGCGAGTCAACGCTTGCTGATGCAGTAGAAGCGATTATAGGCGCTGCATTTTTAGATTCAGGTATCGACAGTTGTGGCGATCTTATATTGGCGTGGTACCAATCACGTTTGGATGCTATTTCACCAGGGCTTAACCAGAAAGATCCTAAAACCCTGCTGCAAGAGTATTTACAAGCCCGTAAATTATCGTTACCGGGCTACACAGTGGTTGATACACAAGGCCAAGCACACAATCAAACATTCACGGTTGAATGTATTGTTGATGGAATGGATAGCATAATTTCTGTTGGTAGCTCGCGCCGTAAGGCCGAACAAAAAGCTGCTGAAAAAGCATTGAAGATACTTAAAAATGAACCTTGATACCTTAATACAGCCTCATGAACGTGATGTAGATACATTTTGTGGAATGGTGGCGATTGTCGGTCGACCAAACGTAGGTAAATCGACTTTGCTTAATGAAATCATTGAGCAAAAAGTGAGTATTACCTCACGTAAACCACAAACAACACGTCATCGTATTATGGGTATTCATACCGTAGATAAACACCAAGCGGTATACATAGATACACCGGGTCTACACGTTGAAGAAAAGCGTGCTATTAACCGTCTAATGAATCGAGCAGCGTCTAGTTCTATCGGCGATGTAGAGCTTATTATTTTTGTCGTTGAAGGCACTCATTGGAATGCAGATGACGATATGGTACTTAATAAAGTATCGCAAAGTGGTAAGCCTGTATTATTAGTTATTAATAAAATTGACCAAGTTAAAGACCGTGATCTTGTATTGCCTCATATGAAGTGGTTAAGTGACAAGTTTGATTTTGTTGGAATTATGCCAGTATCAGCAACGCAAGGTAAAAACGTTGATTTAATCAAAGCAGAAGTAACTAAACGCTTACCTCCTTGCGAATTTTACTTTCCTGAAGATTATGTAACTGACCGTTCGATGCGCTTTATGGCAGCTGAAGTTATTCGTGAAAAGCTAATGCGTTTTATGGGTGAAGAGCTACCGTATTCTGTGACTGTTGAAATTGAGCAGTTTAAGTGGCAAGACAACGGTATTTGGCACATCAATGGGTTAATTCTTGTTGAGCGCGAAACACAAAAACGCATGGTTATTGGTAATAAAGGCGAAAAGCTAAAAACCATTGGCCGTGAAGCCCGTAAAGACATAGAAGAAATGCTTGATAACAAAGTGTTTTTAGAGCTTTGGGTTAAAGTTAAGTCGGGTTGGGCTGATGATGAACGTGCACTAAGAAGCTTAGGCTACAGTGAAGACTAAACCAAGCAGTAGCTTAGTGAATGGATAGCGACTTCTACACCGCGTATTTATTACATCGGCGTCCTTATAGTGACTCCCAAGTAATGTTAGATATGCTTGTAGAAGGCGTTGGCCAGTTAAGAATGCTGGCCCGAATTAGTGGTCGCCAGGCCACTAAACATAAAGCACAACTTCAGCCGTTCCAGGCACTCCTTGTTAATTACAGTGGCAAGTACGATTTAAAATATATCAATAAGTTTGAACTGCATGGCAACTCGCACTTTTTAAAAGGTGATGAGCTTTATTGTGGTTTTTATTTGAATGAGCTAACTAATCGCATCGTTCCTGTTAATGAGCCAATTGAACAAGTATTTGAGCTATATAAATCCCACCTAGGAAACCTAAACAGCGGAGCCAATTTACAAGAAGTGCTTCGCTCGTACGAATTTCAATTATTGGAATTACTCGGTTATGGCGTTGATTTTAGTTTTGATGCCAGTGGTGAACCAATAGATGAAAAGCAGACGTATAGTTATTTCCCCGAACTTGGTTTTTTAATACAAGAAGATACGCGTTCTGGATTTAGTGGCAAACAACTCAACGCCATAGCAAATCATGACTTTAGCCAAAGTGATGTGCTATATATGGCAAAGCAATTAAGTCGCTATTTATTAAAACCCTTATTAGGTAGTAAACCATTAAAAAGCCGTGAGCTATTTATGGCCTCTCAATAAACGTAATTTTACAGGTAAGAAAATGAAAGATATTCTTTTGGGTGTAAACGTAGATCATATTGCAACACTTCGTCAAGCGCGTGGAACAAGTTACCCAGATCCAGCCCATGCAGCCAGTGTAGCAGAGCATGCAGGCGCAGACGGTATTACGATTCACTTACGTGAAGACAGACGCCATATTCAAGATCGCGACGTTTATGTGATGGCTAAAACTATCCAAACTCGCATGAATCTTGAAACCGCTGTTACCGATGAAATGATACAAATAGCGCTTGAAGTAAAACCCGAGTACGTGTGTTTAGTACCTGAAAAGCGCGAAGAGTTAACCACCGAGGGCGGCTTAGATGTAGCGGGTAATATAGATAAAATTAAAGCCGCAACAAAAACGCTTACCGACGCGGGTATTAAAGTATCGCTATTTATTGATGCAGATAAAGCACAACTAGATGCAGCCAAAGAATGTGGTGCTCCTTATGTAGAAATACACACAGGCGCGTATGCTGATGCAACAAATGATACTGATTTACACAAAGAGTTAGAGCATATTCGTGAAGGTGTTAAATACGCAGCAAGCTTAGGTTTGATTGTTAACGCTGGCCATGGTCTTCATTACCATAACGTTAAACCCATTGCCGCGATGCCTGAGATTTATGAGCTAAATATTGGCCACGCTATTATTGCTCGTGCAGCGATTGATGGACTCGATAAAGCCGTACGCGATATGAAACGATTAATGATTGAAGCAAGAATGTAATACGAATCTACATAAGTATTTAAAAAGCTTAATTAAAAAAACGCGGTTAATGCCGCGTTTTTTTGTATCTAAAATTCAAAGCTTATCTTTGTAACTCAGTTACGCTTGCATCAGCAAGTAAGTTTTCAAGCTCGTCCTGTAACTCAAATAATTCAGGTTCAATATTCTCTAACAAGCATTTATTTTTAAGTGATGTTTCAATTGTTTCTGCGAGTAATTTAAGTTTAGGTACACCAGTGTAGCAACATGCGCCATGAAACTTGTGGACAATACTTAAGACTTGCTGACAATCATTGCTCTCTATCGCTTTTGCAAGCAATGTAAGAGTTTCAGGGACGCTTAGAAGTAGCATATTAAGCATCTCTAGCGCTAACTCGCTCTTTCCGCCAGCACGCTGCAGGGCTTGTGCCCAATCAATTCGACTACTTTGAAATGGTGCAGGACTTTGTGGTGTATCTGTTTTAGCTTTATCGCGATTAACCGGGGTCTGTGGACTATGATCGCTAATAATTTGTTTAAGCATATCTTCATCAATAGGCTTAGTTAAATAGCCTTTAAAGCCATCTTTTAGTAGTTGCTCTTTTTCGCTTTGAAGGGCGTGTGCCGTTACAGCGATAATGGGTGTATCTTCATTAAGTGATGATTCTTGTATAAGCTTGCATGCGGTTATACCGTCCATAATTGGCATCTGAATATCCATAAAAATTATGTCGTATTTATGACTTTTACTTAAGCTGTATGCTTGTGAACCATTATGTGCCGTTTCTATTACTTCAATCTGTTCACTTAATAAAGTATGGAGAAGTTTTAAGTTGGCATCGTTATCATCAACAACTAATACTTTTAACGGCAGCAAAGCTTGATCGTTTTGTTCAATATTATGAGTAGGGTGGTCAAGCCTGTAAGGTGCGGCAAGTACCTCACACAACTTACGGTGATTAAGTGGTTTACTTAAACACGCATCAGCACCGCTGCCTATAAAGGCTTCTCGCATATTGTGCGATACAGTATTAAGCATTAAATATAAGTAATCAGTAGATTCACGCACGGCTTTCACATAGCTTTTTAGTTGCTGCATATCATCAACTGATGCCATATGGCCAATTAAGCAAACATCATATTTATGTTCAGTATTTTTTATAGCGTCTAAAAAGCTAGTCTCGTTAAAACATGCCGTTACGCTTGATTCCCACTGAGTCAATAACGAAAGTACAGCGTGATGTGTATGCTCGTGTGGCTCTAAATACAAAATACGCTTACCAATGAGCGATTTAGTCGGTAAGTCGTTAGTAAATACATGATTGGGCAAACTAAACACACTATTGAATGTAAAACAGGTACCGTTACCTGGTGCAGAGTTTAATGTTATGCGGCCATTCATTGCTTCAACAATATGCTTGGTAATAATGAGGCCAAGGCCTGTACCACCAAACTTACGTGTAATGCTTGAGTCTGCTTGCCCAAATGGCGTAAATAAAGAGTCTTGCTTATCCACATGTATACCCACGCCAGTATCTGTTACTGACACAAGTAAAGAAGTACGTTCGTCGTCGAGTAACCGATGGCTTATGTCGACCTTAATGGAGCCTTTTTCAGTAAATTTAATCGCATTACTTAATAGGTTTATCAGCACTTGTTTAAAGCGAGTGGGATCGCCCGTTAAGTCATCTGGTACTTGTTGGTTAATGTAAATGGATAGCTCTAATTGCTTATCGTGTGCGCTAGGAGCGAGTAGTGTCATCACTTCATTTACAGCATCACGAAGTTGAAACTGAATCGACTCAAGTTCCATTGCACCCGCTTCTAGTTTGGAGAAATCTAGAATGTCGCTAATAATAGTCATTAAACTATTTGCTGATAGCATAATAGTATCGAGATAATCTTTTTGATGTTTATTCAGCGGTGTTTTATAAAGCTGGCGTGTAAATCCAATAACACCATTTAGCGGAGTACGAAGTTCGTGACTCATTTTAGCTAAAAAGTCTGATTTTACGCGGTTAGCATCTTGAGCTTCTTTTTTTGCAAATGAGAGCTCTATATTTGAAGTTTCGTATTGCTCTAGTGTTTCGCGGTAGTCGCTAGTTGCTTGGTCAATATTTTTTTGCATTTCATCTTTTTGCATCACCATAGTGTGAGCAATGGTATTTAAGCCTTCTCGCAATAGCTCAAATTCACCTATCATGTTGTCGTTAAGGCCAGTACTTCTTTTACCTTCAACTAACTTGTCGGTTGCAAGTACTAACTTATTAAGCGGCGTCATAAACATGCGGCTTAACCTTAAAGCTAAAATTGCTGCAAACACCAATGATAAAATAATTACAATACCGCTAATTAATAAAGCACGTTGCTGCCCTATAACCGCTTGGTCTTTGTTTAGCTGTATAATAACGGTGCCCAGAGATGACTGAAAAGCAGATGGATCCCATTTAGAGTCGTGACTTGTATGGTTAATAATGGGCGTGAAGAATGTAACAAGCTCATCTGACTTTTGCACGTGGGTCGTTTTTAAATTTATGAGCGTCTTTTGATTAATTAACTTTTCAAATGAGCGGTGATAATTACTCGTCATTAATAGCGCATTATTTTTATCAAAAATTGCAATCGACTTAATTGTAGGGGAGTGCTTGTTATGTGTGTAGCTTATAAGGCGATTCAATAGCTGTTTGTTTTTTTCGAGCATGGGTTGCTCAAGCGCAATAGCAAGGGGCTCAGAAATAGTAGTACCTTGCTGATATAAAATTTCATCAAGCTCAATGTAACGATTTATTGTAAAATAGCCACCAAGTAGTAATCCTATGATCACCGTTGGGATCAGGGTCAGTGTTAAAACAGAATCGCGTAAGCCTAATTTGGTCATAATGGGAGCGTTTTATCGTTATTAGTATGATTTGAGTATATACGGTTCAACACGCATTCTAAAGCATCTAAATATAGGTGCTTCATAAATAAACTGAAGGTAATGCCTAATGGCGCAAATTTTTAAAGCGAAAAAAAAACCGCTTAAGCAACAAACATTAGAATTAAATATAACGGGAATGGATCATCAAGGGCGTGGCATTGCTAAGCATAATAATAAAGTATGCTTTGTAAGCGGTGCATTACCAAATGAAACAGTTAAAGCAATGCTCGTCGAAGATAAAGCTAAATACAGCAGTGCAAAAGTAATTAAAGTTATTAAAGCGAGTGAATCAAGAGTAGACGCTTTTTGTGAGCACTATAATCAGTGTGGTGGCTGCCAATTACAGCATTTAGAAGTAAGCCAACAAGTTGTAGAAAAACAAACTGCAGTTACTCAGCTATTTAGTAAGTTTGCTAAATTAAACAGCTTAAACTGGCAAGCTCCATTATTAAGTAAGTCTGTGCATTACAGGCGCAGCGCTCGCATAGCCGTTATGTTTGATAAAGCAGCAAAAAAAATGCGTGTGGGTTACAGAGCCAGTGGTTCAAAAAATATTGTCAGTATTAATAAATGTGCAGTACTTGATGAAGTATTTGCAGATGTTTTTACACTTTTTGATGGTTTAATTAATCAACACAAAGCGCTGCACAGTATAAGCCATTTACAGTTATGCCAAAGTGATGAGAAAAACTTTGTTGTTATTCGTCACACTAAAGCAATTAACGATGATACAAAGGCTTTGGTTGAGCACATAACAAAAAGCCAACAGTTTGAAGTTGTATGGCAAAGCGAGAGCGATGTAATTGAGCATTCACACTTAGCCATGCCGTTTTATTATCTTAAAGAGTTTGATCTAAAATTTGAATTTGGTTTAGGTAATTTTATTCAGGTAAATGCGCAAGTTAACGAAGCTATGTTAAAGCAAGCCGCAAATTGGCTTGATTTAAAAGGTGATGAAAATTTATTGGATTTATTTTGTGGCATTGGTAATTTCTCATTAGTGTTGGCAAAACAAGCAAAATCTGTAATTGGCGTAGAAGGTGTGACTTCAGCGGTTGCAATGGCTGCTCAAAATGCGCAAACTAACTCTATTACCAATGCGCAGTTTCATTGCTTTGATTTAACGCAAAGCATACAAAGCGCCCCATGGTTTAGTAAAAATTTAGATGTGCTTGTACTCGATCCTTCTCGTACCGGTGCAATGTCTGTATTAGAGCAATTACCTTTAAAGCAGTTTAAAACTATTTTATATGTCTCTTGTGACCCTGTTACTTTAGCTCGTGACAGTGCAATTATTTCGCAAGCTGGCTTTGAGCTTAATAAAATTGGGCTAATGAATATGTTCCCCCATACAGGGCATATTGAAACTATGGCGTTATTTCAACGGAGGTAGAACGCATTATGGTAGCTACACGACAATCACATCAACAAGATGAGACAACAGATTTTAGCACGCGGCTTTCATTTCTTGCCTTATCTGAAGAAAAAGCAGAGCTACTTACTAAAGCGCAAGCGCTCTGCGTAAAATGTGATAATGAAAGCAGGCAAACTACTGCAATCGAAATGGTTGAAATTTTAGCTGAGCTAAATCTCGACCCCGAATCGTTAGCTACTGCGTATTTAACCCCGTATTTTTTAAACGATTTAATATCACTAGAAACCATAGAAGAGCAGCTTGGTAGTAATATAGCCATGCTGTTAACTGGGGTTGCACAAATGGCCACTATTAGTACTTTATCGCATCAAGGTAAAGGAACTATGCAAGTTGATAATATTCGAAAAATGTTATTAACCATGGTTGAAGATGTGCGCGCCGTGGTCATTAAGCTTGCCGAGCAGGTATGTCATTTACGTAATGTAAAAAATGCGGATGAAGAAGACCGCGTCATTGCCGCTAAAGAAACGGCTGATATTTTTGCACCATTGGCAAACAGATTAGGAATAGGGCAATTAAAGTGGGAACTGGAAGATTTATCGTTTAGATATTTGCACCCAGGCACCTATAAAAGCATAGCCAAACAACTTGACGACAAACGTCTTACGCGCGAAGCCTATATGGAAGATATGGTTGAGCAAGTAAAAAACCGTTTAAGTGAAGCGGGCATAGAGGCCCAAGTTTATGGCCGCCCCAAGCACATTTACAGCATTTATAAAAAAATGCAGCAAAAAAACTACGAGTTTGATCAGCTTTTTGATATTCGTGCAATGCGTATCGTTGTTGAACGCCTACAAGATTGTTATGGAGCGCTGGGTATTGTGCACACCAATTGGCGTCATCTTAATAAAGAGTTTGACGACTATGTAGCAACCCCAAAACAAAACGGCTATCAGTCAATCCATACCGTAGTATTTGGGCCTGAAGGTAAAACAGTAGAAATACAAATTCGTACCAGCGATATGCATCAAGATGCTGAGTTGGGTGTGGCTGCACACTGGATGTACAAAGAAGGTGCATTACCGGGACGCGGCTCGGGTTATGAGCAAAAAATTAGCTGGTTGCGTAAGTTACTTCAATGGCAAGAAGAAGTGGTTGATGGTGGCGATTTAGCAGAAGAGCTTAAAAACCAAGTAGTAGAAGACCGCGTATACATATTTACCCCAAGCGGCGATATTATCGATTTACCACTTGGCGCTACACCACTTGATTTTGCTTACTACATTCACTCAAATGTAGGGCATCGTTGTATTGGCGCAAAAATTTTCGGCAAAATAGTGCCGTTCACGCATCAACTTACAACTGGGGATCAGGTAGAAATACTGACCCAAAAACAACCAAATCCAAGTCGTGATTGGTTAAACCCGTCATTAGGGTATATCAAGTCATCGCGCGCTAGAGCCAAAATTCATCACTGGTTTAAACAGCTAGACCGCGACAAAAACTTAAGTGCGGGGAAAGAAATTCTCGACAGTGAATTACAAAAGCTTAATTTAACATACAAAGATTTAGAGCCAGCCATTAAGCGTTTTAACTTTAAAGAACTTGATGACTTAATGGTTGCAATTGGTGCGGGCGATGTACGCCTCAATCAAATGCTTAACTTTGTAAGTGATCGGACAGAAGATGAGCCGGTTATTCGTATTAAAGCGCCTAGCAAAGTAACCGGTGACAAAAACGGCATAGTGGTTGATGGCGTTGGTAGCTTAATGAGCCATGTAGCAAAATGCTGTCGTCCTGTACCTGGCGATGAGATAATAGGTTATATAACGCAAGGTCGAGGAATAGGTGTTCATAAGGAAGACTGTGATTCGTTTAATAACTTAAAAAATCAGCATCCAGAGCGTGTTATTTCGGTAAGTTGGTCTGATGATATCAACGGCTCGTACGCACTAAGTATTAAAATAGAAGCCACCGATCGTTCAGGGCTAATACGCGATATAAGCTCAGTACTTGCTAACGAAAAAGTAAATGTTTTAAACATGAACGTAAATACGGTTGAAGATAATCAGTTAGCTATATTTACGATGCAAATAGAAGTACACGACTTATCGGGTACTAACCGTGTTCTTTCTAAGTTACACCAAATTGAAGGTGTACACGATGCCAAGCGTGGTCATTAATCATGAATGATAATGCAGCGCTTACACAACTTCTTAGCATAATGAAAACACTGCGAGATCCCAAGGGCGGTTGCCCGTGGGATCTTAAACAAGATTTTAAATCTATTGTGCCGCATACACTAGAAGAAGCATACGAAGTTGCCGACTGTATTGAGTCAGGCAACTTAGATGAGCTTAAAGGTGAATTGGGTGATTTGTTATTTCAAATTATTTTTTATGCGCAGCTTGCACAAGAGCAAAATCTATTTGATTTTAATGATGTAGTGGAGCAATTAAACGATAAGCTTACCCGTCGCCACCCGCATGTATTTGGCGATAAAAAAGAGCTAACAGATAAGCAGCTATCGCAGCAGTGGCAAGCAATCAAAGCACAAGAACGCAGTGCTAGAGCGCAAACCGAATCACCTTCTTTTTGGCAAGATATTCCTGCCAATATGCCAAGCTTAAGTAAAGCAAAAAAAATTCAACAACGGGTTGCCGCACTTGGTTTCGATTGGCCAACGTATCATGGTGCACTTGATAAAGTGAGCGAAGAAGTGCTTGAAGTAAAAGAAGCTATTGAGCGAGACCCGTTATCTGATCATACAGCGGAAGAACTCGGCGACTTACTTTTTGCCACTGTTAATGTTGTACGCCATGTTAAACGAGATCCCGAACAACTGCTTCGTAGCGCTAATGATAAGTTTTCAGCGCGTTTTGAAAAGGTAAACGCCTATTTGCATGCGCAAGGTAAAAGCTTAGATACAGCCACCTTTGAAGAGATGGATAGTGCGTGGGATGCAATTAAAAAAGTAAAATAGGCTTAATGTTAAATAGTGCACATTTTTTGTGCGCGCATTAGCTAATTTTAGCTGGATTGATAAGCAGTGTTTTGGTACAATTTCGCCCCGTCTTGATGATATACCCTTAGGCTCTTCTTTGGGTGTTATATTCCTTTTAATTCCTGATATTCTAGGGTTCGCATGAGTACAAAATTTATCTTCGTTACTGGCGGAGTTGTTTCTTCGTTGGGTAAAGGTATTGCCGCAGCTTCACTGGCCGCTATTTTAGAAGCCCGTGGTTTAAATGTTACCATTTTAAAGCTGGATCCTTACATCAACGTTGACCCAGGCACAATGAGCCCAATTCAACACGGTGAAGTTTACGTTACAGAAGACGGCGCAGAAACTGACCTTGATTTAGGTCACTACGAGCGTTTTATTCGTACCAAAATGACTAGTCGTAATAACTTCACACAAGGCCGTGTATATGAAGACGTATTACGTCGTGAGCGCCGTGGTGAATACCTAGGCGCTACTATTCAGGTTATTCCACATATCACTAACGATATTAAGCAACGTGTATACGACGGTGCTGAAGGTTATGATATTGCTATTGTAGAAATTGGCGGCACTGTAGGTGATATAGAATCACAACCGTTTATTGAAGCAATTCGTCAGATGGGAACTGAAATTGGCCGCGAACGCGCGCTATTTATTCACTTAACGTTAGTGCCATTTTTAGGCCCTGCAGGTGAAGTTAAAACAAAACCAACTCAGCACTCTGTTAAAGAGTTACGCTCAGTAGGTATTCAGCCAGATATTCTTATTTGTCGTTCAGACCGTAAACTACCTAATAATGAGCGTGCAAAAATCTCATTATTCACAAACGTAGAAGAAAAAGCGGTTATTTCACTACCAGATGTAGACAGCATTTATAAAATTCCTGCGTTATTAAAAACGCAAGAATTAGATAACTTCGTATGTCGTCGTTTTCACTTAGATCCACCAGAAGCAGATTTAGCTGAGTGGGAACAAGTACTTTATCAAGAGTCTAACCCAACGGGTGAAGTGACAATTGGTATGGTTGGTAAATACACTGAATTACCAGATGCGTACAAATCGGTTAACGAAGCATTAAAGCATGCGGGCCTTAAAAACCGTTTAACAATTAATATTCAATACGTAGATTCACAAGATCTTGAAAGCAAAGGTGTTGAGCTGTTATCTAATTTAGACGCTATTTTAGTGCCAGGTGGATTTGGCGGACGTGGTGTTGAGGGTAAAATCTTAGCGGCTAAATACGCACGTGAAAATAAAGTACCATACCTAGGTATTTGTTTAGGTATGCAAGTAGCATTAATTGAATATGCACGTAATGTTGCAGGCTTAACGGATGCAAACTCTACAGAGTTTAATGCAAATTCAGAAGCGCCAGTAGTTGGCTTAATTACTGAATGGCTAGATGCAGAAGGTAATGTTGAAACACGTAGCGAAAAATCTGATTTAGGTGGCACTATGCGTTTAGGCGCACAAAAATGTCATTTAACGCCAGGTTCTAAAGTACGCGAAGTATATGGCAGCGACGAAATAGTTGAACGTCATCGTCATCGCTACGAAGTAAATAATAACTTTGTAGAAATACTTGAAAAAGCAGGCTTAAGCTTTACTGGTTTATCAGAAGATAAAAAACTGGTAGAAATTATCGAAAATAAAGATCACCCATGGTTTATTGCCGCGCAGTTCCACCCGGAATTCACGTCAACTCCACGTGATGGTCATCCGTTATTTGAAGGGTTTGTAGCAGCCGCGCATATCCACCAAAAAGCGAATTCGTAATTTTAAAAGCCGTGCATATTGCACGGCTTTTTTGTTTTAAGGGCTGACTAAGCTATATAAAACGTAGTAAAGTTAGCTGAACTCACCATTTTGGGAATATAGAGGAATCAAGATGTCAGAAATCGTAAAAGTAATCGGTCGCGAAATTATGGACTCGCGTGGTAACCCAACTGTTGAAGCAGACGTACATTTAGCAGATGGCTCTTGGGGTCGTGCAGCAGCACCTTCAGGCGCATCTACCGGTACTCGTGAAGCATTAGAGTTACGCGACGGTGATAAATCACGTTACTTAGGTAAAGGTGTATTAAAAGCAGTTGGTTATATCAATAACGAAATTGCTGATGCTTTAAAAGGCCAAAGTGCATTAAATCAAAGCGCTGTAGATAAAGTGATGCTAGATTTAGACGGTACCGAAAATAAAGAAAAATTAGGTGCAAACGCAATCTTAGCTGTATCACTAGCAACTGCGAAAGCAGCTGCACAGTCTAAAAAAGTTGAGCTTTATGAACATATCGCTGACTTAAACGGCACGCCAGGTGTTTACTCTATGCCACTTCCAATGATGAACATCATCAATGGTGGTGAACATGCAGATAACTCTGTAGATATTCAAGAATTCATGATCCAACCTGTTGGCGCTAAAAACTTCCGCGAAGGCCTACGTATGGGTGCTGAAGTATTCCATAGCCTTGCTAAAGTACTTAAAGCTGATGGTCATTCAACAGCGGTTGGCGATGAAGGTGGTTTTGCACCTAACCTTGCATCTAACGAAGCGGCTCTTGCTGCAATTAAAGTAGCTGTAGCAAACGCAGGTTACGAGCTAGGTAAAGATATTACTTTAGCGATGGATTGTGCTGCATCTGAGTTCTACGACAAAGAAGCAAACATCTACGACCTTAAGGGTGAAGGCAAAAAATTCACTTCTGAAGAATTTAACTTCTTCTTACAAGATCTTACTAATCAGTACCCAATCGTTTCTATTGAAGATGGTCTTGATGAGTCTGATTGGGATGGGTTTGCACATCAAACTAAACTAATGGGTGATAAAATCCAATTAGTAGGTGATGATTTATTTGTAACAAATACTAAGATTTTAAAACGTGGTATCGACAACGGTATTGCTAACTCAATCTTAATTAAGTTTAACCAAATCGGTTCTTTAACTGAAACTTTAGCTGCAATCAAAATGGCTAAAGATGCTGGTTTTACTGTTGTTATTTCTCACCGTTCTGGTGAAACTGAAGATTCAACAATTGCTGATTTAGCGGTTGGTACTGCTGCAGGTCAAATTAAAACAGGTTCATTGAGCCGTTCTGACCGTGTTGCAAAGTACAACCAATTGCTACGTATTGAAGAGCAATTAGGTGATAAAGCACCGTACAACGGTCTTAAAGAAGTTAAAGGTCAGTAATTCTATTTTATATAGAATCTAATTTTTAATTTTAGATGATAAAATCCTCGCATAAGCGGGGATTTTTTATGCCTGATACTTTTTCAAAGAGATGAGAATAAGTTGTAGCGTTAAGCTTGCTGGCGCGCACGCAGTGCGAAAAGAGGGTACTCACAAAATGGCTCAACAATTAATATTTTATAACACAGTTAAAGCTGAAACTGCTGCTTTAAAATATCACCTGTAAAACTGGTTTTTAAGTAAAAGCCACGGGGTAGGGTTTTAATTATTTGCCCATTTGGACCAATAGCATCAGTCACTATTTTACTATGAGCAGCTTTAGGGCGTATTTGCATCGCATCGCCTAAATGGCCTGATATTTCGTCGACTCTACCTAGCGCAATTAGCTCCATTTGCTCTTCCCAGTCGCGCTGTAATAAAGTGTCTTGTTCAAACGTGGGTTGCCACAAAAAGCCGCTGCCGATGGTTCTATCAAACGGGGCAATATCACGTTCGCTTAAAATTGGCAGCCATAAAACATGATTTAGTTTTTTACGTACAGAGCTGGTATGCCAAGTCATTCCTGTAACGTTCATTAAAGGTGTAACCGATACAAACGTAGTTTCAAGTGGCCTACCTTTATAGGAAATAGGGAGTGTTTTTAGCTCAATTCCTAAATCTTCAAAATCCGGAAGTGGTTTTGAGCCCGCAGTAGCACCTAGTACGTATTCAATTAACTGACCAGTCCAACCTTTTTCGCGCAGTAAATCATCTGGCGTTTTAAAATTATACTTGTTAGCAAGCTGCCCTAGAGTTAATCCGGCAATATTATTAACGCGTTGCATTAAATCGTTAATTGAGTGTGGTTTTGTAGGTCGCATGTCATGCCAATTTTATTAAAATATGAATATTATAGAGGTTTAATAACTCACTAACTACGTTGAAATTACTTATGCGGAGAAACTGCATATGATAGTTTTTTGTTATTGAGCTACTTTTTATTGCGATTATAAATGTCAATTCAACGTAATCAGTATTCTTAATTTCGGTTGTATAAATATCATAGCCATGATAGCAAATAGGCTAAGCCGTGGATATCTCTAGAGTTGTGTGTTTTTTGCTCGCTTGTTGTTTGGGTTAATTTTGAGCATATTGAAATTAAGCTGCTTTACTTTAAGTTACTGACTCAGTTGGTTTTTTTAATGTTGTACATTCAGTTTTGATTAAGCAATTTAAAAGTTGTAAGGATAAATACAACTATATGAACATGTTTATCCACAGAATCTGTGGAGAAGCCAAGTTTTTAGATCTAATATTGTGGATTTGTTTGCAAAATGAGCGTGTTTTACAAAAGTTATGCACAAACTGTGAGTAACTAGAGGAAAACAAGAACCGCAATAGCCTTGTTAAGTTATTTTCCAAATATTTACCCACTCTCCATAATTTATCAATGTACTAAAAGCTCAAACTTAGCTTACTAATCGGGTTGGGTATAATAGTATTTGCCGTATTGCGGCTAATGTGGAACAATCATTAAAAATCGACTTACAAATGAGGCACTAAGGTGATTGATGCCGAAGGTTTTCGTGCCAATGTCGGAATTGTGATTTGCAATAATCAGGGACAGGTTTTTTGGGCCAGACGTTATGGTCAACACTCTTGGCAATTTCCCCAAGGTGGTGTTGATGATGGCGAAACTGCAGAACAAACCATGTACCGTGAATTACACGAAGAAGTAGGGTTGCGACCAGAAGATGTAGAAATAGTCGCAAGCTCAAAACATTGGTTACGCTATAAATTACCCAAACGATTAATCCGCCGAGACTCTAGTCCGGTGTGTATTGGGCAAAAACAAAAATGGTTTTTACTAAAATTACGCTGTAAAGACGAAGATGTAAATTTACTTAAAACCCATCATCCTGAATTTGATGATTGGCGCTGGGTAAGTTATTGGTATCCTGTAAGACAGGTTGTATCGTTTAAACGGGATGTTTATCGACGTGTAATGAAAGAGTTTGCTCCTTTCGCCATGCCTTTTAATAAGAGAGAACAACATAAAGACCATTGGCGAAGTAAAAGGTAGTTAATTCAGAATAAAATAAAGGAGCAGGACATGCTGGCTACACTGAGATCTATTGCGGAGTCTGTATCGCGACAAGCGAATTTAGACAGCGCATTAGTGTGCTTTGTGCAAATGGTTAAAGATGCCATGAAAACCCAGTGCTGCTCCATTTATTTTGCAGATTACAGCCAGGACAATTTTGTACTTATGGCAACCGAAGGGCTAAACCCCGATGCGGTAGGTAAGTTTAGAATTGGTTTTACCGAAGGTTTAGTTGGCCTAGTAGCGCAACGCGAAGAACCTATTAATATTGCATTTGCTAAATCGCATCCTCGTTTTAAGCTCTCCCCCGAAGTAAACGAAGAAGGCTACAACGCTTTTTTATCTGTACCTGTTGTTCATCAAAAAAAAGTACTGGGCGTTATTGTTGTCCAACAAAAAATGGCACGTGTATTTAGCCAAGACGAAGAGTCGTTTTTAATAACGCTTTCTGCCCAACTTGCGTCACAGTTAGCGCATGCTGAAATTAAAGAAATACTACGCCAAGATGAGTCATCTCATCAAACGTCTGTTTTAAAAGGTGTATCGAGCGCGCCAGGAATAGGTATAGGACAAGCATTTGTTGTATTACCAAAGCTTGATTTTAAATCTATTGAGCTTTTAAAAGACAGTGACGTCACTGAGCAGCGCCGTTTATTTACTCAAGCTGTAGCTGCAACGCGCAAAGAATTTAATACCCTATCTATGACGCTAAGCGATTCTATTCCGCACGAAGCTCTTGCGGTATTTGATGTGTATCAACAACTGCTTGATGCTAAAAGTTTAGGGCATAATGTTGAAATGCAATTACAAGAAGGCTGGTGTGCTAAAAGCGCCCTAAAAATTGTAATAGAGCGTTTAATATCTCAATTTAATGCCATGCAAGACCCTTATATAAAAGAGCGTGCTGTTGACGTTAAAGACATTGGTCTTCGCGTATTACACCATCTTGTAAATACCGAGCACGCTGTTAAAAATTATCCGCCCAACACTATTTTAATTGCTAATACCTTAACACCCGCCATGCTTGCTGAAGTGCCAAAAGGTCACTTAACAGGCGTTGTAAGCGTAAATGGCTCTGCAAATAGCCATGCTTCTATATTAACGCGTGCGATGGGCATTCCTGCCATTTGGGGTATAGAGGATTTACCTCTACTGCAGTTTAATGGCAAACCGATGATTTTAGATGCATTTGCTGGGCGTTTATATATATCGCCTTCACAAATGCTGATGGATGAATACACAGAGTTACAGCATCAAGATAACCTACTTAATAACCGCTTTTTAGCTGAGCAAGACTCAGAATCAATTACGCTTGACGGTGAACATGTTAGCTTATTATTAAACGCAGGCCTTGAGCTTAATACTGAGCAAAGTAGCGCTCATATTTGTGACGGTGTGGGGCTTTATCGAACCGAAGCGTGGTTTATGCAAAAGGGTCAGTTTCCTTCGCAATCAGAGCAAGAAAATTGGTACCGAGAAGTACTAACTAGCTATCATCCTAATCCTGTGGTTATGCGTACATTGGATATTGGGGGCGATAAGGTACTTGATTACTTTAATATTACCGAAGAAAACCCATTTTTAGGTTGGCGTGGTATTCGTATAAGCCTTGATCATCCAGAGTTATTTTTAGATCAACTAAAAGCGATGCTTAAAGCAAATATTGGTTTGGGTAATTTAAAAATAATGCTCCCTATGATCAGTGGCACTGAAGAAGTTGATGAGTCACTTGCGTTATTTGAACAGGCTTATTTTGAGTTAAGTGAAAAATACCCAGAGCAAACCATAGAAAGACCCGACATAGGAATAATGCTGGAAGTACCTTCAAGTGTATTTATGCTTCCAGAGTGGTCAAAAAAAGTTGATTTTTGCTCAGTAGGCAGTAACGATTTAACACAGTATTTATTAGCAGTAGACAGGGCTAACGCACGTGTAGCCGAACTTTTTAACCCTTATCACCCAGGTGTACTAAGAGTACTAAATAAAGTGGCGCACGAATGTGAGCAATATGAACTGCCATTTAGTTTGTGTGGTGAACTAGGCGGCGATCCTGAAGGGGCTATTTTGCTTATTGCCATGGGTTACAGACGCCTGAGTATGAATTTATCATCGCTTAATAAAGTTAAATGGGTACTTAGGCGTTTAAATGTCAGTGACATGGAACAACTATTAAGTGAATGCTTAGCGCAATCCACAGCCAAACAAGTACTACGTTTAACGCGAAGCTTTATGCTAGAGCATAGATTAGGTGACTTATTTTATACTCCAAAATAAGTATCATATACTTAATTAGTTTTGATACACAGATGCTATTAGCTCTATAATCCTTTAATATATAAACCCTCCAAAAGGTATTTGAGATTACTATGTATGACTTAGGTTGGTTAGTCGCAAGCTGCGCACTACTAGGCTGTATTGTTGGGTTTTTAGCTGGGTTACTAGGCATTGGCGGCGGTTTAATTATCGTTCCAGTACTAAGCACTCTACTACTCTCATTTAATGTAACGTCGGCTGATCATGTATTAGTAATTGCTATTGCAACCTCACTCGCTTCTATTTTATTTACTTCAACGTCTTCAGCGCTGGCTCATCATAAAAATGATAATGTGCCTTGGGCAATCGCCCCGTGGGTTATGTCGGGTGTGGCTTTAGGTGCACTTATTAGTGGCTTTGCAGCAAGTTTAATCCCTGAACAAATATTACGTACAGTGTTTGCTATAAGTGTTGTATTTATTGCAGCAAGAATGGTGCTCTCCGCGCGTAATAAACCGATGTCAGAAAAACCGTTGCCGGCAGGTCTTATTTTAGGGGGCGTTTCTGCAATAATGGGCGGGTTATCAGGTTTAATAGGGATTGGCGGCGGAGCTTTAATAGTACCGATGCTTAATTATTTTTCGGTTGATATAAAAAAAGCAATTGGCTGCGCGGCAGCGTGCGGAATTGTTATTGCATTATTTGGCTCTATTGGTTACATCAGCGCAGGCTGGCATGTTACCGATTTAGAGAATGGTTTTGCCGGGTTTGTTTATTTACCTGCATTATTTGGGATTGTTATTACCTCGTGGTTTGTTGCGCCCATTGGCGCCAAAGCAACTCACTATTTACCTGTTAATACAATTAAGAAAGTTTTCGCGGTGCTGCTTGTAGTTATCGCAATTAAAATGGTTTTTAGCTAAAGGTTTATTTTTTATGGCACTTGAGTTTCCTCAAATTGATCCAATTATTTTTTCTGTTGGACCGCTAAGCGTACGTTGGTATGGCTTAATGTACTTAATAGGTTTTGCATTTGCGATGTGGTTTGCTAATCGTCAAGCGTCAAAGCCAAATTCGGGTTGGACTAAAGACCAAGTAAGCGATTTACTGTTTTACGGCATGTTAGGGGTAATACTAGGTGGGCGTATTGGCTACGTATTGTTTTACCAGTTTAGTTATTTTATAGAAAACCCACTGTATTTATTTAGGATAGATCAGGGCGGTATGTCGTTCCATGGTGGCACACTTGGCGTTATAACCGCCGTCGCAATTTTTTCGTGGACGCGTAAAAAGTCACTGCTTCAAGTAGGCGACTTTGTTGCACCACTTGTTCCTGTAGGGCTTTTAGCAGGGCGTATTGGTAACTTTATAAACGGTGAGTTATGGGGCCGAGTTACCGACGTGCCATGGGCAATGGTATTTCCAACGGGCGGTCCGCTTGCGCGTCACCCATCGCAATTATACGAAGCATTTTTTGAAGGCTTAGTGCTGTTTTTAATCCTGCAATGGTTTATTAAAAAACCACGTCCAGCAGGCAGCGTAGCCGGTGTATTTTTATTAGGTTACGGCGTGTTTAGATTCTGTATTGAATATTTTCGCCAACCCGATGCACAACTAGGTTTATTTGCCGACTTTATTTCAATGGGACAAATACTTTCACTTCCTATGATAGTGGGTGGTTTAGGTTTATTAATTTGGGCATATAAGCAACCACAACACGTTAAAACAGCTAAGGCATAATAAGAAAAGCATGAAACAATATTTAAAATTATGTCAGCGTATTGTTGACGAAGGTCAGTGGGTCGAAAACAAACGTACAGGTACGCGTTGTTTAACCGTTATTAATGCCGATTTAGAATACGATGTGGCTAATAATAAGTTTCCAATGATCACTACGCGAAAAAGTTACTACAAAGCAGCGATTGCTGAGTTACTAGGATATTTACGTGGTTACGACAGCGCTGAGCAGTTTCGTGAAATTGGCTGTAAAACATGGGATGCCAACGCGAACGATAACAACGCATGGCTCAATAACCCTAACCGTAAAGGTGAGGATGACATGGGGCGTGTTTATGGCGTACAAGGCCGTGGTTGGCAACGTCCAGATGGCTCAACGCTTGATCAGCTTTCCAAAGTTATTAATAACTTAAAAAATGGCATTGATGACCGTGGTGAAATAATCACGTTTTATAATCCAGGTGAGTTTGAGCTTGGTTGTTTGCGCCCGTGTATGCATACGCACACTTTTTCACTACTTGGCGATACGCTATACTTAACGTCATACCAGCGAAGCTGTGATGTACCGCTTGGCCTTAATTTCAATCAAATTCAGTGTTTTGTGTTGCTTGCGTTAGTGGCTCAAATTACCGGCCATAAAGCGGGTAAGGCGTATCATAAAATTGCTAATGCACATATTTACGAAAACCAACTTGAACTGATGCGAGACGTGCAGTTAACGCGTGAGCCATTTGAATCACCTCAGTTAAAAATTAATCCAAAAATTAAATCATTAGAAGACATAGAAACGTGGGTAACACGAGACGACTTTGAAGTAACAGGCTATCAATGCCATGAAGCGATTCAATATCCATTTTCAGTATAATAAAAGATTAAGGAAAACATAAAATGAAAGCAGTGATCCCAGTAGCGGGCCTTGGTACTCGTATGTTACCAGCCACTAAAGCAATTCCTAAAGAAATGCTGCCAGTGGTAGACCGTCCTTTAATTCAATATGTAGTAAACGAAGCCGTTGCTGCAGGAATTAAAGAAATAGTGTTAGTAACGCACTCAAGTAAAAATTCAATCGAAAATCACTTCGATACAAGCTTTGAACTAGAAGCTACTTTAGAAAAGCGTGTTAAGCGGCAACTACTTGCCGAAGTGCAAGCAATCTGCCCTAAAGACGTAACCATTATTCACGTACGCCAAGGTGAAGCAAAAGGCTTAGGCCATGCTATTAGTTGTGCAGCGCCTATTATTGGTAACGAACCGTTTGTAGTTATTTTACCAGATGTAATTATTGATGATGTAGAGAGCGATCTTAAAAAAGATAACTTAGCAGAAATGATCGCTAATTTTGAGAAAACCAAGCACAGCCAAATTATGGTAGAACCAGTACCAATGGCACAAGTTAACCAGTTTGGTGTGGTTGATTTAGGTGATGTTGACTTAAAGCAAGGTGAAAGCTCACCAATTCTTAATATGGTAGAAAAGCCGCCAGTAGATGAAGCTCCATCAAACTTAGCTGTAGTGGGTCGATACGTATTAAGCGAAAATATCTGGCCGTTACTTGCAAAAACTCCGCAAGGTGCAGGCGACGAAATTCAATTAACTGACGCAATTGCGATGTTAATGGAACACGAAAAAGTAGATGCATACGCTATAAAAGGCCGTAGCCACGATTGTGGAAGTAAAATTGGTTACTTAAAAGCAACGATTGAGTTTGCACTTCGTCGCGATGAATTTGCCGATGAATTAAAATCATTTATTAAAAAACTGATTTAACAGTTAACGTAAAACATGAAAGGCGCCTATATCGGCGCCTTTTTTTATGAGTTTTATCAGGATAGAAGTAAGGAAAGGAATAGCTCTAAAATAAAACTTTTTAAGTCATTACAGACATATTGTTATTTATGTTGTAAAGTTTGTGTTAATTGGCATTGAATTTGTATTAAATAATGCTCTCAAGGAAGGGGTGGAGTATGCAACGTTGTGTTTTACGAAATACTGACAAGCATGCGAAGAGCTAAGTTTTATAGCTCACAGCTTAAATAAAGTTAAACGCTTTCTTGTGAGAATGTTTAACTGAAATGTAGTGTAAAAACACTGCTTTCAGGACAACTAATACATGTTTATATATAAAAAAAATAACATTGGGCTTTTACTTAGCTTGCTAATGCTTTTATTTAGTACAGCATGCAGCGTCTCGCCTGAAATAAAAACCATTGATGAACAACCTCAAAGTAACTCGCCTGACTACGTATCAATTACAGCCCTTGAACTTGCTCAGCTAAAAGATGCCGCAATGCAGTGGCAACAAGCTCGTGAAGGCATCGAGCGAATTTTAAGATTAGAAAAAGAAATAACTTACCTCGTAAATCATATCGATATTATAAACAGCAAAGCTATTGCGCAGTCTAATCAAGGGTATAGCAGCAAGTCTGTACGCTCACCTCGAAACACACGTAATGTTAAGTCACGCCAACAAGTTAAACAAAATTACAGTAATAAAAAACAAACTGTAAAATTAAATAAACCTAAACATGTATTTGCTTTACAGGTAGCTTCGGTTGACTCAGAGCAAGGTGTGGCTAAAGCATGGCAAGAGCTAAATACTAAAGCAGCACCGTTGTTTAGAGACAAAATATTGACTAACGTAGAAACCGCCCAAATAAACGACAAAATGTTTTACAGGCTAAAGCTTGGTTCTTACCAAAACTTTAAAAATGCAAAAGCAGACTGTGACGTATTCAAGTTATATAAACTCGATTGCATAGTAAGTAACTACACTGATAAGCCAGTAAAGCTGTAGTTAAAATAGAAACTTGCTTAAAATCTGTTTATCCATAAAATACACCCTTCATAATTAAATGCGTTTAGGGGGTATATGACCCCATAAAACAACGTCATTTCAGGGAAGGAAAATGCTTTTAAAACGGAGCTTAGAATGCATGATGCTAATGGGTGTACTTGTTTTATCTGCATGTAACTCATCTCAACAAGTTAAAATGGCTCAAGCAACCCCGCAACCGATTCTTATTGAAAAGTCTGATTTGGAGCTGCTCAAAAGCTCTGCGGCACAATGGGAAAGCTCTCAACCAAAAGTAGAGCAGCTACTCAAGTTAGAAAATAAATTAACGCAGCTTGCTACTAACCTAAAACAACTAAATGAGTCTGATGTTCTAAATACTCGTGTAAATGATGTAGTTAATAACGAAAGTATATTAAAAACCGACTCGGCATTGTTTGCTTTGCAAATTGCCGCTTTTAAAAATAAAAATGCATTGCAAAAGAAGCTCAGCGAATTCCAAAAAAAAATACCACAAAATATCATCTTATCCACTGAGATAAATGTAGAAACCGTAAGTGTTAATAACACAACTTTTTATCGATTGAAGTTAGGTGCTTATAGCAATTCAGCGGATGCGAAAAATGATTATTTAGCTCTTATAAAGCAACAAGTAGCATGTTTTGTTAGCTATTATGTTCAACAACCTTACAGAAGTACGATATAGGCATACAAATTGCTTCATCCTCAGTATGTTTTGAAGAGGATGGCAATTATGCGCCTTTTACTGCCTTTATTATTTTTAAATTTAGCTGCTTGTAACTTGGTGCCACCGCCAGAACCAAGTGTGCCTACAGATGCACCTAAAGCGGCCATGGCTCCTTTTACTGTTGATGACTATGTAGTTAATTTAACGTCGCAACTTAACCACCTAAATGGAGCATTAAATGCTAATGCACGTGTTGGCGTTAGTAGCTTCTTTTATGCAGATGCACTAGATACAAAATTAGTGACAGGGCAAGCCTCAGGCTTAAGTCAGCAGATCCAAGAAAGTCTGCTTACACAATTTACGCAACTAGGTTATCACACGGTTGAGTACAGACTTGGGAATAACCTCTATTTATCAGAAAACTCAGACAGTATTTTAAGTCGCGATTTAAGTAAATTACGTAATCGCCAAAATATTGACTTAGTTATCACAGGAACAGTGACTCGCCAGCAGCATGCATACATAGTTAATGCACGGCTTGTGAATATAGAAAATAAACAGGTGCTCTCTGCGGGAAGTACCGAGATCCCAATTAATGTGATGTGGGGTAATGAAAAAATACAGCAACGCGATGGCTACTTATACCGCAGCGAATACTAACCAGGAGCACAAAATGAGAAATCTATTAATTACCCTCTGTTTACCTTTGGGCTTTGGCTGTTCGCATATACTAAATGGTATGAATACAGGTACGGATGAGACCCAGGTTCAAAATAATAACCAAACAACGCAACTCGTTAATAATCAGCGTGATGTTGCAGATCCAGTATCCAATGACCGTTTATTTCAATCGGACTTTGCTCAAAAAAATAGTCATACTAAGCCGACTCCGCCAATGCGAAAGAACATAAACCATTATGTACGCGGGATAATGCAAGACATGGTTGAAAATCTGCAATATGTTAATGGAAAAACACCATTAGCTGTTTCAAGTTTTGTATTTTTAGATGATGATTTTAATGACAGTAGTTTACTGGGTAATCAAATATCAGAAAGTTTTATGCACGAGCTACATAATTTTGGCATACCCGTTATTGACTTTAAAACAACCGACTACATGCGTGTTACACCTGAAGGAGACTTTGTATTTAGTCGAGATTATTTAGAGCTTAACCAAGATCAAAACTTTAAATACGTACTCGCTGGCACATTAGTGAGTAGTCAAGGAGGAGTCCTTGTAAATGCACGTATTATTGGGCTGCAAAGCAAAGCCGTAGTAGGCACTGCGCAAGGTTTTATTCCGCAGTCAGTTGTTGATGCACTTAATAGTAACTACCGCACTGATGGCATAATGCTTAAGCAAGCAAGCAAGTGAGGCTAACTATGTCGTATATACTAATTACTATCGTTGGATTTACTACTTTAATTGGGTTAACAGGCTGCTCAATGACGCATAATAATGAGCATAACGAAAACACAACACGAACAGATTACACAGTAAACGGTGGTAATGATCAGCTTAATATTGCTTATAGTAATCAAGCAATACAATCGCAAGTTGAATACGGTCCATCTCAGCAGTTCACACCACTTAAGCACCATAAAACACTTGCTAACTATGTAGAGCAAATGGCACTTGATTTGGTTGATACGCTTGAATTTGAAAGTGATACCGACACCAATATTAATATTGCCGTTACTACCTTGGTCGATCTTGATTCATCGCTTACTAAAAGCAATCAATTGGGTAATCAAATATCTGAGACGTTAATTCATCAGTTACAAAAGTTTGGTTATGGCGTGGTTGATTTTAAAACCACTCAAACAATAGATGTAAATAGCCGTGGTGATTTTGCTTTTTCGCGTGATATTGAAAAGCTCAGCGAAGAGCAAATGGCGAGCCATGTATTAGCGGGTACATTAATTTATCGCAGTGATGCTGTTGTTGTAAATACACGTGTAATTAACGCGCATACAAAAAAAATCGTCGCGAGTAGTCGAAAACTAATACCAATATATGTACTAAATAAAGAAGATATATACTTATCAAGCAATTAAGTTCAGTTGTCGCTTGATATAAAAAACCAGATGCCGTTATAATTCACACTTCTAAGCACACAGCTTATTTGTGGCCTCTTAGTTAAATGGATATAACGGCCCCCTCCTAAGGGGCAGTTGCAAGTTCGATTCTTGCAGGGGCTACCAATTAAATCAATGAGTTATATTTTAACCTCCCTACCTTATACTTTGTGTATAGCGTATATGTAGTAGTGTTGCACTTTTTAATTGAAGGCGTTTAAAGCTTCTTGCTCGCATTTTTCACGCTCTGTAATCATGGCTTCAAAGTCAGTTTGAATTTGTGCTAGAACAGTTGGTGGGTTAAGTCGTTTGATTCTTTTAAATTGAATACTTTCTTCTTCATCATAGGCGAGTATTGCTAAAGTAATTTTTTCGCGTTCGATACCATTTGAAAATATTCCTTCGGTATCTAATTGTATGAGCACTTTCTCCATGGTTGTAAGCCATTGATGCCAATTATCCATTGCTTCTATATCTGATTGAAACAAATCAATGCTGTTTTCTAGTTTTTGACACTCTAGAGTTGTTTCATCAAAGTATTCGGAATAATCCTCAAGCGTGGGGTAGTCTTCTGGATTCCATTTAGCCATGTAGAAACTACTTATATCATTGCCGTACTCTTCTTCAAATACTTTTTTTAAATCCGATAAGGTATTAAACATTGGAAGTAGTGAGTAGCTACCTGTGTGGTAAAAGCCCATTACATAAAGATCGTTACCGTATTTTTGTATAATGTTTTTAAACGCTTTTTTGGTATCTTGATAAAGTGTTTTTTCGAAGTTTTTAGTATCTAACATGAGGTCATTATTTCTTTTATTATTACAGAAATTTATATGAAAAAGAGAGCGATTAAAACTCACTCTACTAAAATAAAATAACCAGAGCTATTATATGACTCTGGTTATTGTAAGTTAATATTAGCCATCACTTGTAATCGTATCGATTAGCTCACTAAGTACGGCTTCAGATTTACTTGTTTCTACTTGGCAAGTACCTGCATTTAAATGACCACCACCGCCGTATTTAAGGCACAGTTCGCCAACATTCGTGTTTGAGCTGCGGTTAGTGATTGATTTGCCAACGGCATACACTACGTTTTGTTTTTTAAGGCCCCACATTTTATGAATCGAAATATTGCAGTCGGGGTACATTGCATAAATAACAAATCGGTTTGTGGCGTAAATAGTTTCTTCTTGAGTTAAATCAAGAACCACTAAGTTTTTATGGACGGTAGCGCATTGAGAAATTTGCTCTTTGGCTTTTTCGTTATGCTCGTTATATAAAGCAACACGTTCGGCTACGTCTTCCATTTGTAGGATTTTTTCGATGCTCTGATCTTTACACGCATCAATCAGTTTCATCATTAATTGGTAATTTGAAATTTTAAACTCGCGAAAACGGCCAAGTCCAGTTCGCGCATCCATAATAAAGTTCATTAAGACCCAGTCGGTTGGGTTTAATATTTCGTCTTTTGAAAACTGAGCAGCATCGCCTTTATCTACCGCGTCCATCATTTCAACAGAAATATTTGGAAGTTTTTCAGCGCCGCCATAATAGTCATAAACTACGCGAGCTGCTGATGGGGCTTCTGGATCAATAATATGATTTTTTATGTCGCTTGAGTTACGAACGGTTTCGCTAAGGTGATGATCGAATGCGATGTGACAACCTGCAACGTAGGGGAGGTTGGTGGTAATGTCGTTTTCGGTAATGTCTATTTTGCCATCTTGCATGTCTTTTGGATGAACAAACAAAATATCGTCAATTAGGTCTAAGTCTTTAAGCAATACGGCACAAACTAAGCCATCAAAATCGCTGCGAGTGACTAGTCTAAATTTATTATTGGGCATAGCTATTCCATCTTTTTAATTGAATTATCAATTAAGTGTAACAGCTAAATTTTTTTTTGAGAGGTCAGCTTAAAAAAATTATAAAAAAAAGCCAAAACGTTAGTTTTGGCTTTTACTTAGCAAGTTTGTATGTGTAGTAAATAGGTTATGCGCCTGGACCACATTCCATACATGAATTTACAATGTCTGGGCCAAATTTAAGTTTGGCATTTAAGTCGCGAAGGGCGGTACGTAACCCTTCTTCAATTACTGGGTGGTAAAATGGCATATCAAGCATTTCTGGTACGGTCATTTTGTTTTGTACAGCCCATGCTAGTAAGTGAGCGATGTGTTCGGCTTGTGGGCCAATAAACTCAGCACCTAAAAATAAGCCTGTGCCTTGCTCTGCATATACACGCATATGACCTTTGTTTTTAAGCATTACTCGACTACGGC
The DNA here is from genome assembly GCF_015864395.1 of Pseudoalteromonas sp. SWYJZ12. Taxonomy (NCBI): domain Bacteria; kingdom Pseudomonadati; phylum Pseudomonadota; class Gammaproteobacteria; order Alteromonadales; family Pseudoalteromonadaceae; genus Pseudoalteromonas; species Pseudoalteromonas sp. SWYJZ12. Next base: position 149,027 of record NZ_JADYXH010000006.1, read on the forward strand.
CTTGGTTTTCAAAGCTGACTTCGCCTACTTCAAAACAACCACATGGGCCTAAACGGTCGGTAATTTGCTTGTAGCTTTCGCCTACCATTGCTATTTGTGGGTCGCTAAATACAGCTGCAATTTTAGCTCTGCGCAGACCTATACGCACATCTGGGAAGCGCCCGGCATTTTGACCTGCAATAGCACCTTGGTCTGATGCTTCGTGTAACAATGGGAGCATGTTACTCGCATCGCCTGCTATAAATATGTTCGATTCACCACACTGCATTGTATGTGTGTCTGCGTGCGGTACGCCGCGTTCATCAAGTTCAATGCCGGTGTTTTCAAGGCCTAGTTTATCTACGTTAGGTACTCGGCCTGTGGCTGCAAGTACGTAGTCAAACTGTTCGGTGTGTTTTTCACCTTGTTTGTCGGTGTAAGTTAGCTGTGCTTTGTCGCCAACTTGCATCATGTCAGATACGTTTGAGTCGGTATCTACAAAAAATTCTTCAGCAAAAACAGTATTTGCATAGTCTTTTACTACTGGATCTGTAAGTGGGCCAATTGCGCCGCCTACACCAAATAGTTTTACATTTACGCCTAGTCGGCTAAGTGCTTGGCCAATTTCAAGACCTATTACACCAGGGCCAAATACAGCGACTGATTCTGGTAGGTCATCCCAATCAAATACGTCGTCGTTTATAATAAGTTTGTCGCCAAAGTTATTAAATACGCCAGGGTACGAAGGGCGTGAACCGGTGGCAATTACAAAGCGTTTTGCTGTAATAATTGTGTGGTCGTCTATTTGTATGCGGTTTGTGTCTAAAAATTTAGCGTAACCACGAATTTTATCACCATCTGGTAATTCATCTACGGCTTCTACTACGAATCCTGCAAAACGATCTCGTTCACTTTTAACGCGTGCCATAACTGCTTTGCCATCAATGACTGGCTTTGAGCTATGAACACCAAATGCAGGAGCCATTTCAATTGCGTGTGCAGCTTCTGCGGCTGCAATCAATAACTTGCTTGGCATACAACCAACACGTGCACATGTGGTGCCGTATGGGCCTGATTCGATCATTAATACATTTTGTGTGAACTGTTTAGCATTACGATAAGCACTTAAACCAGCAGTGCCTGCGCCTATAACAACAACATCGGTTTGCAATTCTTTCATAGTATTTTTTCCTCTAATAAATAGGGGCATAAAAGCCCCTATTTTTTACCTACTAACGTTAGGTATTTAATTTACTTATTAATTAAGCAAAGTATTTTTCTAAGTCGTCTGAACCACCGATGTGTTTACCACCAATGAATATTTGTGGAACAGTGTCACGACCAGATACAGCTTTTAGGCTTGTTAGTGATGCGCCTGCACCCATAACAATCTCTTCATATGCGAAGCCTTTTTCTGCAAGAAGCTCTTTTGCTTTTTTACAGAAAGGACAGCCAGGTTTGGTAAAGATGCTTACTGGTTCTGGTTTAGCTTGCTTAGGGTTGATGTAATCAAGCATTGTGTCTGCGTCAGATACTTCAAACGGGTCACCTGGTAAATCTGGTTCGATAAACATTTTGTCAATCACGCCATCTTTAACAAGCATAGAGTATCTCCAGCTGCGCTTACCAAAGCCTAGGTCGTTCTTGTCTACTAACATGCCCATGCCGTCAGTAAATTCGCCGTTGCCGTCTGGTAATAAAGTAATGTTTTGCGCTTCTTGATGCTCAGCCCATGCGTTCATTACAAAGGTATCGTTTACTGATAAACATACAATTTCGTCAACGCCGTTTTGCTTAAGTACGCCTGCTAATTCGTTGTAACGTGGTAAGTGAGTTGATGAACATGTTGGTGTGAATGCACCTGGTAGTGAAAACACTACAACAGTTTTACCTTTAAAAATGTCATCTGTTGTTACTGATTTCCAATCGTTATTTTGACGAGTTGCAAATGTAACACTTGGGATTGTTTGACCTTCGATATTGTTTAACATAATTTTTGTTCCTCTTGATTTGTTGATAGCCATTATGGTGAATAATTAAATATAGTTCCAATCGTTTATTTGTATTAAACTGATAGTTATAAACTATCACGTAGAGCTGAATATGAACTTAAAAGATTTTGAATATGTAAAAGCAATAGCGCAATATAAACATTTTCGCAAAGCTGCCGATGCATGTTTTGTTAGTCAGCCTACATTAAGTGGTCAAGTAAAAAAACTCGAAAATGAGCTTGGCGTTACTTTGTTTGATCGCTCAACCAAACAAGTTACCTTAACAGCAAAAGGTGAACGTTTGTTGACGCAAATAGAGATTATTTTAGAACAAACGCAAATACTCAAAGAACTTGCTGCTACTTCTAACGAGCCTCTACAAGGTAAATTAACTATTGGTATTATTCCTACCATTGCGCCTTACTTGTTGCCTGCGTTACTAACATCGATGAAAGCGGCATTTATTGATAGCCAGTTTTCGTTTATTGAGATGCAAACAGCAACAATTTTAGAAGCTTTAAACAAGGGTGAACTCGACTTTGCTATTTTAGCCGATGTGCCAGAGCTTATTAATTACCATACGGTTGCTTTATACAAAGAAGATTTTTTAGTGGCGGTATCACACGATAACGCGCTGTCTAAGCATAAAAAAGTAGCGCTGAGCGATCTTCAAGGATGCAGCCTATTAATGTTAAGTGATGGCCATTGCTTTAAAGATCAAGCCCAAAAGTTTTGTTTTTCTGCAGGGGTCGATGTATCTAACCAGTATAAAGGTAATAGTTTAGAAACATTATTAGCGTTAGTGGCTATGGATGACGGTATTACATTTGTACCAAAGTTGGCATGTACCGACCGTGTAGGGATTGATTACTTGCCTATATTCCCTAATCAGCAGCGTAATGTGGTGTTTGCATGCAGAAAGCATTATCCGCATTTATCTGGTGTAGAACAATTGGGCGAGTGGTTATCGGCTCACCCTAATTTAAAAGCTAAATTAACTAAAAAAGTTAATTAAATATTTAAAGGTTTTGGCTGATTATTTCTACAACATCGTTAATTTGCACGCCAGGTAGTGGTTTGTCATCAATACTGACAGCTACTGCAGTTTGCTGATAAAGCTGCTCAACGCGAATTTTATTAAGCGTGGTGATGGTGTGTGGCATAACATTACCTGCCGCGTCGGTTAAATAGTTATGGTGTGCAATGCTTAGCATTTGGCCTTTTTTTAACCCATGAGCTTTACCTAAGTTAATAACGATTTTGCTATTTTCCATATGCATTATTTTACCTTGAGTAGGTAAACACGCCATGGCTGCTTGAATGTCATAACTTACAGCTTGGTTGATATCGGTTATGCTTTGCCCATAAGGTGATTGCCAAAACCTATCACTATTAACATCAACTATGGTTGTTTTTTCAAATGGCCAAATTGCTTGAGTATGGTAACTATTTTGCCAAAGTTGCTCATAGGTAGTGCCATCAAACAGTGCAAACTCAATGTTGTAACTGCGCTCATACGCCTCGTCTTGCCAAAATGCATAATCGTTATTGAGTTTGTCGCTAGTCGAAAGGCTGGTTATTTGGCTAAGCAGAACATATTGAGCGTTACTGCGCGAAGATATTTCTTCTAATTGAGCGTTTGAATAGTCGTGCTGCTGCGAAAAGTATTTATCAACGCTTATTGCATTATTATAGTAAGCAATAGGTACTGCGCTCATTTTTGATTTTTGCAGGGAAGTAAAAATATTTTTGCTAATCGCTTTGCTTACGTCAAATATTTGACCCATTTTGGCGTGTTCACGATGAACAAGTTGGCTTTGTGTAACGGCCACAAACTTATTAAAACTATTTTGTGGGCATTGCTCTGTTTGAGAAAAAATATCGAGTCGTAATGTAATCGCAAATTTATTGTCGTATTTATTTTCGCTGATCAGTTCAATTTTTTGAATTTCGCCGTGGCTGCTAATTTTTAGCTGATCTTGCATTAACACGCCATCTACCAGGGTTTGTACAGAGCTAACCCGTGCGCCAGAGAACACTAGCGCTTGTGTAATCGCATCTTTTATAGCGGCAGATTTAGCTGCGCTCGTATCACCATTTTGAACGTTCGCATGGCCTGTTGATTCATACCACTGCGCTTTAGTGAAAGGGGAGAAAGTTAATAATGCCGTTGCACTTAACCCTGCAAATGCCAATGATAAAAACGACTTCATACTTTTACTCCAATTAAACGTTAGCTATTAACTAGGTAGAGCAAGGACTGTACCAATGTTATTTGGTAATTATTAGTAATGCTATAAATGGCATTAAACGTGCATATGTACTGCTAATTACTATACAAGGGCTAAATGCTATGCGAGCAATTTCATTACTTATTACACTTGGGTGTTTAACCTTAGGTGGTTGTAGCAGCGTTTTTGATAAGCATGTTGAATATAAATATGTAGAGCCAAATAATTACCCCGTTTTAAAAGCGATAGGGTATGCACCTATTAGCTTGCAAAAAGGCGCTAACGCGTCGCAAAAACAACTTATGGCAATTAAGGCTTCTAAGCTTGAGGCTTACCGCGAGCTTACTGAGCAAGTATATGGGCAAAAAATTACCGCCGGAACAACGGTGGAAGGTTCAATTGCTCAAGACGATTACTTAGAAAGTAAAGTGCAGGGGCTTATTAAAGGTGCACAAATAATTAAAACTTACGCAGTAGATGACACTTACGTGACCGAGCTTGAGCTTAATATGAAGCGTGTGCACGATTTATACATAGGTGAAGTAAAACCACGCGAAGTTAAAAAAGTAACTTATTACTAAATAGCCCAGTTAATTAAAAAAGTTATTCAAAATATCTCATCCTCTTATATTGAGTGCTATGCTGTTGTTAGGATTAATTTTTAAGCAGATTGCGTAGTGCTCAACAGATGTATTTTATTGCCACTTATATTAACAGTGGCTCTGTAAATGGCGTTTAAGCCAACTTATTTAAATCCTAAATTATTTATATGGTGCAAAGCCAATTTGCGCTACCTATTACTGTTTTTTGTACTCTCCAGTGGTGTGCTTGCAAGCCGACTAACTATTCAATTTAATACCTTTATTGAGCTGATGGGTCAAAAATATGGACCTGCGCGAGCGGCTGTTGCACGTAACTGGCAAAGTATGTTGGTACAAACTCAAAACAAACCAGAGCAACAACAAATTCTTATTGTTAATGATTTTTTTGCGCGTAATTTACGCTATCAAACTGATATTTTGCTTTGGAAACAAAATGATTATTGGGCAACCCCTTTAGAAACGTTAGGCAGAGGCCTAGGTGATTGTGAAGATTACGCAATAGCAAAGTATATAAGCTTGAGAGCCCTAGGGGTGAGTGACGACAAGTTACGCCTTATTTATGTAAAAGCAAAAATTGCGGGCACTAACAAAACGCAAGCACATATGGTGTTAGGTTATTTTGCTACACCAAACGCTCAGCCACTTATTTTAGACAGTTTAATAACAAAGGTTTTACCTGCTGCAAAACGTGTAGATTTAAGCCCTGTTTTTAGCTTTAACAGCCAAGGTTTATGGGCTAATAATTCAACCAAAAGTGTAGCCAGCCCAACAGCAAGACTTTCACGCTGGCGTAAAATTTTGGAGCAGACAACCAAAGAAGGAGTTATGTGGTAATGGCATCATTTTCCTTATCTAAGTATCTTAAAAAACGAAAAATAACACTCAGGCAAGAGCTGTGGATTGCATTATTAATTGTTATTTTTGTAGGCTTTATAAGTAGTGTTTTAATTAGCACTAATTCGGCTAAAAGTTATTTTTCGACCCAGCTGTACTTAAAAAATGTAGATAACGCCAGTTCACTCGCGTTAATGATCAGCCAATTAGACAAAGACCCCGTTGAGCTTGAGTTATTAGTATCGGCCACATTTGATACCGGTCACTATAAGCGAATAGAACTACAAAACCCTAATGGTGAGGTGATTGTTAAACGCACGTTTACCGATGAACTTAAAGCGACGGCTCCGCAGTGGTTTAGATCAATGTATGGATTAAATGTACAGCCAGGGGTTGGGCAAGTAAATGATGGTTGGCAGCAGTTTGGTACTTTGTTTATAGAAAGCCATAGTCAATATGCTGAGCAAGCCTTATGGGAAAGTGCGCTTAAACTATTTTTTAGTTTTTTAATTGTCGCTTTTTTTGCTTGTATAGTTAGTGCTTACTTTTTAAGTAGGATATTAAAACCACTAGATGATGTTGTGTATCAGGCTAATGCATTTGGTGAAAAACGTTTTATTAAATCGAGCGTTCCGCGCACTTTTGAGTTTGCACGATTAGTGCAATCAATGAACCAATTATCTACCCGTTTTAGCCGTATTATTAAAGAAGATAATAAACGTTTAGAAGAGCTTAGATTTAAATCGCAACACGATGAGCTAACTGGTTTAGCAAATAGAGAATACTTTGGTGCAACGCTTGAGGCTCACTTACAAAAATCGAAAGATCATGCCCATGGTGCCTTGTTTTTATTTAGGGTTGTTAACCTCGATCGCGTAAGTGAGGAAGTGGGACGAGTAGAAATGGTTAACTTTCTACGTCGATTTTCACAGATGTTGGTTAGCTTCTTAGAGAGCAACCAAGAACACTTTTCTGAAAATTACATTGCACGTATTTCTCACAGCGATTTTACCGTTTTATTTAGTGATATTGATGATATTCAAGCAATCAGTGAACGTATTTTATTGATGCATCAATCGTTTGTTGAAGAGTATAAAAACGTTAAGCTAGCGATACCTCACAGCTGTACTTATATTCAAAAAGACGACACGCGATTTGATGTATTAAAGCGTGCGGATGAACTTTTAAAATCATCGGGTAAACAATCTGATGTACAAGCAAAAGTAGCTCAGATCAAGCAAGAAAGTGAGCTGTTTGATAATGCAACTAGCTGGAAAAATGCCATAGAAGAGGCACTCAACAATAATAATTTAGAAATAAATACTTACCCAGTAACTAGCTTTACAGGGCAGGTAATGCAAAATCAATTAGGGTTGAGCCTAAAGCTTGGTGGGCAAGTATACCGTGCTAGTTACTACTACCAGTGGGCTAACCGATTAAAGTTATTAGCGCGTTTAGATTGGGGTTTAATTAAGGCGTTGGTGGCTCATTATAGTATTGAGCCACCAAGTGAACTGATTTCGGTTGAATTATCTGCTCAAACGCTACTTGATGATGCTGCACTTGCTTCGATTCTTACGTACCTTTCGGCGTTTCCTGATTTAGCCTCTAAAATTTGTTTTGATATTCGTGAAAGTATTGCCGTTAGCGAAATTGAGATATTTAAAGATTTTTGTGAGCAGGCTCGATGTATGGGCGCTAAGGTAGCATTAAAACGTGTGGGCCCTGAATTTACTAAAATTAATAAAATTCAGGAATTTGGTCTTGAAATGATTAAGGTTGATAGTGTTTACGGACACAATATTAGTTACAGCCAAGATAACCAAACATTTCTGCGAGGAGTGTGCACGTTAGCGCATTCTATTGGCATTAAAGTGGTGGCTCAAGGTGTAACAAGCCAAGATGATATAGATACGCTTATTAACTTAGGTTTTGATGGGGTTATTAAAGAGTAAGTAATAGGCATTAACGGTGCGGTTAATGCCCTTTTACAACTAACATTAATTGAATACGGTCGCGAACTTTTAGCTTATTAAATATAGAGCTCATATGCTCTTTAATTGTGCGTTCTGTAATATTTAAAGATTCTGCAGCTTGCTTATTAGTTGCACCTGTTACAACAATATCAACTACTTGACGTTCTCGCTTTGTGAGTACATCAAGCTCGCATTTGCTCGCATATTTAAACGGTGTATTTGATAAAGCTCCTACTAAGTTAGATAGTAATTGCCCTGGTAACCATATTCCGCCAGCACAAATTGTCTCCAGTACTTGTTCAATAATTACTTTAGTAGCGAGTGCTTCTACGTACCCCCTAGCTCCTGCTTCAAGCGCACTTCTTAGTTGATTTATTTCTAGTTCGTTGGTCATAACGATAACCAGTAAACGTTGCTGAGAATACTTTTTAACAAGCTCAAGCCAATTAGGTGTGCCGGCCAAAACCCAAATAATACTTGATGCCGTGACTCTGTGTGGTTCTTTTGTGAATATCAAACAACCAGGAAACGCTGTATGCCAGTGTTTCGATTCAAATTCAGGCTGTGTAATAAAAATACTTTGGCGCATTACTTCTCCATTTATAAAATGTTTTAACGCTCTGTCATTGCTTGCGATGTAGCTCTAAGAACCGGTTTTAAAATATACTCAAGTACGGTTTTTTTACCGGTAATAATATCCACTTGAGTGGTCATTCCTGGAATAATAGTCAGCTCTTTTGAAAAATTATTTTTGGTGGTTTTTAGCTGCACCAAATAAAAGGTATTCTCGCGGTCATCTGTAATTGTATCGGCACTTATATGTAATACTTCGGCTTCAAGGCCACCATATACGGCAAAGTCGTAGGCACTAAATTTTATCATTGCAGATTGCCCAGGGCGTAAAAATGCAATGTCTTTAGGCGGGATTTTTGCCTCTACTACAAGTTGATCGTCAAGCGGGACAATTTCCATAACATCACTACCTGGCTGTAAAATACCGCCAACAGTATTAACTAATAATCGTTGTACAGTGCCTTTAACAGGAGAGCGTATTTCAGTTTGAGTTACTTTATCGGCTAAGCCAGATTCAGTTTCTTTAATTGAATCTAATCGCAGTAGCGCTTCGGAGAGTTCATTGTTCCAGCGGTTAATCATAACGAGCTCAACTTCGGTTACCTTATTTTTAGCTTCGTTAATGGCCGAAAGACTCCTATTTATAACTGCCTTGGTTCTGTTTATCTCACCGTTTAAATCAACTATTTGACGCTCTAAACGAATAATATCTATATCCGAAATAGCACCGGTGCGTAACAATGGGCGGGTCACTTTAAGCTCCCTGTTTGTTAAGCGTAGCGCGCTGGTATGCTGCTGAAGTGCCGCTTTTGCTTCAATATAATCTTGGTGTCGCTGCTCTAGTTGGCGCTTGTGAATACTTACCTGTTGCTCCAACTCTTGGCTGTTACTCAAATAAAGAGAGCGTTCGTGTTGAACCACCTGAGGCGCATTTTTTATAACATCTTCGTTAAATACGAGCTCCTTTTTTTGAGTGAGCGCTCTGAGCCTCGCAACTTTTGCACTTAACGATTCAACCTTGGATTGATTTTCCCTAAAGCTAGAAATAAAGCGGGTAGGGTCTATTTTAATGAGTACATCACCCTCGTTTACTATTTGGCCTTCTCGGACATTTATTTTTTCGACCATACCACCATCATAAGATTGAATAAGCTGTAATTTATTAGAGGGAATAACCCGTCCCTCGCCACGAGCAACTTCATCCAAATTAGCAAAACCAGACCACACAATAAGGCATATAAACGTTAAGCAAATTAAATAAAGTAGTAACCTAGCGCTTGCTGGTTCCTGCTGCATTTTTTCCCACTGTGCATCTACTACCCAGTCTTGAGTATTTGGCGGTGAAATCCATCCTTTAAATAGTTTATTAAATACGGATGGCTTACCTTGTTTTCTTGCTTCTATTGCTTTGCTAACAGATTCAAAAGAGCGTTGTTCAAGTGGTTTTTTGTTATCACTCATGAGGCTTGCTCCACGGTTTTATTATTTAACGCCGCAATTACTTTTTGTTTTGGTCCATCAGCAACTACTTTTCCGTTATCTAAAACTATAATACGGTCAACAAGCTCGAGTAATGATGAGCGGTGAGTCACCACGATTAAGGTTTTATCTTTAGAATAACCCTTTAAATTATTAATAATTTTACTTTCACTATTATGATCTAGTGATGAAGTTGGCTCATCTAGTAATAGTATTGGAGGGTCGTTAATTATGGCTCTTGCCATACCTACAGCTTGGCGCTGCCCACCTGATAATTGACGACCTTGCTCGCCTACTTGTAAATCAAATCCGTCTGGGTGCGAATTAATTAAATCAAATAATTGGCTTCGCTCACAGGCTTCAATAATTTGCTCGTCTTTGGCATGCCAAGCACTCATGGTGAGGTTGTCTTTCAAGGTTCCATAAAACAGAGCAACGGTTTGTGGGAGATAGCCAATATTATGACGAAGCTCAGCTGGGTCAATTTGATGTATATCATTATTGTCCATCAAAATTGATCCTGAACAGGGGTCGTATAGTCCTAAAATAAGCTTTTCTAATGTACTTTTGCCTGAGCCATTACGTCCTAAAATGGCGACTTTTTCACCGGCTTTAATTTTAAAACTAACGCCGTTGAGTGCATTATGAGATTCGTCAGAGTATTTAAAACATACATCTTTAAATTCTATATCGCCCTTTAAAGTAGGGTGGCTTAACCAATGCTTACCAGGTGGGCGCTCGACCTCTTTTTCCATAATCTCATTTAGTGACTGCATTGCTATTGCGGCATGATGATATTGCGCTAAAACAGCGGCTGACTGCCCAATAGGGCCCATAGCACGAGATGATAATAAGTAGGCTGCAATTAATCCGCCTTGAGTTAGCTCACCTTCAATAACGAGGTGTACGCCTATTATCATTATTATCACGCCTACACATTGTTGTATCCACGATGCTGTATTTGATATAGAGCTTGAAACGAGTCGGCTTTGTGCGTTTACTTGCGCAATGTAAATGGTCGACTTTTCCCATACAGATTGTGTTTTACACTCTGAGTGAAAACTTTTTACATCTTCAATGTTGGTTAAACTTTCTACTAATACTGCATTTCGCATTGAGCTTGCTTTCATTGTTTGTTCTGAAAGAGCCTCAAGTTTGCGGTGTGCGGCTATAGCGTAAGCTAATAATATAAGTGCGCCCGCGATAATAGGTAAACTTAGAGGTACGCCAATAATGGCAATAACAATTAAATACAAAACTACGAATGGTAAGTCGACTAATGCGACAAGTGTTATGGAGCTAAAAAAGTTACGTACAGCTTCAAATGATTGAATGTTGCTAGCAAAGGAGCCTGCGGATGATGGGCGGTTTTTTAGTTTCATACCTAATACCCGCTCCATTATTACAGCCGATACTTTGACATCTATTCTACTGGCAGCAAGCTCTACAAAGTAGCCTCTTACTAAGCGCAAAACAAAGTCAGCAGTGAGTGCTATTAAAATGCCAATGGCAAGTACCCATAAGGTTTCTGTTGCGTGGTTGGGCACTACGCGGTCATATACGTTCATTACAAATAAAGGCATAGCAACCGACAAAAAGCCCAAAGCAACAGCCGAAATAATTACGTCTTTATAAAGTGAGCGGCATTCTTTAATTACTCCCCAAAACCATCCGTCTTTCGATAGTTTTTCAAGTACAGGTGTTCGCTCATCAAATGCAAACTCTGGTTGAGCATAAATAACTAAACCTACACTGTTAGCAGCTAACTCATCAATGCTTTGTTCGATAACTGATTCTGTAAGTTCTGGGTAAATTACACTCACCAACTGTTTATCGTAATCAATAGAATTAATAACACAGGCTTGGTTATCTTTTAAAATTAAGATGGCAGGTAGCAGTGCTGTATTAATTTTTTGTAGTGGCTTATGAACTACTTTTGATTTAAAGCCAATGCGCTTTGCTGCGCGCGAAAAACCTGATGGAGTAAGATTTCCATCAGTTAGAGGAAGTCCATTTAATAGTGCTTCTCTTGAAAACTCTTTACCATGATGACGACATAAAACTGCTAGGCAGTCAACGAGGATGCCACCATGATCAAGTACATCGTTTAATTCCATACACCATCCAATGTTATGTAGAACTGCATACGATTGTTACTAGTAAACCTAAACTCGACTTAAATATTTCAAGCCGAGTTTAGGTTATTTACATAACGTTAATTGACTTAGCTATCAGTAATTACAGCTTCGATACGTCGATTCGCAGCATTTGCTCTTACTGATATTTCGTTTACTCGAGGTTGATCAATACCGTACCCGAACGATTTAACACGTTTTGGTTTTATATCGAATTGTTTAATTAGGATTTCAGCAACGGCAAACGCACGTTTTTCAGATAGTTTGCGGTTATATGTTCGATCTCCATCTAGAGAAGCATGACCTTGTATTTCAACCTGCTTATTTGGGTTTTCTTTTAAAAAATCTGCAAGCCGACTAATTTCTTGAATATATTGAGACCTTACATCGCTTGAGTCAGCAGAAAAAGGGATACCAATCTCTATATTCGAGGTTGATGCGCTATAAATTGTACAGCCAGATAAATCAACATTAGTTGACAGCGGTGTACTCGGACAAGTGTCTTGCTCGTTTGGTACGCCGTCACCATCATCATCTAAAAAGTTACTTGGTGTAGTGTCGGTTTCCAACGGTATATCTAAGTACCTTGGCATAGCGGTTACACTCATGTAGGCATTATCTTGCTTCGCTTTTTTTTGTAGAAATGCCTTGCGGCTAAAGGTGGTTGCTACATCGTAACTCGGACAAATATTTTGTGCGTTATGCACAATAGGATCGTCAGTTAGCTCTTTTAATGTAGGGTATTTACCTGACATTACGTCAAGTGCTGGCAATAATTTCCCCATTTCTTTTAGCATAGTTAAAATAGCCGATTGGCGGTCGTATAGCGCAACTATGTATGAACGTGTTGATTGGAACGATTCGTTTTCGGCATCAAGTACGTCTAGTAGAGTTCGTTGGCCTATATCAAATTGATCTTTATATGCAATTTTAACTTTAGTTGATGATTCGCGGTGTTGATTAAGCGCTGGCAACTTTTGCTCTAGTATAGTGACGTTGTAGTAGGCAATTTGCAGACTTTGACGAATATCAATACAGGCTTGATCTCGTTGATATTTTGCAATGTTTATATCTTGATAAGCTTGTTCTAAATTAGCGCTATCAAGACCACCGTTATACAAGTTATAACTAATATCTATGCCGACTCGCGCTTCTGTTCTGGTTTCATTTTGACCAAGCTCATCTCTATCTTGGCTACCGTAGCGGGCAGATAAATCTACGTTAGGATGAAAGGCCGCTTTTTGTGCTTTGGCGTTCGCTTTTTGCGCTTCAATATTATACAAAGAGGCATAAAATGAAGGGCTGTTTTTGTAGGCGATGTCTAGCGCTTGGTTAACCGAAATTGGTATATTGTTTTCATCAAGGTCAGCTTGCTTTATATCGTTCATAGGTAGCTCACCTACAACTCTTAAGTAGCGAGCGCTTACATCATGTAAATTAGAGTACTCCGTTAATACATTAGATTGCGCTAGAGATAAACGACCACTAATTTGTTCTAGGTCTGCTGCGCGCGCTACACCGGCGCCTACGCTTTGCTCTATTTGTTGGTATACAGACTCGTGCTCTTGTAAATTAGCTTCTGCAAGTTGTACTAACTCTTTGAATTTTTGTACGTCAAGTAGTGCAATCGAGGCTTCAAGTGCTGTTTGTTCTGTTTGAGAAATAAGCTCAAAGTACCTAATAAGTTGAATACGTTTAAAACGGTCAACTGTATTAGATGTTCTAAAACCGTCATAAAGCATTTGAGTAACGCTTAATTCGGCTGTATTACGGTTATATTCTTCTTCAATACCGTAATTTCTTCTTTCATATCCTGCGCTCGCTGATACATCAACACTTGGTAAATAACCTGAACGGGCAGCATCCACTCCATAAATAGAAGATTTAAAAGCATGCCATGCTTCTTGTACTTCAGGATTGTTTTCAATCGCTTTACTTGAGACGTATGTAAGTGGCATTGCTGATTGTTCGTTTGCATGCACGTAGTTTGATAAAGTTACGGCTGTAATCGCTAATCCGATTAACATAGTCCCTTGATGCTTTTTAAAAGTGTTTTTTATAATCATTTCTTCCTCTTAGATCCTGTTAAGACCGAAAATACTCTTTTAAATATTTAGTAAAGGAGTGCTAATTTTGCAAGTAATCTTTTTGGACAGCATAAAAAAAAATTTCTACCACTTTTTTGTTGATTTTTTATTTTTGAATTTTTCTTCTAAACCTGTACTTGAGTCCAGTATCTATGTGCTTTTTTTGTTCTATCTTTAACTTATTAGATTGTTATTTTAAAAAGTTTGAGGGTACCTAAATGGAAGCAAATCAACTTGTAGTTATTGATATTCAGGGTTCGGCGGGTGTTGTGTTGGATGATGGATCAATAAGAGCGTTAAACGTTGGTGACATTATTACCGTAGGTGATTTAGTTGTTACTGCTATTAAGTCGTCGTTACAAATAGATGTGCAAGGTGAAACCTTATCTATACCCGCAAATCAAAAGGTAAAAATAACACCAGACCTATTAGCTAAAGAAGCAAGAGACTCTAGCGAAACAACTGTTTTTGATGAAAGTTTAGATGAAGCAATCGCAAGCTTAGACTTAGGTACAGAGCAAGACTCATCAACGGCGGCTAATTCAGATGTAACAGATTTTTTAGATGCATTAGAGGGTGATGGGGACATTTTAGATAATTTAGAGGCAACAGCCGCTGGTGGCGGTAATGCAGCTGGTGCAGATGGAGGTAGTTCGTTTGTACAGTTAACCCGAATTTCTGAAAGTGTTGATCCTAGTAGTGTTACTTTTGATTCTTCTTTTGATCAAAACGCTACTGAAGCTTTTAATTTAAGAGATACCTCTGATGGTATTGTGCCTGACGCAACTTCGGCTTCTATTTCACTTAATGAGCTGGGCGTTACTAATTCATCACAACCAACAATTACCGGTACGAGTGAAAACTTAATTGGCGAAACGGTTAATGTGACGGTAACTGATGTTGATGGAAATTCTCAAGTAGTTAGTGTTGTGATTGGCCCTGATGGTACCTTTGAAATAACCCTACCAACTCCGGTTGCTGATGGCCCTGTGACCGTTGTTGTTGAAGCAACAGATCCTGTTGGCAACCCTATAAACGACACTATTTCTATAGAAATTGATACAACACCTCCGCTTATTGCTATTGATCCTGTTGCCGATTCTGCTTCTCAAACAGTGACAGTAACAGGGACTGTATCTGGGTTGAACACTGGTGATAATGTGTCGGTCACGTTAACGGATAGTGCAGGTACGGTACAAACAATTGTTACTCAGGTTGATGCGCTAGGAAATTGGGTTGTTACTACTACCTCACCTTTATCTGAAGGAGAGTTTAACGTAAGCGCAGTGGCGATTGATGCAGCTGGAAATCAAGCTGTAGATCAAGCTTTAGCGAATGTAGATTTAACTGCTCCGGTAATCACAGTAAATGTAACTGATGAAACAAATAACGCAACACCACCACTTGTTGGAACAACAAATGGTGTTCCTGAAGGCACGCAAGTAACAATTACTGTTACAGATAGTGCAGGACAAATACAAACATTAACTGCGGTTACTCAAGCCGATGGAAGCTGGAGTGTAGAAGTTGGGACTCCTTTACCCGAAGGTGATTTTACTGTTGATGCACAAGTAAGCGACAGTGTAGGAAACTTAGCATCAGCAAGTGATTCAGGAGTAGTTGATTTAACGGCGCCTACGGTACAAATTAATAATATTAACGACACTCAAGACACCACGCCAACTATTACTGGTAACGCGCAAGATGTACCTGCAGGCTCTATTATTAGTGTGGTTATTACCGATTTTAATGGTCAAACTCAAACATTATTAACCCAAACAAACGCTGATGGTGATTGGTCTATCGACGTAACTACGCCATTGGCTGAAGGGCAGTTTGAGGTTGATGCAAGTGTAAGCGATGCTGCAGGTAATCAAGCCCAAGCAAATAACCAAGGTGTTGTTGATTTAACAAACCCAGATATTACCGTTACTGCAATTGCTGATACTAACGATACTACACCAACATTTGTAGGTAGGGTGGAAGACGCTCCTGCGGGCTCTGTTATTACAGTATTAGTAACCGATATTAACGGTAACGTACAAACTTTAACTACTTTATTAAATGAAGATGGCACATGGAGTGTTGATGCTAATGAAATCTTGCCAGGTGGTGAGTTTACAGCAACTGCGTCAGTAACCGATCCAGCAGGTAATGAGGCTACTGCGCAAACAAACGGCGAAATAACGTTTGCTCCTATTTCAATTCAAATCGATGCAATTGCTAATACTAACGATACCACTCCATTTTTAAGTGGTAACACCGGTAATGTGCCTGCAGGTACTACCATTACTTTAACTATTACGGCAAGCGATGGGAGTACATTTACATTACTTGCAGTGACGCAAGCAGATGGTTCATGGACTGCACAAGTAACAACCCCTCTACCTGAGGGCGACTTTACCGTAGTTGCTGCTGTTATAGATGACTCGGGTAATGAAGCGCAAGCAAGTGCAGTAGGTAATGTTGATTTAACTGTAAGCATTAATTTTATTATTGATACTAACGATACAACACCAACAGTTAGCGGCTCTACCCAAGACGTAGAGCCTGGTGCATTAGTAACCGTTACATTTACAGGAAGCGATGGCGTAACAGAAACTGTGCAAGTAGTTACTGGTGCTGACGGAAGCTGGTTAGTTGAGGCAAGTAATGAATTGGTTGAAGGTCCGTTTAGTGTAATTGCAACTGTGACTGATGCTGCGGGTAATACAGCTTCTGCAAGCGAAACTGGAGAAATTGATTTAACAGATCCTGCAATCACGATTAATCCTATTGAGGATACGAATGATGTAACCCCATCTGTAAGCGGTATTGTAATTGATGTACCTGCAGGGACCGAAGTTACATTAGTAATAACTGACAGTGAAGGTAATGAACAAACACTTACAACAATTACAAATACAGATGGTACATATACAGCGGATATTATTGCAGATCTCAGTGAAGGTGATTTCACAGTAACAGCAAGTGTTAGCGACACTGCAGGCAATAGCAGTACGGCAACTGTTACAGGTACGGTCGATTTAACTGCACCAAGTGTCACTATCAACAATATTGCTGATACAAACGATACAACACCTACTCTTACCGGCTCTACCCAAGGATTAGCATCGGGCAGTGAAGTGACTTTAACTGTTACTGATAGTCTAGGAGCAGAGCAACAGTTAGTTACTACTATAAGTGCTGATGGTACTTGGAGTATTGAGATTTCAACTGCTTTAAGTGAGGGGGATTTTACCGTAACTGCTAATGTATCTGATAATGCGGGTAACGCAGCCCAAGATTCACAATTAGGCACAGTTGATACCACCCCTCCTTTAGTTGCAATAAATGACTTTGCTGATTCAAACGATACAACGCCTACATTTAGCGGAACAACAAGTGATGTAGCTCCGGGTAGCCTTGTTAGTGTTTTAGTTACTGATGCAAATGGTGAGTCTCAAACATTGACGGCGGTTGTGTCAGAAGATGGAACTTGGCAAGTTGGTGCAACTCAAGCTGTTGCTGAAGGCGACTTTACAATTACGGCAACAGTAACAGACGCTGCAGGTAATGAAGCAAGCGATACTGTTAGTGGAACAATTGATTTATCAGCTCCAATTATAGCAATTAATACAATCCCAGATAGTGCCGATACTACTCCAACAATTTCAGGTTCTGTACAAAATGTACCAGCCGGAACAACTGTTACGTTAACCGTTACAGATGCTGGTGGGAATACACAAACAATTACAACACAAACGCTAGCTGATGGTAGCTGGACAGCTGATGCTATTAATGAGTTAGTTGAAGGTGACTTTAGCGTTAATGCCATCGTTAGCGATGAAGCAGGTAACCAAAGTGAAACTTTAGCACAGGGAACTATCGATAATACCGCACCAACTATTACGATTGATGCACTCGCTGATAGCAATGATACAACACCAACTATTTCAGGCACTGCGACGGGTGAGCCAGAAGGCACGGTTGTTACTATTACAGTAACTGATGAAGCTGGTAACCCACAAACCATCACTACAGAAGTACTCGCTGACGGCACTTTCACTGTTGATGTACCAGATGAATTAAGCGAAGGCGAATACAGCGTAGACGTATCAATCACTGATACTGCTGGTAACGTAAGTACAGAAGTAACAACGGGTACTATTGATACCTCAGCTCCTGCTATTACGATTGATCCACTGGCAGATAGCAACGATACAACACCAACCATTTCCGGCACCGCGACGGGTGAGCCAGAAGGCACGGTTGTTACTATTACCGTGACTGATGAAGCAGGTAACCCACAAATAATTACTACTGAAGTACAAGCTGATGGCACCTTTAGTGTGGACGTACCAAATGAACTAAGTGAAGGTGAATTTACTGTTGAGGTATCGGTTACAGATACTGCGGGCAATGAAACCAAAGCAACTACGACTGGCGAGGTTGATACTTTAGCACCGGTGATCACGATAGATGCACTGGCTGATAGTAACGACACCACCCCAACTATTTCAGGCACCGCAACGGGGGAGCCAGAAGGCACGATTGTTACTATTACAGTAACTGATGACGCTGGTAACCCACAAATAATCACCACTGAAGTGCAAGCCGATGGTACCTTTAGTGTTGATGTATCAAATGAATTAAGTGAAGGCGAATTTACCGTTGAAGTATCGGTTACCGATACCGCAGGTAATGAAACCACAGCAACAACAACAGGAGAAGTCGATACTACCGCGCCAACAGTTATTATTGACCCCGTAGGTGATACTAACAACCCCACCCCAACTATTTCAGGCACCGCAACGGGTGAGCCAGAAGGCACGGTTGTTACTATTACAGTTACTGATGAAGCAGGTAACCCACAAATCATTACCACTGAAGTACAAGCTGATGGCACCTTTAGTGTTGATGTACCAAATGAATTAAGTGAAGGTGAGTTTACAGTTGAGGTATCGGTTACCGATACCGCAGGTAATGAAACCACAGCAACTACGACTGGAGAAGTTGATACTTCAGCACCGGTGATCACGATAGATGCACTGGCTGATAGTAACGACACCACCCCAACTATTTCAGGTACTGCAACGGGTGAGCCAGAGGGTACAGTTGTTACTATTACGGTAACTGATGAAGCAGGTAATCCACAAATAATTACCACTGAAGTACAAGCCGATGGCACCTTTAGTGTGGATGTACCAGATGAATTAAGTGAAGGTGAATTTAGCGTTGAGGTATCGGTTACCGATACAGCAGGGAATGAAACAACCGTAACAACAACGGGAGAAGTTGATACCACAGCGCCAATAGTTACTATTAATGCGCTAGGCGATACGAGTGATACAACACCAACTATTTCAGGCACAGCTAGCGGTGAGCCAGCTGGTTCAAGCGTAACTTTAACAGTGACCGATGCTAACGGTATAGTACAAATAATTACAGCAGAAGTAATTGCAGATGGAAGTTGGACTGTAGAAGTGTCCGCGGCTTTAGCTGAAGGAAGCTACTCTGTAGATGCAAGTATTAGTGATAGCGCTGGTAATGAAGGTACAGCAAGTGCTTCAGGCACAATTGATACAAGCGCATTGACCATTACCATTGATATTATTGGCGAAACTAACGATCAAACACCTCAAATAAATGGTGATACTTTTAATGCACAAGCTGGCTCTCAAGTTGAAGTTCAGATCACTGACTCAGCGGGTGCAATAATTACTTTAACCACAGTTGTTGATGAAAACGGTCTTTGGAGTGTTACTCCGCCTGCAAATTTAGCTGAGGGCACCATTTTAATTAGTGCAACAGTAACAGACATAGGTGGTGGAACGGCTAATGCAGAGCTTGATGCTGTAATTGATATTACGCCTCCAACAATACAAGTTAATGAACTAGAAACAAGTAATGATACAACACCGGTTATTTCTGGTAACACAACTGACGTAGTTGCAGGCACGGTTATAAATTTAACGGTTACTGATTCTCAAGGGGTTGTTCGCACATTTAGCACAACAACAGATGCCGATGGTAATTGGAGTGTTGAACTTTCTCAAGAGTTGGCCTCGGGCGATTATTCTGTAGAAGCTGAAGTATCTGATGCTGCAGGAAATAGCGCTTCAACCACTGCTACCGGTAATATAGACACATCAGGGCCTAGCTTAACCGTTGACTTTGAAGCTGTAACCAACGACTCAACGCCTACCATTTCAGGCACTAGTGATGCAGACGTTGGTACCAGCATCACGGTTGTTATTACCGATGAAAATGGGGGTGAACAAACACTCACCACTACTGTTGATACAAATGGTAACTGGGAAGTAACTCCACAAGCAGATTTAAATGAAGGTGATAACACCATAGAAGTGAGTGTGTCTGATGAAGCAGGAAATACGACAACAGTTACAGATACAATTACGTTAGACACACAAGCGCCAATACTCACCATTCAAAACGTAGGCGATGTCAGCGATTTAACACCTGAGCTGCAGGGCACTAGTAATGAAATTGGCGGCACCGTAACACTGACCATCACCGACAGCCAAGGCGCTGAGCAAACCTTCACCACCACCGTTGAAAGTGATGGCCACTGGAATATTGAAATTCCAGGTGCCCTTGCACAAGGTGACTTTAGCGTTGTTGCCAGCATCACTGATGCTGCAGGCAACGACACCACGGCCAACAGTAGTGGTAATGTAGATACCATTACACCGGTTATCACCGTTGATACACTGGGTTTAGGCAACGACAGCACCCCAGTTGTTAGTGGTACCTCAACAGAGCCTGAAGGCACCGTTGTAAACATTGTTATTACCGACAGTAACGGTGATGAGCACCCAATTACCGCTACTGTGGATGCAAACGGTGATTGGCAAGCGACCAGCCCTGAATTACCGGATGGAAGCTACAGTGTGCAAGCCAGTATCACCGATGACGCAGGCAACACCGGCGGCGCGACACAAACGGGCAGCCTAGATACCTTAGCGCCGACACTGACGTTAGACACAGTCGGTGCAACCAACGACAGCACCCCAACAATCAGCGGAAGCAGCAATGCGCCAGCGGGGACTGTTATTAGCATCAGCGTGAGTGATGGCACCACAACAGAAACGTTCACCGCGACAGTACAAGCTGATGGCAGCTGGTCAGCGGATGTACCGAATGCACTGAGCGATGGTGAGCTCACCATTGAAGCTAGCGTTAGTGATAACGCCGGTAATACCACTACATTAAGTGAAACCGCAACACTCAACACCACGGCCCCAAGCATTAGTATTAATGCATTGGTTGATACCAACGACACCACCCCAACCATTAATGGTACAAGCGATGCGGCAGATGGCACCACCATTAGTTTAACGTTTGAAGACAGTGCAGGGAATATTACGACTGTTGATACGACCGTAACGGGCGGCGTATGGAGCGTCGATGCACTAAGCGTACTAGCAGAAGGCGAATATACTGTCACCGCAGAGGTAGACGATGGCCTAGGTAATATCGGCAGCGCCACAGAAGCAGGCGAGATTGACTTAACCGCACCAAGCCTTGTTATTGTAGACAATGGTGTTAGCAATGACACGACACCGACCATCTCGGGTACAAGCGATGCGCCACAAGGCAGTGAAGTCACTATTATTGTGACAGACAGTGCCGGTGCACAGCAAACCATTACCGCGACAGTTGGCGGAAGTGGCGCGTGGTCAGTCCCTGTTACGACAGCCCTTGCAGAAGGTAACTTCACCGTAAGCGCAAGCGTGAGCGATGTCGCTGGCAACGAAGCCACTGCCACAGGCACTGGTGAAATAGATACCATTGCACCGACCCTTGTACTTACCAGCCCAGGCTCAAGTAACGACGTAACCCCAACCTTAAGCGGCACCAGTGATGCGGTGGAAGGCACCGTGATCACCTTCACCGTAACGGATGATTTAGGGGGAGAGCAAACGTTCACCACCACGGTTGATGCCGATGGCAACTTCTCTATAGAAGTACCGACAGCCTTGGCAGAAGGGCCATACACGATCACCGCCAACATCAGCGATGTGGCAGGTAACAGCACCGATATTACAGGCAACGGCACCATTGATACGACCGCACCGAGTGTGAGTGTAAATGCGCCGTTACTAACCAACGACAGCACGCCCACGGTTACGGGCACCAGTGATGCGCCTAACAGCACCATCACGGTTACGTTTACCGATGCAACAAATGCCACTCAAAGCATTGATGTACAAACCGATGCAAGTGGTAACTGGAGTGCGACACCAACAGGCACATTAGCCGAAGGGAATTACAGCGTCAGCGCCAGCATCACCGATGCTGCAGGCAACACAGGCACAGGTACAGACAGTGGCGAAGTCGATATAACACCGCCAGACTTAGCATTTACACCTACCTTCTTATTAGGCTCATTGGTGTTATTAAACGGTACATCTGATTTACCGGCTGGCAGTGAAATTACTATTACTGAGCAACTTGTTGGCGGCGGTGTGGGCGTAAGTTACACCACAACTACTGACGCCAATGGTAACTGGTCACTGACTGGTATTGATATCTCATTACTGAACTTAGGCTCAGTGATCGCAACGGCGACCGATGCCGCAGGTAATACCCGTACAATTAGTTCAGATGACTTTGATAATACGCCACCGACACTCACTGTTGATGTTGCAGCACAAAGCGACAGCAACACGCCAATCATAAGCGGCACAAGTGATGCGGGCGAGGGGGCACAAGTGACTATCGTGGTTACCGACAGCAACGGCAACCCACAGACCATCACCGCCCTTGTTGATGCGGATGGTAACTGGAGTGCCACTCCAAGCACACCATTAAGTGAAGGTGAAAGCACCATTGAAGTGAGTGTACGCGACAGTGTCGGCAACGAAACCACCGCGAGTGATACCACCATCATCGACACGCAAGCGCCAACGCTTATGATACAAAATGTAGGTGATGTAAACGACCTAACACCGACATTACAAGGCACCAGTAACGAAATTGGCGGCACTGTTACACTCACCGTGACCGACAGCGACGGCGTAGTGCAAACCATTACCACCACCGTTGAAAGTGATGGCCACTGGGACATTGAAATCCTAAGTGCGCTTGCGCAAGGTGACTTTACTGTAAGCGCCAGTATTACGGATGCTGCAGGCAATGAGAGTACAGCAAACAGCAGTGGCAACGTGGATACCATCACCCCGGTTGTGAGCGTGGATGCACTGGGCCTTGGCAATGACAGCACGCCAGTCATTAGTGGTACCTCAACAGAGGCAGAAGGCACTGTTGTAAACATTGTTATTACCGACAGCAATGGTGATGAACACCCAATTACAGCCACAGTCGATGCAAACGGCGATTGGCAAGCAACTAGCCCTGAATTACCGGATGGAAGCTACAACGTACAAGCCAGTATCACCGATGATGCAGGCAACACCGGCGGCGCAGTTCAATCAGGCACCCTTGATACCTTAGCGCCAACATTGACGTTAGACACCGTCGGCGCCACCAACGACAGCACGCCAACAATTAGCGGGACATCGAACGCGCCAGCAGGGACTGTTATTAGTATCAGCGTGAGCGATGGCACAACAACCGAAGCGTTCACCGCGACAGTGCAAGCCGATGGCAGCTGGTCAGCAGATGTACCGAACGCGCTAACTGATGGTCCACTCACTATCGAAGCAAGCGTCAGCGACAGTGCAGGCAACACTACCACGTTAAGTGAAACCGCGACACTCAATACCACTGCGCCAAGCATCAGTATTAATGTACTGGTTGATACCAACGACACCACCCCAACCATCAATGGTACAAGCGATGCGGCCGATGACACCACCATTAGCTTAACGTTTGAAGACAGTGCAGGGAATATTACGACTGTTGATACAACCGTAACGGGTGGAGTATGGAGCGTCGATGCACCAACTGATTTAGCCGAAGGCGAATATACTGTCACCGCAGAGGTAGATGATGGTCTAGGTAATATCGGCAGCGCCACCGAGACAGGTCAGATAGACCTTACTGGCCCGAGCCTTGTTATTACCGACAATGGTGTAGGCAACGACACCACGCCAACGATTGCAGGCAGTAGTGATGCACCGCAAGGCAGTACGGTAACGGTTATAGTGACAGATAGCAGTGGCACACCACAAACAATGAGCGCCACCGTACTTGCTAATGGCACGTGGTCAATCCCTGTACCGGTAGCACTAGCAGAAGGTGCATACACCATTAGTGCAAGTGTTGAAGATGCCGCAGGCAACGACACCACCGCCACAGGCACTGGTGAAGTAGATACCACTGCACCGACACTTGTGCTTACCAGCCCAGGTTCAAGTAATGACATCACTCCGACACTCAGTGGCACAAGTGATGCCGTTGAAGGCACGGTTATTAATTTCACGGTTGTGGACGATTTAGGCAATACACAAACGTTCACCACCACGGTTGATGAAGGTGGCAACTTCTCAGTCGAAGTGCCAACAGCGATAGCAGAAGGACCGTATAGTATTGAAGCTAACATCAGCGATGTGGCAGGTAACAGCACCGATATTACCGGCAACGGCACAATAGACACGTCCGCGCCAAGCATTACCGTTGATGCGCCATTATTAACAAACGACAGCACGCCAACAGTGACAGGCACCAGTGATGCACCTAACAGCACCATCATGGTGACGTTTACAGATGCAGCGAATGCAGTGCAAACTATTGATGTACAAACCGATGCTAATGGTAACTGGAGTGCGACACCAACAGGCACATTAGCTGAAGGGAACTACAGCGTCAGCGCCAGCATCACCGATGCTGCAGGCAATACAGGCACCGGCACGGACAGTGGCGAAGTAGACGTAACCCCGCCAGCACTTGCCTTTACACCAACGTTTGAACTTGGTTTATTAATTACCCTAAGCGGTACGTCTGACTTGCCTATTGGCAGTGAAATTACCATTACCGAGCAACTTGTTAATGGTGGTATTGGTGCAACATATACCACTACAACAGATGCGGATGGCAACTGGTCATTAGTCGGATTAGATGTATCATTACTTGATGTTGGCTCAGTGATCGCAACAGCGACCGATGCCGCAGGTAACACGCGTACAATTAGCTCAGATGACTTTGATAATACACCGCCGACACTCACTGTTGATGTTGCAGCACAAAGCGACAGCAATACACCGGTTATTAGCGGCACAAGCGATGCGGGTGAAGGTGCGCAAGTGACCATAGTGGTTACTGATAGCGCAGGCAACCCACAAACCATCACCGCACTTGTGGATGCAAACGGTGATTGGAGTGCCACACCAGCGACACCATTAAGTGAAGGTCAAAGCACCATTGAAGTAAGTGTACGCGACAGTGTCGGCAATGAAACCACCGTGAGTGATACCACGACTATCGACACGCAAGCGCCACTACTCACCATTCAAAACGTGGGCGATGTCAGCGATTTAACACCAGAGCTTCAGGGCACCAGTAATGAAATTGGTGGCACTGTTACACTCACCATCACCGATAGCCAAGGCGCTGTGCAAACCATTGATACGATAGTTGACAGCGATGGCCACTGGGCTATTGAAATTCCAGGTGCCCTTGCACAAGGTGATTTTACTGTAAGCGCGAATATTACTGATGCGGCAGGCAACGACACCACTGCCAACAGCAGTGGTAATGTAGATACTATTACACCCGTTATCACCGTTGATGCACTGGGTTTAGGCAACGACAGCACCCCAGTTGTTAGTGGTACCTCAACAGAGCCTGAAGGCACGGTTATCAACATTATTATTACCGACAGTAACGGTGATGAGCACCCAATCACCGCCACCGTCGGTGCAAACGGTAATTGGCAAGCAACCAGCCCTGAATTACCAGATGGCAGCTACACCGTACAAGCCAGTATCACCGATGATGCAGGCAACACAGGTGGCGCAGTTCAATCAGGCAACCTAGATAGCTTAGCGCCGACATTGACGTTAGACACAGTAGGTGCCACGAATAACAGCACGCCAACAATTAGCGGGACATCGAACGCGCCAGTAGGCACGGTTATAACGATTAACGTCACGGATGCAGATAATACAGAAACGTTTACCGCAACAGTACAAGCCGATGGCAGTTGGTCAGCAGATGTACCGAACGCGCTAACTGATGGTCCACTCACTATCGAAGCAAGTGTAAGCGACAGTGCAGGCAACACCACCACGTTAAGTGAAGGCGCAACATTGGATACCAATGCACCGAGTATTAATATTGATGCATTAATGGATACAAATGATACAACGCCGAATGTGAGCGGTACCAGCAGTGCAGCAAATGGCACTATTATCACCGTCAGTATCACGGACAGTAATGACATAACAAACACGGTACAAACAACCGTTACAGACGGTATCTGGAGTGTTGAAGCTCCTGTTGACTTAGCTGAAGGCAGTTATGAAGTTGAAGCGAGTGTTACAGATGGAAGCGGCAATACAAGTACAGCAACAGAAAATGGTGTAGTGGATACGACCATTCCTAATATTGCCGTAAATGATGTAACCGTGACTGATGACACAACACCTACGATCACCGGCACAGCGAATGCGCCACAAGGTAGCACCGTAAGCGTTGAAATCACCGACAGTAATAATATTACTCATACCGTAACGACCACATTAGGGGTTAATGGCACATGGAGCGTAGCAGCCACGCAAGTACTGGCTGAAGGCACCTTTACAGTGAGCGCCAGTGTGAGCGATGCCGCAGGCAACGAAGCCACTGCCACAGGCACTGGTGAAATAGATACCATTGCACCGACACTTGTACTTACCAGTCCAGGCTCAAGTAGCGACATCACCCCGACACTTAGCGGCACAAGCGATGCGGTTGAAGGCACGGTTATTAACTTCACCGTAGTGGATGATTTAGGCAATACACAAACCTTCACCACCACTGTGGATGCTGATGGTAACTTCTCTATAGAAGTACCGACTGCCTTGGCAGAAGGGCCGTACACGATCACCGCCAGCATCAGCGATGCAGCAGGTAACAGCACCGATATTACAGGTAACGGCACAATAGACACGACCGCGCCAAGCATTACCGTGGATGCGCCAGTACTCACCAATGACACCACACCCATAGTGACAGGCACCAGTGATGCACCTAATAGCACTATCACAGTTACGTTTACAGATGCAGCGAATGCCACTCAAAGCATTGATGTACAAACCGATGCAAGTGGTAACTGGAGTGCGACACCAACAGGTACATTAGCTGAAGGTAATTACAATGTCAGCGCCAGCATCACTGATGCTGCAGGCAACACAGGTACAGGTACAGATACAGGCGAAGTAGATATAACACCGCCAGGTTTAGCGTTTACACCTACCTTCTTATTAGGTTCATTGGTGTTATTAAACGGTACATCTGATTTACCGGCTGGCAGTGAAATTACTATTACTGAGCAACTTGTTGGCGGCGGTGTGGGCGTAAATTACACCACAACCACTGACGCCAATGGTAACTGGTCACTAACTGGTATTGATATCTCATTACTGAACTTAGGCTCAGTGATCGCAACAGCGACCGATGCAGCAGGTAATACCCGTACAATTAGCTCAGATGACTTTGATAATACACCGCCAACGCTTACTGTTGATGTTGCAGCACAAAGCGACAGCAACACGCCAGTCATAAGCGGCACAAGCGATGCAGGTGAGGGTGCACAAGTGACGATTGTGGTTACCGACAGCAACGGCAACCCACAGACCATCACCGCCCTTGTTGATGCGGATGGTAACTGGAGTGCCACTCCAACCACACCATTAAGTGAAGGTGAAAGCACCATTGAAGTGAGTGTACGCGACAGTGTCGGCAACGAAACCACCGCGAGTGATACCACCACCATCGACACGCAAGCGCCAACGCTTACGATACAAAATGTAGGTGATGTCAGCGACTTAACACCAGAGCTTCAGGGCACCAGTAATGAAATTGGTGGCACTGTTACACTCACCATCACCGACAGCGCAGGTGCTGTGCAAACCATTGAGACCCTAGTTGGCAGCGATGGTCACTGGAATATTGAAATTCCAGGTGCCCTTGCACAAGGTGACTTTAGCGTTGTTGCCAGCATTACTGATGCTGCAGGCAACGACACCACCGCGAGCAGCAGTGGTAACGTAGACACCATTACACCGGTTGTCACCGTTGATGCACTGGGCCTTGGTAACGACAGCACCCCAGTGATTAGTGGTACTTCAACAGAGCCTGAAGGCACCGTTGTAAACATTGTTATTACCGACAGCAACGGTGATGAACACCCAATCACCGCTACTGTGGATGCAAACGGCGATTGGCAAGCAACCAGCCTTGAATTACCAGATGGAAGCTACAACGTACAAGCCAGTATCACCGATGATGCAGGCAACACTGGTGGCGCAGTTCAATCAGGCACTCTTGATACCTTAGCACCGATATTAACACTGGATACCGTGGGCGCCACGAATAACAACACACCAACAATTAGCGGGACATCAAACGCGCCAGCAGGCACGATTATAACGATTAACGTCACGGATGCAGATAACACAGAAACGTTCATCACGACAGTGCAAGCCGATGGCAGTTGGTCAGCAGATGTACCGAATGCACTGAGCGATGGTGAGCTCACTATCGAAGCAAGCGTCAGTGACAGTGCAGGCAACACCACCACGTTAAGTGAAACCGCAACACTCAACACCACGGCCCCAAGCATCAGTATTAATGCATTGGTTGATACCAACGACACCACTCCAACCATTAATGGTACAAGCGATGCGGCCGATGACACCGCCATTAGCTTAACGTTTGAAGACAGTGCAGGGAATATTACGACTGTTGATACAACCGTAACGGGCGGCGTATGGAGCGTCGATGCACCAAGCGTACTAGCAGAAGGCGAATATACTGTCACCGCAGAGGTAGATGATGGACTGGGCAATATTGGCAGTGCCACCGAGACAGGTCTGATAGATCTAACAGGTCCGAGCCTTGTTATTACCAACAACGGTGTAGGCAACGACACCACGCCAACGATTGCAGGCAGTAGTGATGCACCGCAAGGCAGTACGATAACGGTTATAGTGACAGATAGCAGTGGTGCAGCGCAAACAATGAGCGCCACCGTACTTGCTAATGGTACGTGGTCAATTCCTGTACCGGCAGCCATTGCAGAAGGTGGATACACCATCAGCGCAGGCGTGAGCGATGCAGCAGGCAATGACACCACCGCTACAGGCACCGGCGAAGTAGACACCACCGCACCTACACTTGTACTTACCAGCCCAGGCTCAAGCAACGACGTAACCCCGACACTGAGCGGCACAAGCGATGCGGTTGAAGGCACCGTTATTAACTTCACCGTGGTGGACGATCAAGGCAATACACAAACCTTTACCACCACTGTAGATGCTGATGGCAACTTCTCGGTGGAAGTACCGACTGCACTTGCAGAAGGGCCGTACACGATCACCGCCAACATCAGCGATGTGGCAGGTAACAGCACCGACATTACAGGCAATGGCACCATTGATACCACTGCACCAAGTGTGAGTGTAGATGCGCCAGTATTAACAAACGACAGCACGCCAACAGTGACAGGCACCAGTGATGCACCTAACAGCACCATCACGGTTACGTTTACAGATGCAGCAAATGCCACTCAAAGCATTGATGTACAAACAGATAGTAACGGTAACTGGAGTGCGACACCAACAGGTACATTAGCTGAAGGTAATTACAATGTCAGCGCCAGCATCACCGATGCCGCAGGCAACACAGGTACGGGTAAAGACACTGGCGAAGTGGATATAACCGCTCCGGATCTTGAAATTATTCCATCGTTTTTATTAGGAAATTTGGTTTCTCTTTCGGGAGATTCTGATCTACCGGGAGGCTCTGTAATCACTATTACAGAGTACCTAGTTGGGGGGTTAGTTGGCGCAACTTATACAGCGACAACAAATCCTGATGGTACGTGGGGGCTTGCAAACATAACAGTACCTTTACTAAACCTTGCCTATGTGACTGCCAGTGCAACGGATGCCGCCGGTAATGTAAGAACAGTTAATACGCTTGATTTTGATAACGTAGCGCCAGAGCTAACCGTTAGTGTCGATGCTTTATCTAATGACAGTACACCAGTAATTAGCGGCACCACCGATATGGGGCAAGGCACTGTAATTAATATAACCGTGACTGATAGTGAAGGAGAAAGCCAAGCGTTTACTGCGACAGTTCAAGCCGGTGGCGACTGGTCTGTTGCTGTACCTGCAGAGCTAGCGCAAGGTCAATATACCGTTGTTGCAGAGGTTAGAGACAGTGTTGGTAACTTAACAACGCAGCAGGCTCAAGGTGAAATAGACAGTGTTGATCCTACATTAATTGTGAACGAAGTTAACGCGACAATAGATACAACACCTACAATTTCAGGCACAAGTAATGAGATAGGTGCAGATGTAAGCATTATTATTGGTGGTCAAACACTAACAGCAACTGTGGGTACTGATGGCAATTGGCAAGTAGATGTCCCCGTAGCACTTGTTGATGGTGATTATACGGCGCAAGTAAGTATTACCGATGACGCTAATAATACCAGCAGCACGACTATTGATTTAACAATTGATACCCAAGTGCCTGTTGTTGCACTTAATAATATAACTGTATTTAACACCGATACACCCATTATAAGTGGTACTTCAACTGAACCACAGAATACGGTGGTCGATATAGTCATTACAGATAGCAATAATGACACACACATTTTAACTGCAATAGTTGATGCTAGCGGCGATTGGCAAGTTACAGCGCCAAGCTTGCCAGATGGCAATTATGATGTAGAGGTAAGTATTACCGATGATGCTGGTAATACAGGCTCCGATACAGGTTCGAGTTTTGTTGATACTCAAGCACCAAGTATTACTATAAATGCATTAGGTACAATTAATAACAGCACGCCAACTATTTCAGGCACATCCAATGAACCTGAAAACACGAGTATTACAGTAACTGTGACCGATGGAGATAGTACCGAGGCTTACACCGCTGTTGTTGGCGCAGGAGGTGCTTGGAGTGTAAATATAACAGACGCACTGACTGATGGTGAAGTAATAGTTTCTGCAACTATTGTCGATACCGCAGGTAATAGTGCTTCAGCAAATGCTACCGCAACGCTAAATACTAATGCGCCTACAATCAATATTAACACAATTGTTGATACGAACGATCAAACACCAGCAATATCGGGCACAAGTAGTGCGGCAGATAACACAGAAATTACGGTCGTTATAACTGACGTTAATAACGTTTCACATACTGTAACTACTTCGGTTGTAGGCGGTATTTGGGGTGTTGATGCGACAAGTATTCTTCCTGAGGGGGAGTTTACTGTTTCGGCAAGTGTGACTGAAGGAGGCTTAACGAGTAATGCAACGGGCAGTGGTGTTATAGATTTAACAGCACCTGCACTTAGTATTACACCGCTTGTAACTTTAAATGATACAACGCCAACTATTTCAGGCACAACCACCGCACCACAGGGCGCATTAGTTATTATTTTAATTACTGATAGCTTAGGTGCAGAGCAAACGGTTAATGCTACGGTTGGTGCAAATGGCACATGGTCAGTAGCTGCAAGTGCAGAGTTGAGCGAGGGCACTTACACGATTTCAGCTTCAACCACAGATACAGCCGGTAACCCTGTAAACACAACTACTACAGGGGTAATTGACATAACAGCGCCAGTTGTAACTATTAGCGATATTGTTGGAAGTACAGACCTAACCCCGGGTATTTCTGGAAGTGTGACAGGTGCCAATGTGGGTGATGCTGTTGCAGTGGTATTCACCGATGCACAAGGTAATGAGCACACTGTAAATACAACAGTTCAAACTGGTGGTATATGGTCTGTAGAGGCAAGTAGCTCTCTTTCACAAGGCGATTATTCAGTTGAAGCATTTGTTACTGATAGCGCGGGTAATACCGGGGACGCAACAGATACAGCAACCATTGATACAATTGCTCCTGAAATTAGTATTAATCAAAGTTCATTAATACTAACTCAAGATAGCACTCCATTGATTACAGGTACGTCTAACGAGGAAAATACAAACGTTATTGTTACCTTTACTGATTCTGCTGGAGTTTCTCATCAAATGACCGTTCAAACCGATGGCAATGGAGACTGGCAAGCGGCTGCTAATAATATTTTAGCTGACGGTGTTTACAGTGTTACGGCAACGATTACTGATAGCGCAGGAAATACCTCTGTTGATAGTAAAACGGGTGGCGAAGTAGATACAGTAGGGCCAGAGCTTACTATTGTGCCTTCGTTCTTGTTAGGGCAGCTTGTATCTTTATCTGGTACATCTGATTTGGGCGAAGGTAAAACCGTTACGGTTACTCTAGAGCTTGCAGGTGACTTACTCGATTTAACATACGATGTAACCACCGATGCCAATGGTGATTGGGAGCTATTAGGCCTAGCCGTTAATGTTATTGGCCTATCCGTTGTTGAAGCCTCTGCAACCGATGAAGCGGGTAACACCACTACTATAACGACTGCAGATGTAGATGCCTCAACGCCATTACTTAATGCGGTAGTCGATTTTGTAACTGGCCAGGGAGATTTGCCGATAATTAGCGGTACGACCGACCAAGCACCAGGCACTGAAGTGCTAGTTAGAGTGGTAGATAGGGGAAATGTAGTACAAGAGCTTACGGCTATAGTGCAAGCCGATAATACTTGGGCTGTGCAGGTTCCTCAATCATTAGCTGAGGGGGCATTTAGCGTAACAGTTGACGTGTTAAGTGAGGTCGGTATTACTACCACGCAACTACTTACCGCAGTGGTGGATACAATATCGCCAACACTTGGCTTACAGGTTATTGGCACAACATCAGACTCCACGCCAATAATCCAAGGTACCAGTGATTTAATTAATGGTGTTGTTGAAATACAACTAGATGGCGGTTCAGTTTTAACCACCACGGTTAATGCAGCTGGGTTATTTTCACTCGAGGTAGATGCACTAACTGAAGGGCAGCATGTTGCGAATGTGAGTATTACTGATGATGCAGGTAATGTAGTTACCGATACGCTTGAATTCGTCGTTGATACGCTAGTACCAGTGGTTGGAATTTTACCACTGAGCATTAGCAATACAGATATATTAGAGCTTTCAGGTACATCACCAGAAGCGGAAGGCACAAATATTGATGTAACTGTTATTGGTAGTAATGGTGAAAAAACGGTATTTAATACTTTAATTGATGGAGATGGCAATTGGTCTTTAGTAACTACTAGCTTATCAGATGGTATATATACTGTTTCTGCAAGTATAACTGACGCCGCAGGCAATACTGGGCAGTCGGCCATTGAGCAAGTAACCATAGATACTATAGCGCCAGCGCTAGGGATTGATGCGTTTGGTGTACTTAATACGCTAACACCTACTATTGAAGGGACAAGCGATGAAGAGGTAGGAAGTTTAATTACCGTAAATATTACTGACTCTACAGATACATTATATGTAGTTACCACTTCGGTATTAGGAGACGGAACATGGCTTATTGTTACTCCTTTACTTGCTGAAGGTGACTTAACAATTGAGGCAATAAGTACAGATGATGCTGGGAATATAACAACAGTTACTCAAACGGGCACTATTAGTACAATCTTACCAGGTTTGTTAATTAATCAAATTGTAGATACAAGCGATACAACGCCAACAATTACAGGTACCACAGATATATTAGCAGGTGACGTACAGGTAGTTATTACCGATAGTAGCGGTACAGCAACGACATATAACACCCAAGCTATTGCAGGTGTATGGACTCTAATACCTACAACACCATTAGCTGAAGGTGCCTTTACTGTAAGTGCTACAGTTGAAAACTTAGGGCTTACAAGTTCCACAAGTCTTGGTGGCATTATTGATTTAACACCACCAACAGTTGAAGTTGATCAATTACCTGTAATCAATAACCCGCTACCGACTATAACAGGTATAAGTGATGCACCAGCAGGTACAAATGTGAGTGTTGTTATTACTGATGCTAATAACGATTCACAAACTATTACCGCTCAAGTTGCAGGCAATGGCACATGGTCTGTAACAGCTACCAGCGCGCTTAGTGAAGGTGGTTTTAGTGCTACTGCGACAGTGAGTGATGCTGCGGGTAACTCATCAAGCGATACAATGGTGTCAAGCACAGACTACACAGCGCCAACTGTAGTCATAGATCCAATATTGGTAGGGCAAGATATAACACCTACTGTTACAGGGTCAGTAACTGGAAGTTTTGCAGGCGCGTTAGTAATCGTTATGTTTACTGATTCAGCTGGTGCCACTCACAATGTTCAAACAACAGTTGGAGCTGATGGAACTTGGAGTGTGATATCAGCAGAAGTACTTAGTGAAGGTAACTACACTGTAGATGTTGGCATTGCTGATGGTGCAGGTAATACGGGGGAAGAATCAGCAAGCAGTACCGTTGATAACACGGCTCCTGTAGTTACTATTGATTCCGGTTTAGTATTAACAGCGGATTCCACACCAGAGATAACAGGTACTGCTGGTACAGGTGATACAGTCGAAGTAACTATTCTTGGTTATCCTGCATTCAAAGTTGTAGCCGACGAATTTGGTCATTGGAGTCTTACTCCCAACGGTGCACTGACTGATGGGGTTTATACAGTCACAGCAACAGTTACCGATACAGCTGGAAATATCGGATCCAGTGGTAGTATATCTGGATTGGTTGTTGATACTACACCACCTATAGTAAATGATTTTGAAGTTGATTATTTACTCGGTGGTATTACAGGACTTATAAAAATTGCTGTTATAGGTTTTCATGGCACTACAGATGCTGAGCCTGGTACCACAGTTACTTTAGATAACTCGCTACTATTAGATATAAGCATTGGAAACGAAACAACGACAGTTCAAAGCGATGGAAGCTGGGAGTTTACTAGTATTGATCTCAACTTAAATGCTCTAGGATTACTAGGTTTAGGACTAAACGATGTCAGAATTATATTTGAAGACCTAGCTGGTAATACCACAACTATTGATGGTGAAGGTACTGAACTTATAAGTATATCAGAAGCAGGCTCTGCCTTAGGCGACACAATCCCTGAATCATTTAGTGAGGAGTCGGCTTTAGGCGATACAACCCCTAATGAAGTTTCAATCAACAACGTATTAAGCACTGAAACGATTGATTTAGGTAACTTGAGTGGTCTATCAGCACCTGAGCAAACGGTGCAAATGAGTTCGGCAGAACCGCTTAATATTGATGACGTTATTATTAGCGAAGATGCAGAGCAGCTTATAGCGCTAAATACGCTGGTTGAGGATGAAGGCTCTGCAATTGCTTATACTCCAGCTCAAAGTGGGGGAAGCATTGATGCAGCAGCACCTGCGGTTGATGTACAAAATCAATCGGAAGAGATGATTAAACACTTAATTGAAAGTAGTAATAATCAAACGGATATTTAATCTCAATAAAGCCCTCTTAATTATTTTTAAGGGGGCTTACATTATTAAGCAAATGGATATTATTTATAACGAAATTTAAGAACAAAGGACATTAAAAAAGCCTTATTGATAAATCAATAAGGCTTTTTTAATGTAAAATTTTGGGCTTACGCTTTTAAATTACGAACCAATTTACTCTCGGTATTTACAGATTTACCTGCTTGGTCGTAAGTCATACTTGTTGGAGCACCAATTAAAATCTCTTTGAGCTGTTTAACACTTAACTGCGCTTGGCGAGCAGCATGAGCATTAACATTATTTTGTTTTTGGCATTGAGCCAGTTGGGTTTTAACTTGGCTTATTAGCTCAGATATTTCAGAATTTTGTGAGTCGTTACTAGCAATTAGCTTACTTAGCTCTTTATCTAGAGTGCCTAGCTTAGTTAAAAAAGACATTTTTTGTTGGGCAATTTCTTTTAAACCAGCACCACGTCGTGAGGCAATAGCAGTAAGCTCGTCGTTTAATAGCGTATGCAAAGAGTCTAAACAACTTACTTGTTGGTTTAGTTTTACGCTAATTAAACTATTATGATCAGCCATATACGTTAAACTCAAAATCAGCTAAATTTTTAGCAAGCTTTTCACTGTCCACTTGGTATTTACCTTCAGTTATTGCTTTTTTAAGCTCAGCAACTTTGTCGCTGTCAAAGCCAGGTGATTGCTGTGCTTTATTTTGAAGCGTTTTTAATTGCTGCGCTTGCGGCGTTAAACTTACAGAATCACTTGCAGCCTTAGGCGAAGGAGCTTGAGCAGCTTGTGTATTTGCATTATCTTTTTTTAAATCAACTTGTTGTTGCTTTGCATTTGTAAGTGCATTAGCTTGTTGATTACTACCATTAACTTGACTAACCATAATAATAAACCTGTATATTACCCAACTTATGCCAAGTTATCGGCATATACGTAGGATACTTTAGTATAAATCTAAATTAAATATTTACTTGAACAGACTCTACACCATCTACTCGCGCATTTAAAATTTTACCTGACTTTTTGTTTTTAATTTGTATTTGATCGCCCAAAGTACCGTCTTCTAATGCAATACCTGTTGTTTTAATTCTAAGGCCTCTGAGGTTTGCGTAAATATTAACAGAATCCCCCTTACAAACCATACAAATTTGGTTTAGTAAAACGGGCATCCCGCTTCTAATATTTCGTTTACTTCTGCTACCTATTAAAATTGTGGGATCATCTAAATATTGCACTCTTACAAAGTGAGTTGGTTTCATTTCAACACTCAAATGCGATTTAGTTATTACCTCACCACGAGCTAAGTTAGCAATTGCTACAACAACAGGCGCCATTTCAACAACTCTTACATGGACATATTGAGCCCATGTTTGAGCATCATTACATTTAGCTTGTAAAGTTACTTGGCGGTTAAATGGTGGTTCATCGGAAGTTGATAATTCAAGGTCAGAATTACAAATACGATCGGGGATACGACTGTCTAAAGGCAGTGCACTTAATTGCATATTAGTATTTTTTAATATACCAATCTGCTCAGTTATATAAGCAACAGCCATCTCTTGTAATAAATCTTTGCTAAATACTTTGGCCTGCAAGGGTAATGCAAAGCAGAGGCTAGCAACAAAATAAAAAACACTGTATCTTCTGACTTTTTTTAACAAACTCATAATGTTTCGACTATGCTTATGGTTTCAAACAGGGTATAAATATTTTGCGTCAAAAAGTAGACGCTCCCGCGATGTTATGTAGCTTTATTAATAGAAAGCAATTATCGTTCCGCATTATTTGTTTTCTTTAGGAGATTTGAATGGCAGGCATTTTAGACTCAGTAAACCAACGCACGCAGTTGGTTGGGCAGAACCGCCTAGAATTACTTTTATTTAAGCT
The DNA here is from genome assembly GCF_015864395.1 of Pseudoalteromonas sp. SWYJZ12. Lineage (NCBI taxonomy): Bacteria > Pseudomonadati > Pseudomonadota > Gammaproteobacteria > Alteromonadales > Pseudoalteromonadaceae > Pseudoalteromonas > Pseudoalteromonas sp. SWYJZ12. The sequence goes on from NZ_JADYXH010000006.1 coordinate 186,330, forward strand.
CAGAGGGCGTCAGCGTTTTGGCATTAATGTATTTAAAGTGAGGGAAGTATTGCAATGTCCTCCACTTACAAGCATGCCAAAATCGAATGCTTATATTCGTGGTGTTGCTCATATTCGTGGTCAAACTATCTCAGTAATCGACCTGTCGATGGCTGTAGGCGGGCGCCCAATAGAAAATATTAAAGACAGTTTTATCATCATTGCTGAGTACAACCGCTCGGTTCAAGGCTTTTTAGTGGGCGGGGTTGAGCGTATTGTAAATATGAATTGGGAAAAAATAATGCCACCACCATCAGGTGCCGGGCGTTATTCATATTTAACAGCCGTGACCGAAATCGAAAATGAATTAGTAGAAATTTTAGACGTAGAAAAAATACTTAATGAAATTTGCCCAGTAAATACAGAAGTAAGTGCTGAAGTTGCACAAAGTGGCGACATTCAAAAAGACTTAGGCGAGCGTATCGTATTTATTGCAGACGACTCAGCTGTTGCGCGTAATCAAGTTAAACGTGCCCTAGAACCGCTAGGCGTGCAAACGGAACTTGCTAAAAATGGTAAAGAAGCTTTAATTAGGCTTAAAGAAATAGCAGAACTTGATTGCAAAAACGATATTACTGAGCGAGTTGCATTACTTATTTCTGATGTTGAAATGCCAGAAATGGACGGTTATACATTAACAGCTGAAATAAAAGCAGATCCTAAGCTTGCACCATTACATGTTATTTTACATACATCATTGAGTGGTGTGTTTAACCAAGCAATGATAGAAAAAGTAGGTGCTGACGACTTTATCGCCAAATTTAACCCTGATGAGTTAGCAACAGCGGTTAAAAAATGGGTTCATAGTGACCAATAAAAATAGGTGTTATTGATTTGAATAATAAAGATTTGCAGCAAAGTGAATACGACCAGTTTCGTTCGTTTTTAGAGCAGCAATGCGGTATTGTTTTAGGTGAAAACAAGCAATACTTAGTTAAAAGTCGACTTGCTCCACTCATGGCTCGATTTAATGTGGAATCTTTATCACAATTAGTAAGTAAAACACTTGGCCTTCATGAGCGGCAATTAAGAGCCGCTGTTGTTGATGCAATGACCACAAACGAAACGTTATGGTTTAGAGATCAATACCCATTTGAATTACTTCAAAATAAATTATTCCCTGAATTTAAAGAGTTAAGAAGACCATTAAAAATTTGGTCTGCTGCCAGCTCATCAGGGCAAGAACCCTACTCGATTGCCATGTCGGTTGCCGAGTTTCAAGCTAAGCAACCTGGCGTGCTACGTATGGGAGCGCAAATTATTGGTACAGATATATCTAATACCATGCTCGATATGTGTAAAAATGCAGAATACGACGCGCTTGCACTTGCCAGAGGCTTATCGGCAGAACGCCGTAAAAAGTTTTTTAAAGATAGCGGCAACGGTATGGCACAAGTAAACGATACAATAAAAAAACAAGTTAGTTTTAGGCATTTAAATTTGCTTGATTCGTACGCGTTAATGGGCAAATTTGATATTATTTTTTGCCGCAATGTACTTATTTACTTTGCACCTGAAATAAAAGCTAAAATTATTAATCAGTTTGCACAAGCGTTAAATCCAAAAGGGTACTTGTTTTTAGGTGCGTCAGAGTCCTTGACTGGCTTAAGTACTGAGTTCGATATGGTTAGATGCAACCCCGGTATTATTTACCAAAAGAAATAATTAAGCTAATTCCTTTCCCTAAAACGACGCACTCAGCGTCGTTTTTCTATTTAGATACATGGCCTTATAAAAATATAACTTTCCTTATTATAAATGGCTTATTTTTTGCTTTATTCATGGGTAAGTCAATTTTTTGGAGAAGGTTATGGCTATCAGTTTTGATAAAGCATTAGGTGTGCATCCGCAAGCCATGTTGATCCGTTCACAGCGAGCAGAATTAATTGCAACTAATATAGCTAACGCTGATACGCCTGGCTATAAAGCAAAAGATATAGACTTTGCCTCGGCATTAAAAGCGGCAAGGTCAACCCAGCAAAGCGGCAATACCATGGTAAGAACTAACGATAAACACATTAGTGGAGGTACTCATAGTATGGGCAATTCTGAATCATTTCGCTTACCAAATCAATCAGATACAGGAGATGGTAACTCGGTTGATATACAAGTGGAACGAAACTTGTATACACAGAATGCTATGGAGTATCAGGCCAGCTTGCAATTTTTAAGCGGCAGATTCAAAGGTCTGAATAAAGCTCTCGGTAGTCAAGGATAAAAATTATGAGTTTATATAATGTTTTTGATATTGCAGGTTCGGGTATGAGCGCACAAAACGTTCGCTTAAATACTACAGCTAGTAATATTTCTAATGCTAATACCATTAGTTCATCTCAAGACAAAACGTACCGAGCGCGCCAACCTGTATTTGCGGCTGAGCTGACAAAGGCTTCAGCATCAGTAAGTAACCAGCAGGGCTCCGCAGTTGGTGTTAAAGTTTTGGGCATTGTTGAAAGCGATGCACCATTACAAATTGAATATAACCCAAACCATCCAAGTGCGGATGAAAATGGCTATATCTATAAACCCAACGTTAATGTTGTAGAGGAGATGGCAAATATGATTTCTGCCTCTCGTTCTTACCAAACAAACGTGCAAGTTGCTGATGCAGCAAAGCAAATGCTAAGTAAAACACTGTTGCTAGGGCAGCGGTAACCGAGGGTAGGTTATGAGTAACGATATTAGTACATCTTCATCCTATTTAGACTCTATACGCTGGCAAGAAAAGCAAGTAGCGACCAGCGATGGTGAAAGTGATGCGTTAACACAGGAAGATTTTTTCTCCTTATTAACACAGCAACTGTCGTATCAGGATCCCAGTAACCCTGCGGATAACGACCAAATGATTGCGCAAATGACCAGCTTTACCATGGCGCAAGGTATTAGTGATTTGAATTCAAACTTTGATAACTTAGCGACTTCGATGACATCAAACTCAGCCCTGCAAGCATCAACACTTGTTGGCAAGCAAGCTTTACTTGAGTCAAATGCTCTTGATTTAAATGAAACGGGTGATGCCAGAGGCTCTGCAGTGGCAGAAGAAGCCGTTGACAACTTAAAAATTAAAGTGACAGACGCATCAGGCCAGCTTGTGAGGACTATTGATATGGGCTCTCAATCCGCAGGCGCGGTCCGTTTTGCATGGGATGGAAAAAACGAAGCCGGTGAGCGTTTACCAGAAGGTGAATACTCAGTAACCGCCGAAGGAAGTACTGACGGCGAATTTTCAAGCTTGCCCATTGCTACATTTAAGAACATTGAAAGCGTTAATATTAATGGCTCAAGCGGCATTATTATTAATACTAAAGAAGGTGCGGTTAGGCTGACAGATGTCGCAGAAATCGCGTAATAAATTTTAATTATACTTCGCCTGTCAGCAGGCTAAATATTAACAGGTTAGAGGTGAATTATGAGCTTCAATATTGCATTAACCGGCTTAGCTGCCGCACAAAAAGATTTAGACGTAACGGCAAATAACATTGCAAACGTTAATACAACGGGTTTTAAAGAGTCACGCGCTGAGTTTGCCGATGTTTACGCATCGTCAGTATTTAGCTCTGGTAAGACTAAAAATGGTGACGGTGTTCAAACAACCATGGTTGCGCAGCAGTTTCATCAAGGCTCACTACAATTTACAAATAACTCACTTGATTTAGCAATCACTGGTGAAGGTTATTTTGCGATGACCGACGATTTATCTTCGCAAGATTTAACATATACACGTGCAGGTGCATTTAAGCTTAACCAAGATAACTTTATGGTTGACGCTAAAGGTAACTTTTTACAAGCATTTCCAGTTGATTCATCTACAGGTGATACAACGTCGGTAAGTTTAAGCACAACGGATCCAATTCAAATCCCTGATTCGTCTGGTTCTCCTCGCGCAACAGAAAATGTATTTTTGTCGTTTAACTTAGATGCAACAGCTGATCCAACAGGTTTAGATTTTGATCCAGCATCTAGTGGTACTTATAACTCATCTACGTCAACAACACTGTATGACTCACTAGGTGAACCGCACATTTTACAATACTTTTTCGCGAAACAGGATCCTGCATCGCCAACTGGTGCTGAAAATAGCTGGGATGTATACGCAACACTCGATGGCAAAGTAGTTGATGGCACAACTGGTGAAGAGCAAACAACAGCAACTTATACGCCAGTTACAACTCTTGGTTTTGACTCAAGCGGTTTACCAGCAACGACAGGCGTCGATGCAAATACTGGGACAACTTTCAACGAAAAAAAACTACCAGCGGGTCCTGGTACTGGCTTATCAACATTACTAGACAATGGTGCAACTTTCCCAAGTACTGGTATTGAACTTAATTGGCGCGACGAAAATAACACCGCAGGTCGTGTCCCAACTCAGTATTCAAGTGGTTTTGAAGTAAAAGCACTCGATCAAGATGGTTCAACGGTAGGCCGTTTAGCCGGAATTGATATAGGCACAGACGGAAAAATTGTTGCTTCTTACAGTAATGGTGACTCAACATTCCTAGGCCAAGTGGCTATGGTACGTTTTCCTAATTCACAAGGTTTGTCGCAAGTAGGTGATACAAGTTGGAAGCAAAGCATTGATTCAGGCGAACCTGTAGCAGGTGAAGCCGGCTCTGGTACATTTGGTGGAATTAACTCATCAGCGCTTGAGCAATCAAATACCAATCTTACAAATGAGCTTGTAGACCTAATTACAGCACAGCGTAATTACCAAGCAAACTCACGTGCGCTTGAAGTTAACTCAACTATTCAGCAAAGTATTTTGCAGATTCGATAAGTTACACTCAATTGAATATATTAGGCTGCATTTTTGCAGCCTTTTTTATAAGTCCTCTTCGTAAGCCCTTCTAAATACCTCTCAATGTTGCGTCAAATTTAATCTGGCATCTATTTTGCATTTGTAAGTTCATAGATTTTTTATGTGAGTCGATACTATGGACAAAATGGTCTACATTGCGGCCTCTGGCGCTAAGCAAAGCCTGCAGGGGCTTGCGCTTAAAGCCAATAATTTGGCGAATGCAAATACAACAGGTTTTAAAGCCGACTTTGCACAGGCGCGTTCTATGCAAGCGTTTGGCGAAGGTTTGCCTACACGTGTATTTGCAATGCAAGAGCGTCCGGGTTCTAACATGGTATCGGGTGGCATTGTTCAAACCGGGCGAGACTTAGATATCGCGATGAGTGATAACGCTTGGCTTGCCGTGCAAGATGCCTCAGGCAACGAAGCTTATACCAAAGTAGGTACGCTCAATATTACAGCGCAAGGCATGTTAGTAACGAGCGGTGGTCGTCAAGTAATTGGCGAAGGCGGCCCTGTTATTTTACCCGTTCCGGTCGAAAAAATAGGGTTTAGTCAAGATGGCGCTATTCAAGTTCGACCACAAGGCGCACCGGCTAACTTTTTAGAAGAAGTAGATACGCTTAGAGTGGTTGAAGCAAATAGCTCACAGCTCGAAAAAGGTAACGATGGTTTATTTAGGCCAAAAGCCAATGTAACAGTAGATACCTCTGCCAATGTAAAAGTTTTAAGTGGTTCGCTTGAAATGTCGAATGTGAATCCGGTTCACGAAATGGTCGACATGATAAGCCACCAGCGCCAATTTGAATTACAAGTGAAATTAATGAAAACAGCTGAAGAAATTGACGAGCGTCAAGATCAGTTATTACGCATAGTTTAACTTTAAAGTGAGGACACGATTATGAATCCAGCATTGTGGATCAGTAAAACGGGGCTAGACGCTCAACAAACCGATATATCGGTTATTTCAAATAACTTAGCGAATGCGAGTACTGTAGGTTACAAAAAAAGCCGCGCTATATTTGAAGATTTACTTTATCAAAATATTAATCAACCAGGTGGTCGTTCATCGCAAGATACCGAAATGCCGTCGGGCTTAATGTTAGGTGCGGGTGCTAAAGTTGTAGCTAACCAAAAAGAGTTTACGCAAGGCAACATGTTAACCACTGAAAACTCACTAGATTGGATGATTTCTGGCGAAGGTTTCTTTGAAGTACTGCAACCAGATGGCAATATTGCTTACTCGCGCAACGGCCAGTTTACTACCGATGGCGATGGACGAATTGTAACATCGGGCGCAGGTTATGTGATTCAGCCAGAAATGAATGTACCTGATGACGCGCAATCAATTACGGTTTCGCAAGACGGCGAAGTATCTGTGCGTGTTGCAGGCCAAGCCGATAACGTGGTAATTGGTCAGCTTACTATTAGTGATTTTATTAATCCATCGGGTCTTGAGCCAATTGGTCAAAACCTTTATACCGAAACCGCTGTAAGTGGTGCGCCGGTACAAGGTAATCCTGGTGTTGAAGGGTTAGGTAGCATTATTCAAGGCTCACTCGAAACTTCAAACGTAAATGTAACTGAAGAGCTCGTAAATCTAATCGAAACTCAGCGTATTTACGAAATGAACTCAAAAGTAATTTCGGCCGTTGACGAAATGATGAGTTATATCAATCAACAGCTTTAATAGAGTAGGGGGAATTATGCGTAATATTATTTTATTTACAGCGGGCACATTATTTTTAAGTGGCTGTATGTCTACGCAAAATAGTGAAGTAGTGCAGGACGACCCTTACTACGCACCTATGTACCCCGAGCCTATTTTAGAGCCGCTGGTAGCCACAGGTTCATTATTTAATACTCATACATCAAACGACTTATATTCTGATAAAAAAGCGCTACGTACTGGCGATATAATTACGGTTAAACTGCAAGAGTCTACTCAAGCAACAAAAGCCGCTAAAACAGAAACAGACAAAGAAACTGATGCAAGCTTAGACCCAGTGATTGGCTTAGGTGGTCTACCTGTCAATATAGGTGGCGATAGTATTCAGTTTGGTATTGGTAGCGATTCGTCGTTTACGGGCGATTCAAAATCAAACCAGTCAAACAGCTTGGTGGGCGATATTTCGGTTAATGTAATGCGCGTTTTACCTAATGGTAACTTAGTTATACGCGGCGAAAAATGGCTAACACTTAATACCGGCGAAGAGTTTATTCGTTTAGAAGGGCTAGTACGCCCTCAAGACGTAAGCGCCGATAATACGGTTGAATCAAATCGTATTGCTAATGCACGTATTCAATACTCAGGTAAAGGGCAAACGCAAGAAGCGCAAAGTCCTGGTTGGCTTACACGTTTCTTTAGCAGTTCGCTGTTTCCATTTTAGAGGGTAACAACATGAATAGCCTTAAAGCTTTATGTTTAGTTGTGTTATTAGGTTGGCAGTTTACTGCCAGTGCCGAGCGCATAAAAGATGTGTCTATGGTTGAAGGCGTACGCTCTAACCAATTAGTGGGCTATGGCTTAGTGGTTGGCTTACCAGGAACAGGTGAACAAAACAGATATACACAACAAAGCTTTAAAGGCATGTTAAACAGCTTTGGTATTACGCTACCTTCAACTCAAAGTCCTAAAATTAAAAATGTTGCCGCTGTTGCTGTGCATGCAGAATTACCCGCATTTAGAAAACCAGGGCAAAGAATAGATATTACGGTTTCTTCTATTGGTAGTGCAGGCAGCTTACGTGGTGGTACTTTACTACAAACCTTTTTAAAAGGTGTAGACGGTAACGTGTACGCAATTGCACAAGGTAGCTTAATTGTCGGTGGCTTAGGCGCACAAGGCCTTGATGGTAGTAAGGTTGTAATTAACACACCTACAGTTGGTCGTATACCAAATGGCGCAACAGTTGAACGCACTGTAGAAAGCCCATTTATGCAAGGCGATTACATTACCTTCAATCTAAACCGCCCAGACTTTACAACGGCAAAACGCCTAGAAAAAACAATTAATGACCTAGTTGGCCCAAATAGCGCACAAGCAATTGATTCTGTTTCTATCCGTGTTATTGCACCACGCGATGCATCCCAGCGTGTATCGTATTTATCAACACTCGAAAACTTAGAATTTAAACCAGCTGACATGGCCGCTAAAATTATAGTTAACTCGCGCACCGGTACAATTGTCATTGGCAAAAACGTTAAGCTTCAGCCTGCGGCTATAACTCATGGTGGCTTAACAGTAACAATTGCAGAACAACAAAATGTGTCACAACCAAATCCGCTAGCAAACGGTGATACAGTTGTCACGCAGCAAAGTATTATTGATGTAAACCAAGATGACTCGCGCGCCTTTGTATTTAATCCAGGTGTAAGCCTTGACGATTTAGTTCGCGCAATTAACGAAGTAGGCGCAGCGCCTGGTGACTTAATGGCTATTTTAGAAGCACTAAAAGAAGCTGGCGCAATTAACGGACAGTTAGTTGTTATATAAATAACCCAAGCCAATAAATAACGTATTATTTAAGCCCTATATTTTTGAAGTTAGGGCTTTTTATTTACAGCAACTTAAGTTTATTATTTTTATCTTCCTCGTTTTATCGGGAGTGGCTCAATTTTTGCATTTTTAACTACATTATTCATTTTGTGTCAAAAAGCCGATGGAAACTAATCACCTCGATAAACAAAACTTTTTTGATTTAGGCAACTTAGATTCACTTCGTAAAGAAGCCTTAACGAGTGGCGATGCATCAACTGATGCCTCTAAAGCTGCGCTCAAAAAAGCGGCCGCACAATTTGAAGCTATTTTTACGCAGATGTTGCTCAAAGGAATGCGCAAAGCTAACGAAGCATTTGAAGACAAAGACAGTCCATTTAATTCAAGTGGCGTAAAGTTTTTTGAAGAAATGCACGATCAGCAACTTTCTACAGAGCTTTCATCAAATGGCTCGTTAGGCCTTGCCGATTTAATTGTTCAGCAGTTATCGCCTGAGTCTAAAAACTTTATGCCAGGCTCGGTGCTTAGAACAACCAACGATATTTTTAGCGATACCCAAGTCGGATCCGCTCTTCCTCATGAGCAAAAAAATAAGCAACCCGATCTTATCGTTAAGAGTACTAAAGCCGATATTGCTGAGCCTAAAGTCGATACTGCAGAGCCTAAAGCCGATAGCCCAACCTTTAAAAATGCAGAAGAGTTTGTAAGTTCAGTGTGGGAACACGCTAAAACTGCAGCGCAAAAAATTGGTTTAAACCCTGCAGTAATGGTTGCACAAGCGGCACTTGAAACCGGTTGGGGTAAACACATTATTAATAAAAGTGACGGTGGCAGCTCAAATAACTTATTTAATATTAAGTCAGATAAAAGCTGGGAAGGCGATAAAGCAAGCAAAGTAACGCTTGAGTTTGAACAAGGCACACCCGTTAAAAAACAAGCCAGCTTTAGAGCCTACGATTCAATTAAAGATAGCGTGAACGACTTCGTTGATTTTTTAACGCAAAACCCACGCTACCAAGAAGCATTACAAAATACAGCAAAACCAAATGACTTTTTAGATTCATTACAAAAAGCAGGTTATGCAACCGATCCAAATTACGCCAGCAAAATAAAAAAAGTGCTCAATAGTAGCGAGCTAAAAGACATTGCGGCAAACGTGATCCGCCAAGGAGTAGAGTAACATGTCGTTTAATTTATTAAACATTGCCAGTTCTGGGGTTAGAGCAAGCTCGGAGCTACTGCAAACGACAAGTAAAAATATCGCTAATGTAAATACCGTGGGTTACGTACGTGAGCGCACTGAATTTACCACCATGGTTGATAACCAAGTGGGGCGAGGCGAAACATACCGATTACTAAACGAGTTTGCTCAGTCACAGCTAAATCGTGACACCTCTAATAAATCGTTTTTCGATCAATTTGTTACTGAGGCAAATAGAGTTGATACTATTTTTTCTGAAGAGTCGAATAATCTATCGACTGGCATTAACTCTTTATTTAATAACGTGCAAGAAGCGCTAAATCAACCGTCATCTACCGTTGCTCGCTCATTAGTAATGACCGACGCGCAAAGCTTAATTGATCAAATGGATAGGCTTTCGGGCATCGTGCTTGATCAAAAAAGTATAGTAAACGAGCAGCTCGAAATATTTTCAGATGAAGCAAACTCACTCATTCAAAGTATTAGTACGCTAAATCAAGATATTGCAGCAGTAAATGGCACTCGTAATGAAGCTGATGCAAGCTCAACCTACAATGAGCGCGATAAAGCAATACGCGACTTATCAGAGCTAATCGACATTGAAACGCTTGATGGTCCAAATGGCGAAAAACTCGTTTTTATGGGAACAGGCGAAGCGGTTGTTATGCAAAACGGCGCATTTAACTTATTTTCTATGACAGGGGATCCTGATCCTAATTTTAAAGAATTCACGCTTGACGTTAATGGTGGCAAAGCTGTGCCGCTTGAAGTTGATGTAAGTAAGCTTAAAGGAAAAATTGGCGGCTTACTCGCTTTTAGAGATGACATATTAGTCCCTGCTCAAAACCAAATTGGTCAAATGGGCTTAGCGATAGCCGACGCATTTAACGAACAAAACAAATTGGGTATGGATGCAACAGGTCAGCTAGGGGGGAATATTTTTAATATACCTACCGTTGGCGCTTATGCGTATCAAGCGAATACTGGTGATGCTGGTATGACTGCAACTGTAGAGCCCGGTAAAGGCAGTGAACTTCCTGCCAGTGATTTTATTATTACTTATACAGCTAATCCAAATGAAGTGAGTATTCAACCAATAGATAATAAAGGCGAGCCTATTGGCGATGCGGCCATAGCAATTATTCCAGCAAGTAACGTCATAGATGCTGATGCTATACAATCTCCTACATCAGGTGATCCTGATGCAACGCCGCCACAACCGGCTACAGTTGAAGATTCATTTGGCTTAAAACTAGAAATTAATGGTACTGGTAATCCCGGAGATAAATTTCAAATTAAACTTAATTCTGACTCGGCTTCTAGCATCACGCTTGCAACAGGTCGCGGCGAAGATTTAGCATTAGCTTCACCTATTCGTACTGGCAACGATTTAAATAATACAGGTACAGCTACTATCTCAGCCGGTGAAGTTACAAATGTTTCAAAATTTACCAGTGAGCCTCTAGCTTTATCGATACCGCTAAATACAGGACCATTAATACTAACAAAAGCAGCAGAGCCCAACATGTATACTTTAAGTGATGGCACTAATACAACAGGCCAGTTTGAAGTTACTTCAAGTGAAAATATAATAAAGCAAGCTGAAGTTGCTGGAAAGTTAGCAGACCTAACAAGTTTAACTGCACAAGAAGTAGGTTTTGACTTTGATATTGAAGGTACTCCTGCTTTAGGCGATAAATTCACTCTTGAGCTTAATAAAGGCGGCTTTGATGATAACCGTAATGGTTTAAAATTAGCTGATTTACAAAATGGCGAGTTAGTCCGTTTAAATGTAGAAACAACAGCAACGGCCGACAATCATAAAACGTTCAACCAAGCTTATTCAGGGTTAGTGAGTGATATAGGCGTTATAACTGGTCAAGCAATAACAAGCGGTAGTGCGTTTAATGCATTAGCAGAGCAGTCTGAGGCATGGTACGAATCACTATCGGGTGTAAACCTTGATGAAGAGGCCGCAAATTTACTGCGTTTTCAACAATCATATTCAGCATCAGCACAAGTTTTAGCAGCAGCTCAAGAAATTTTTGACACCTTATTAAATGCGGCGAGGTAATTATGCGTTTATCAAATAATTTAATGTACCAAAACAACATAAATAAAATACTCGACAACCAACAAGGTGTTGCCAGCGCTCAAGAGCGAGTAACAACCGGTGAAAAGTATTTAACCACCTCAGAAGCGCCAGCTGCTATTTCGCAAGCTATGTTGTATTCAAATAAAATACAAACTAATGAGCAATACACTAAAAATATTAACCAGCTAAATGGCCGCCTTGAAACTGAAGAAAGCGTATTACAAAGCATCAATAGCAATATTCAACAAGCGCAAGAGCTCACTATTCAAGCTGGTAATGGTGTGTACACTAAAGACGATTTAAAAACGTTTGCATCAGAGCTTAGTGGCATTCAACAAACGTTAGCTAACTTAATGAACACCCGATCAGAAGATGGAAAATTTATATTTTCAGGTTACCAAGACAGCACGCAGCCTTATCAGTTTGATTCTGCAGTGGGTGAATATAGCTATAAAGGCGACCAAGGTCAGCACCAAATTACAATAGCTGAAGGTGTATCAATTAAAGCGAGTGATAACGGCTTTGATACGTTTGAAAAAACAGATGCCAGATTAAATGTACTCGATAATAAAGCAGAAATACCAACAACAACACCTACAAATAATATTACTAAAGGCACTGTTTATGTTGATGGCCAAGCCGAGTTCGATAAGTTCCATCAAGCTCAATACAATGCTGATCCAACGACTCCAGTTTCACCTACAGCAAATACTTTTAGTGTAGTTACAACCGCTGGTGCGACAACAAACGATCCAGATACATATGAAATTTTACAAGATGGCGTGTCGCTTACCCCGCCTCAAACTGGTGAAGTTACAGATGATACAATTGAATTTGCAGGTATGAAAATTCAATTTGAGGGTAGTGCGCCTGGCCAACTCGATTTTAGCCTTGAAAAACCACATAAAGAAAACGTACTCAATACACTGCAATCACTTATTACCGGCCTTAATAATGGCGCACTTGAAGGTGATGATTTTCAAGAAGTGTTAGCCGATGGCTTGGTTCAATTACAAAATGCGAGTGAGCAAGTGGTGTTTACCCAATCAAGTTTAGGCGGACGTATGAATGCACTTGAAAGAGTAAGCGATTCAAACTTAGCGCTCGACATTCAAAATAAAAGTAATCGTTCTAACTTAGTTGAAGTTGATATGGCAGAAGCTATTAGCGAACTCACTAAACAAGAAACGGCACTGCAAGCATCGCAAGCCACGTTTGGCCGTTTAACTAACCTCTCGTTATTCGATTACTTATAAGCAAGTTATAAGCAGATTATAAGTAGATTATAAACAGAAATACTTTGCCGCTTTACCTACTTTAAAGCGGCAATAACTATCTATAAAATCGCGGCAAAAAATTGGCTACAAAACCGCGGCAAAAAAATGTCACTCTTTTCAAATAACCTCACACCTACTTTTTAACTCAATAAAATCCATTTTTTACATTTAAAAACAAAGAGTTAAAATTGATTTAAAGTTGGCACAGTAAATGCTTTTCTTATTGTAAGAAATTATCGAACAGTGGTTCCTGTTAAATCGTGTTGAACCACACTCTGTTTAAACCTAGGAGATGGTAAAATGGCATTAACAGTAAATACTAATGTGTCGTCACTAAACGCACAACGTAATCTAACTAAATCTGGTGAAGGCTTAGCAACGTCAATGGAGCGTTTATCATCAGGTATGCGTATCAATAGCGCAAAAGATGATGCCGCCGGTCTACAAATTTCAAACCGCTTAACATCGCAAATAAATGGCCTAGCCGTTGCGCAACGTAACGCAAACGACGGTATTTCGATGGCACAAACAGCTGAAGGTGCAATGCAAGAATCTACTAATATTTTGCAGCGTATGCGAGAGCTAGCCTTACAGTCTGCCAATGGCTCAAATTCAAGCGAAGACCGTGATGCATTGCAAAAAGAAGTGTCTGCCCTACAAGAAGAGTTAACTCGAATCTCCGACACCACATCGTTCGGTGGCCAGCAATTATTGGATGGCTCATATGGCACTCGAAATTTTCAGGTTGGCGCGAATGCCAATGAAACAATTTCACTTAGTTTAAGTAGTACAGCTGCAGAGCAGATTGGTGGAGCTAAGGCGACTTTAGCTAGTGATACAACATCAGGCGGTGATGTTACATTTACCGTAGATGGGGCTGACACTGTTGTTAACATTACTGCTGGTGCAACTGCTGCGGAAAAAGCCGAGGCAATAAACTTAAAATCTAATGAACATGGGGTTAAGGCGGCTGTAGGTAAAGCTGAAACTACTACAGCAACGCTTGGAGTTCCAACTGCTGATGGTACTATAGCTTTTGATTTGAATGGTAAGAGCTACTCAGCAACTGCCACAACGACCAACCAGTCAGCTTTAGCTACGGCAATTAATGCCGATACAGCAACGACTGGTATTTCGGCTGTTGACAACTCTGGTGTACTTACTCTGACACACGCATCTGGTGAAGATATTGCTTTGAGTAATTACGCAGATTCTGATGCTGCTGTAACTGGTACCACTACTTTTACAGATGCTAGTGGTTTAAGCACTACTTTAACAGAGGTTACAGCTGACAGTGCTACAGGAGTTGCTGCAGATACAGTTGAATTAACATCATCTAAATCTTTTGCAGTAAATGATGCTAGCTCAGGAGTTGGTGTTTCAGTAACTGGTACGCTTGAAACTGTTAAAAGTATTAATTTATCTACAGAGCTGGGCTCACAAAGTGCAATATCTATAATTGATGGTGCACTTGCTCAAATTGATGAGCAGCGCGCGGGTTTAGGTGCGGTTCAAAACCGTTTTGGTCATACAATTAGTAACCTTGCTAATATTCAAGAAAATGTATCTGCGTCACGTAGTCGTATTCAAGATACAGATTTTGCGACCGAAACTGCACAAATGACTAAAAATCAAATACTCCAACAAGCGGGTACGTCAATACTTTCGCAAGCAAACCAAATACCACAAGCAGCAATTAGTTTATTAGGTGGCTAATTATTTAGTTTACTAGTCACTGTTTATATAAACGCACTTCAACTTGAAGTGCGTTTTTTTGTTTTTTGAGATAGTAAGAATTATTTAGAGCATAAACTTATGCGTTATAAAAATTAACAAATAACTATTTTTAATTTTAAAACAGTTGGTTACGTTTTATTAAATAAATAAACTAATTTATTTTTAAAATACTCCTAAAGATAATTTACCTCCTGCCGTTAACTTAATCAGTACGGAGCTGAGCATACATTTGTGACAGCTCTTGGTTAAATTAAAATAGCAACATTACGAAAGTAATCAGGAGTTTTATTATGATTTCAGTAAACACAAATGTATCTTCACTAAACGCCCAACGTAACCTATCGCAATCAGGTTCTGACTTAGCGACATCAATGGAACGCCTATCATCAGGTATGCGTATCAATAGCGCAAAAGATGACGCGGCAGGCCTGCAAATTTCAAACCGTTTAACATCGCAAATAAACGGTTTAGGTGTAGCACAGCGTAACGCTAACGATGGTATTTCTATGGCGCAAACTGCTGAAGGTTCAATGCAAGAGTCTACTAGCATTTTACAGCGTATGCGTGAATTGGCTCTACAATCAGCGAATGGTTCGAATTCTAGTGATGACAGAGCTTCTCTACAAAAAGAAGTGACAGCTTTACAAGATGAGTTAACACGAATTTCTGATACAACCTCTTTTGGTGGTCAGCAATTATTAAATGGTGATTTTGGTACTAAACAATTCCAAGTAGGTTCAAATGCTAACGAAACAATATCAATTAGTTTAACAAGCACTGCAGCTAAAGATATTGGTGGTAACAAGGCTAGTTTAACTATTGATGGTGCTGGCACGGGTGATGTTGTAATTGGCGGCACTACTGTAACTGTAGCAAGTGGTGCAACGGCAACTGAGAAAGCAGAGGCAATTAATGCTACAACAAGTGTGCATGGTGCGTCAGCTGTAGTTGGTCAAAAAGAAAATAATGTAGCAACATTGGATAGTTTTGAGTTCGATGGTACTGGTACTATTTCATTTAAAATAGGCGGGGATTCAGTAAGTGGCGATTCAGAAGCTACTCTAGCAACAGCGATAGATGCACTAGATGGCTACACTGCAGCAGAGTCTTCGGGGACTATTACAATTACAAATGCCGCTGGTGACCCTATAGAGCTAAGTGATTTTGCTGGTTCGGGCGGTGCGGGTGGTGCAACTATTGCTGCTAATTTTGCGGATTCGGATGCTGCTACGTCAGATGTCTCACTGGAAGTCGGTGGTACTGTTTCTGCCACTGCGGCAGCTCAAGAGGGAATTACTTTAACTTCATCTGAAGATTTAGCCGTCGATGATGGAACTGTTACAGGGTTATCTGCAGCGGCAGCTTTTGCAAGCGTTGATGGTATTGACTTATCTACAGCAGTTGGTTCGCAAGACGCTTTGTCTGTAATTGATGATGCGCTAGCACAAATAGATAGCCAACGTGCCGATTTAGGTGCGGTTCAAAACCGTTTTGGTCACACAATCAGTAACCTTGCTAATATTCAAGAAAATGTATCTGCGTCACGTAGCCGTATTCAAGATACTGACTTTGCAACTGAAACAGCTAACATGACGAAGAACCAAATCTTGCAACAAGCAGGTACGTCAATCTTGTCGCAAGCGAACCAGTTACCACAAGCAGCACTTAGCTTATTAGGTTAATAAGTTAAAAGTAATAGCTTAATGGTTAGCTAGCTAGTACATAAAGTCAGTATTAGTTTTACAAATAAAAGGAGGTGGCTTTAGCTGCCTCCTTTTGTGGTTTAGAGTAATTAAACTATTATTAGTTTAATTAAGTGAAAAATAGGAATCTGTTATGAATACTATTAATTCCAATGCAGAAGTTACATTACCAACTCCGCTAGCGGGTGAAGATAAAGTATTTGGTCAGGCTGCTAGTTCGCTAACTGAGCGTGCTGTTGACGATGTAAAGCATGCTGATACACAAAATCAACAGCGATTACAGCAAAACCAATACGAAAAAAATAACCAAGAAGTAACTGCTCAGCCGTTAGAGCGCGAACAATTAGAGAAAATGGCGCAACAATTGCAGGACTTCATGGGCGAAATGAACCGTAGTTTGCAATTTAAAGTAGATGAAGATTCAGGTCGCGATGTAATTAAAGTACTCGATAAAGACAGTGGTGAAGTTATCAAACAATATCCTTCTGAGGAAGTATTAAGTTTGGTTTCTAAATTGTCGGAGTCGGCAGGTATTTTAATTGACCAAACAGTTTAGCAATCAGCTCAAAATATTATCTTTCAAGTGTTAATTATTAAGAGTTAAGTTAGTTTTTTTGTATTTAAGAGGTGAAGTATGGCTATTTCGTTTACTGGTTTAGGTTCGGGATTAGCAGTATCAGATATTGTTGATGCGCTAGTTAATGCTGAGCAAGCCCCTGCTGAAGCTCGTTTAAATACTACTGAAGGCAAATTAACAACGGATATTTCAGCCGTTGGTGCACTTAAGTCTGCGCTTGAGAAAGTACAAACCTCAATGGAAGCACTAGGTGATAGTGATAATTACCAAAAGCGCACCGCTTCGGGTAACGATGATTTTATATCTATTAGTTCAGATAAAGATGCTCAACCAGGTAGCTACAACGTAAAAGTGGATGCATTAGCCCAAGCTCATAAATTATCTTCCCCTGCATTTTCAGCAGACGAGGCAATAGGAGCTGGCGTAATTACAATTGGCTCTGGCGCAAATAGTTTCTCTACTGTTTTGTCGGCTACTAACACCTTAGAAGATTTACGCGACCAAATTAATAATGGCCCTTTTACTGGCAGTGATAGTAATGATTCTGTTGTCGCCACTATAATAACCAGTGATACCGGTCAGCATTTAGTACTTACTAGTAAAGAAACTGGCGAAGACAACGCAATTACAATAACCGTACAAGACGATGACGGCAGTAATACTGATACAGGCGGATTATCTCGATTAGCTTATGATGTATCAGATGCAGACCCGGCTAACCACACAACTAATTTAACGCAAGTTAATGCTGCTCAAAATGCACAAATAACGATTGATGGCACGTTGACGATATCAAGCAACACTAATGAATTTAGTAACGTGATTGATGGCGTGGATATAACAGCTAAAAAACCGCACGATACCGATGACGACTTAAGCGACATATCGGTTACCGAAAACAATAATAATATTAAAACAGGTTTAAATAGTTTTATTTCAAGTTATAACGAACTGTTAGAGCTTAGTAATAACTTGGGTGCCTCCGGCGAAGGTGGCGCAGGCGTTATGGCGGGGGATTCACTGCTTCGTGGTGTTATGTCAAAGCTTCGTAGCGAAATAACAAATCCCGTTGATTTAGGTGACGGAAAATCGTTATCGCTTTCGCAATTAGGTGTTGAAACAGATCGCTACGGTGTTTTAACGCTAAATACAGAAACACTCAATGAAAAAATAGCAAGCGATGTAGATTTAGTGCAACAGTTTTTTGTAGGTGATGACGATGATGGTTTTGCGCAGTCGTTCGATGAGCTAATGAGCTTTTATACAGATTCCGATGGTATTATTCAAAACCGAATAGACAGTAAAACAAACCAACTTGATGACATAGATGATCAACGCTTGGACCTTAAAAGTAAAATGGAGTCTCTATCCTCTCGATTATACGCTCAATATAATGCGATGGATTTATTAGTGGCTAGCCTTAATAACACCAGTACATATGTTCAAGCTCAGCTGGAAAATATGCCTGGGGTTGTACGAGATAACTCTTAATATATAAATAGCATATAGTTTTAATAGCTAAATAAAAACATAAAAAAACCGTTATTTACAACGGTTTTTTATATTTACTGTTTGAGGTTAATTTTAATTGGCTGCTTTATAAGCTTTAATTGCCTTACCAGATTTTTTTTGTTTAATAATGGCTTTAGATGACTCGTTTTTAGCGCTATTTGCTTTTACTAAAATAGTATTTATACGAAGCTGAATTAATTCTAATTGCTCTGCGCTTGGAGCTTTGCTGCTTTCGCACCATTGCTTTAGTTTAGTATTTAAAGTGTCTAAAAAAGGCTGAGCTTCGTCTGCATTATTATCATTTACTAATACTTCAATGTTACTAAGCAGTGTTTGTATTTGCTCTGCATGGCTTGTTAGTTGCTGCGAAGATGTTGGCGAGTCCATAATTTAAATTAAACCGCAGGGCTGCGTTGATCTAGCGGAATATTATTCCAACCTTCTTTAATTTCTTTAACAATACTTGATACTTCCATAATTGCTTCAATATCGTTGTTTATGTTTGCTTGCGTTAAACGGCGTTGGCAGTAGTCGTAAAGTGCCAATAAATTGTTAGAAATACTAGGGTCTTGCTCTACTTCTAAATTAAGTGCGTCTTGTAGGGCACCAAATAATAAAACACAGGCTGAAATGTTCTCACCTTTTTTAGCTATTTCTTTGCGCTCAATAAACCCTTTTGTAGCTGCTAAACGGCCGATAATATTACTAAATATAAGGTTTATTTGTTCGTAAGGAGTCATTTCGGCAATACTACTAGCACGAACTTGACCGTATTTTTTTAATGAGACATGAGCCATGGGAAAATCCTAAAATTTAAAACGATAAAATTATGTGAAAGTTAATATAAAAACTTATACAAAAAATCAATAAAGCTTTTATACTTTTATAAGAACAAAGCAATATTAATGCCAAGCATTTTCACTTATCTATGTATCGGCATTTGTAACTTCAACTTAAATTTATAATTGAGTTTATTTACTAACAATAGCATTTTTATAGCCGAGTAAATTAATTTTTAAGGCTAAGTTATAGTTAAGTAATAGTTAAGTAATAGTTAGGTAATCGCTGAGTAATAACTAAGTTAAAACTATAACTCATACTTAATGATTAACTATTAAGTATGATTGACTTAACTAGCCCGTCTGTTTTTTGACGTTCATGTCAAAAAACTGCCGCTATCGCTTGCATCCATGCTGAACTAGCTTACAATTTAACTAACTATATAAATTAGTGAAAGTACGGCTCGCTAAATATGATCTTGATTTTAGATAATAATAACAACCGCGCAATAGGATTAAATGCTTCACTTGGCTTTATTGGTGAAGCTGCTCAACTATTAAGCGAAGACTGCTTTGAACAAGAATGCAAAAAATATCAGCAGCAAGAATGCATGATCATTTTAGGAGCATTGCAATCACTTGACCACGAAAGCTTAATTAAACGCTATCCAACATTACCGTTTTTATTAATTGGCGAAACGCTAAAACCCCTATTAAGTATCGCTAATGTGGTGGGGCTTATTTGCGAGCCATTTAATCACGAAGTGACAACGCAGTTACTTCACGATTGCCAGCAGTATCAGCGCATGTTGCCTAATGAGCATAAGCATACAAAACCACATAAAACCTTTGATGGACTTGTTGGTGAAACAGAGGCCGTAAAAGATGTTCGCTTTTTAATTGAACAAGTGGCAAAAACCGATGCCAATGTTTTAATTTTAGGCGAATCAGGCACAGGTAAAGAAGTGGTTGCCCGTAATGTACATTTGCTTTCAAAGCGTATTAATGGACCGTTTGTACCTGTTAACTGTGGTGCTATTCCGGCAGAGCTGCTCGAAAGTGAACTATTTGGCCACGAAAAAGGCGCGTTTACTGGTGCTATATCGGCTCGTAAAGGGCGGTTTGAACTAGCTCAAGGCGGGACGCTATTTTTAGATGAAATAGGCGATATGCCTCTGCAAATGCAAGTTAAGTTGCTGCGAGTATTGCAAGAGCGCAGCTACGAACGTGTTGGTGGTACAAAGGCTATCCAAGCTGATGTACGCGTTATTGCAGCCACGCATCGTAATTTGGAAACAATGATTGAAGAGGGTAGTTTTAGGGAAGATTTATATTACCGCTTAAATGTATTTCCTATCGAAAACCCATCGCTTAGTGAACGTGCTGATGACATTCCGCTGCTTTTAAAAGAGTTAATGCGCCGTGTTAACGACCAGACTGGTTCTACCGCTAAGTTTACCGAGCGCGCAGTTGAGAGCTTAAAAGAACATGCTTGGCCTGGTAATATTCGTGAGCTTGCTAACTTAGTGGAACGTATGGTTATTATGTTTCCTGAAAAAGTGGTTGATATTCCCGATTTACCTAACAAATATCGTTACATCGAAGTTGAAGCGTACGAGCCAGAATACCCTGAAGAGTTAATGGAAAAAGATGCCTTTAACGACATATTTAGCACCGGTTTTAGCGATTACGAAAGTGAGCCAGACGCTGAGTTTAGCCAAACGGGTAGTGGGCTATTGCCAGATGATGGTATTGAACTTAAAGATTATTTAGCCGAGCTCGAAATAAGCTTAATAACCCAAGCGTTAGAGCGCTATGATTACGTTGTAGCTCGCGCTGCAGAGATATTAGGTGTACGCAGAACAACACTCGTTGAGAAAATGAAAAAGTATAATCTTTCAAGAGATTAAGGTTTAAAAGCAGCTGTCAGTGTTTAGTTATAAATTGGCCAAACACAGTAGATAAATAACCCCCGTTTTGTAGGTGCGGTTTTATACCGCACTTTACTTAAAAAATATTAGCAAGAGCGCGAAGTAAATTCGCACCTACACGGTTTTTACTTTTGTTGTAGACGCTAGACTTGCTCGCGTGAAAAACGAGGGTAAATGAGAAACCATAGTCAACTTACGCGTTACTTCTCTATAGCGCAGCGTCTCTTAACCTCTTTGTGAACAAATCACTTTTATGGTTATAAATCACTTACTACTAAAAGCCTCAATAATTTCTTCTTTTCTAAAACAATCATTACTGTGATCGTTAACCATACCGCAGGCCTGCATATGAGCGTAAACCGTTGTAGGGCCTAAAAACTTAAAACCCCGTTTTTTTAAGTCTTTAGCGAATGCGGTTGATGCCTCTGTAATTGCTGGGTAGTCCTCAGCGTTATTTAAATTACTTATAATCGGTTTATTATCGACAAACTGCCATTGGTAGTTACTAAAACTTCCAAATTCTTTTTGTATTTCTATAAAGCACTTTGCGTTGTTAACAGTTGCCGCAATTTTTAAGCGATTGCGCACAATACCCTCATCAAGCATTAATCTCTCAACGTCATCTTGTGTGAATTGTGCCACTTTCTTTACATCAAAATTAGCAAATGCTTTTTTGTAACCGCTGCGTTTTTTTAAAATTGTGTACCAGCTTAAGCCGGCTTGCGCTGATTCAAGCGTGATAAATTCAAACAGCTTTGTATCATCGTAAAGGGGGACGCCCCATTCTTCATCATGGTAAATAACGTAGTCGGGTTTAGTGGTGTCGAGCCACGGGCAACGGCACTTTATTTGCTCACTCATTATTATTCCTTTTTGTGTGCGTCATTTTTATGTCGCTCAAATTATTGATGTAACTTAATGATAAGTATGTAAATAAATTTTGGTATAAATCGTGCATTTAGACATGTATCTACATCAATTCGAGATTTGATTATGGCTCTTGCTAGCGTGCTAAAACCACAGTTTTTTTCTGCAAATCAGTATAACCCATGTTTACTTCAAGAGGAGTACATTGGTGAATTAAGCGATCTGCGCAAGCAAGCAAGTTGGCTTTCGCATTTGGTTGATACCATGCCAGCAGGCGTGGTTGTACTTGATGGCAAAGGGTTGATTGCAAAAGCGAATCAAATAGCGATTGATATGCTTGGCGAGCCACTTGAAGGCGAACGCTGGTTTAATGTTATTCAGCGCTCTTTTAGGCCACATCAAGATGATGGCCACGAAGTGTCTTTAAAAGATGGGCGCCTAATAAAGCTTGATATTACCGCTTTAGCACCAGAGCCTGGGCAACTTATTTTAATGACGGATTTAACCGAAACTCGCCGCTTACAAAAACGTGTTGCACATATGCAGCGATTAAGCGCGCTGGGTAAAATGGTTGCATCATTAGCGCATCAAGTACGTACGCCGCTCTCAGCCGCTATGCTTTATGCTGCTAATTTAGGGTCTAAGCGCTTACCCGAAGCATCTCGCGATAATTTTCAAACAAAGTTAATGTCGCGTTTAAAAGATTTAGAAACTCAAGTAAACGACATGCTGCTATTTGCTAAAAGTGGCGATCAGCAAGTTGTTGAGCAAGTTTCAATGCAGCAGCTTTTAACAGAAGTTAAAGCGGGCGCTGATGCGATGGTCGCACTTAATGAAAGTGAGCTGGATGTAAGCTTACCAGAGCCAGATATACAAATAGTCGGTAATAAAACGGCATTGGCCAGTGCTATTCAAAATCTTGTGCACAATAGTATTCAAGTTATCGGCGGCGGTGCAAAAGTAAAAATTAGCGCACAAAGAGATTTAAAAGATTTAGATATGGTTCGTATTAGTGTGAGCGACAATGGCCCAGGTGTTGATTTAAGCCAAAGCGATAAAATTTTTGAACCATTTTTTACTACCAAAAGTCAGGGCACAGGTTTAGGGCTTGCTGTAGTGAGTTCGGTAGCTAGTGCGCACCAAGGCCGTGTTGATGTGACCAATAATACGCAGGGTGGTGCCTGCTTTAGCTTGTTACTGCCTATTAAGGCAACATCTAAATTAGAGGGATCATTATGAGTAACACTATTTTAGTTGTCGAAGATGACGCAGGGCTTCGTGAAGCCTTAATAGATACCCTTGAAATGTCGGGTATTGAATGTGTTGCAGCGAGCAGTGCTGAGCAAGCAATGTTACTGCTTAAAAAAGATCAATTTTCGCTTGTTGTAAGCGACGTGCAAATGGGCGCAATGAGTGGACTGGATTTACTACGCAGTATTAAATTAAACCACCCTGATTTACCTGTATTGATGATGACGGCGTATGCCACAATTGACGATGCGGTAGAGGCCATGCGCCTAGGTGCAATTGACTACATGGCAAAACCATTTGCACCTGAAGTGCTGTTAAATATGGTGAGCCGTTATTTGCCTGAAAAAGCAAAAGAAACCGACGGCCCCATTGTTGCTGACCCAACTAGTATTCAATTATTGGAGCTTGCAAGTAAAGTAGCACGCTCTGATGCAAGTGTAATGGTACTTGGCCCAAGTGGTTCGGGTAAGGAAGTACTTGCGCGTTATATTCATGATAAGTCGAGCCGATGTAATGAGCCATTTGTAGCGATTAACTGCGCGGCTATTCCTGAAAATATGCTCGAAGCCACGTTATTTGGTTACGAAAAAGGGGCTTTTACGGGGGCGATTCAAGCATGTCCGGGTAAGTTTGAGCAAGCACAAGGCGGTACTATTTTACTTGATGAAATTACTGAGATGGACTTAGGACTACAAGCTAAACTTTTACGCGTACTGCAAGAGCGTGAAGTAGAGCGTTTAGGGGGTCGTAAAACAATTCAGCTCGATGTACGTATTTTGGCAACCAGTAATCGTGATTTGCAAGAAGCGGTTGCTAAAAACCAGTTTAGAGAAGATTTATACTACAGGCTTAATGTGTTTCCACTTATGTGGCGACCATTGTGCCAACGCCCTGGCGATATTATTGTATTGGCCAAGCATTTAATTGAGCGCCATATAAGTAAAAGCAAAGAGCCTATGGCATATTTAGATAAAGCTGCCGAGCAAAAGTTACTGGCTCACGCGTGGCCTGGTAATGTGCGCGAGCTTGATAACGTTATACAGCGTGCACTTATACTGCGAAGTGGCGATACAATAAACGAGCATGCCATTTTTATTGAAAACTTAGCAGCTAATAACTTTGTTATGGAGCCATCATTGGCGCCGGCGCAAACAGTATCGTCAACAGAATTAGCTCACGCAGATAAAGGCGTTGATAAAAGCACGCTAAGCTCTGCATATTATGATGAAAAATCACATGCCGAGGTTGAACCTAAGCAGGGCTTGCTAGCGGCAGACACCGGTAGCTATAAAGATGAGCTTAAAGACAAAGAGCATCGCATTATTTTAGAAACCCTTGCACGTTGCCAAGGTAAGCGTAAAGACGTTGCCGAAACATTGGGTATAAGCCCGCGCACTTTACGTTATAAACTTGCGCAAATGCGCGATTTAGGCATTTCACTCCCTGCATAACCTCCTATAAACCCTAAGTTTGCGCTGCGAACTTAGGGTTGTCAAAACTCTGACTCACACAAATTAAAGTTAACCTACTGTATTTAAATGATTAATTAATTGGCATGCTTTGTGCTTTATTACTTGTAAGAGTTCACTGCGTGTCAGAGATTAATTATGAAAATTCAAAACAGTGCTGTATTTCAAGAAATGCAATCGATGGCTTTAGAGGCCGGCCGTAATAATCAACTTAATAAATTGCCGACTCAAGTTCAGCCTACTTCTACTTCCCAGTTTGGCGACATGCTAAGTGATGCACTAAATACAGTGCACGGTTTACAACAAGATGCGGGTCAAAAAGTAAAAGCGGTTGAGATGGGTGATCGAAGTGTATCCCTTGCTGAGGCGATGATTGCTTCTCAAAAATCGTCAGTTGCTTTTGAGGCTACAGTACAGGTTCGTAATAAACTTGTTGAAGCTTATAAAGAAATCATGAACATGCCTGTTTAATTAGGTAGTGGAGAATTATTGTGGCGCAATCTAACCAATCTACAGACCTAGCACTTGCTGGTGGCGGTATTGACCAAAGTGGTGGTGATGATCAACAAGAACAAAAGTCAGGCTACTTAAGTGCTTTAAATGGTGTTGATGTATTGCGCCAAGTAACATTGGTTATAGCATTGGCTATTTGTTTAGCTATCGCGATTTTCATTATTATTTGGGCTCGTCAGCCAGATATGCGCCCGTTAGGCAAAATGCAAACTGAAGAGCTTATTCAAACGCTCGACTTTTTAGATGCGCAACAAATTGAATATCAACTAGATGGCAACGTTGTATCGGTTGATGAAAGCGAATACCAAAATATTAAATTGTTAATGACCCGCGAAGGGTTAGAGCAAGGGCCAGCGTCGGGCTCTGATATAATTATGCAAGATATGGGCTTTGGTGTAAGCCAACGCTTAGAGCGTGAACGCCTAAAACATGGCCGTGAACAGCAATTAGCACGGACCATTGAAGAGCTTAATAATATTACTCGCGCTAAAGTATTGTTAGCCATTCCTAAAGAAAACGTATTTGCCCGCAGAGAGAAAAAACCATCAGCTACCGTTGTATTAACACTCAAACGTGGACGCTCACTCGACCGTGAAGAAGTAGACTCTGTTGTTGATATGATTGCCTCGGCAGTACAGGGTTTAGAGCCTATGCGAGTTACTGTTACCGATCAAAATGGTCGATTACTAAATTCAGGTTCGCAAAGCTCATTAGCAGCACGCTCTCGTAAAGAATACGATTTAGAACGTAAGCGCGAACAAGAGTACCTTGAAAAAATAGACAGTATTTTAATACCGGTTGTTGGGCTTGCAAACTATACAGCTCAAGTTGATTTGAGTATGGACTTTAGCTCGATTGAGGAAACTCAAAAGCGTTATAACCCAGACCTACCAGCGGTTAGAAGCGAAACCACATTTGAAGAAAATAACATTGGCGGCCTAGCTGTTGGTATTCCAGGTGCGCTTACAAATCAGCCACCGTTAAACTCGAACATTCCTGAGGTTGCAGGGCAAGGTGGTGCAGGCACAGCTACATCACCAACACGCAGCCACAAAGAAGCCACACGTAATTATGAACTCGACACTACAATTTCTCATAAGCGCCAGCAAAGTGGTGTAATACGTAGAATAAGCGTATCAGTTGCTGTTGACTACATTGCTAAAGTGGGAGAAAACGGCGAAACAACCATGACTCCACGTTCGGTAGAGGCATTGTCAAATATTCGTCGCTTACTGCAAGGTGGTGTAGGTTTTGATATGCAACGTGGTGATGCACTTGAAGTCGTAACAGTGCCGTTTGTACGTGAAGAAACAAATTTAGCAATAGAAGTGCCACTGTGGGAACAAGACTGGTTTATGAAAATAGCCCGCCTTGTATTAGGCGCCTTAGTTATCATTGTATTGATAATGGCAGTAGTAAAACCAATGCTTAAACGCTTAATTTACCCAGACGATACACTAGAAGAATACGACGAAGATGCATTAAGTTCAGGCGTAGATATTGGCGACAATACGCTTGATATGCTAAATAAAGACTTTGATTCTGCTTCGGTTGGTTTCTCAAGTGATGGTACACTGCAGTTACCGGATTTACATGGCGACGAAGATTTACTTAAAGCAATTCGTGCCCTTGTAGCTAACGAACCAGAACTATCATCACAAGTAGTCAAAGCGTGGTTAACAGAAGATGACTGATCAAGAACAAAAACAACTCCCGCCAGCCTTTGATGTTGATAAGCTAGATGGGGTAGATAAAGCCGCTATATTACTTTTGAGTTTATCAGAAGAAGATGCCGCGCAAATCCTTAAACACTTAGAACCTAAACAGGTGCAAAAAGTGGGTATGGCGATGGCTGGTTTACAGGACTTATCACAAGCTAAGATTAGCGCTGTACACAACTTGTTTATAGAACAAATTCAAAGCTTTAGTACCATTGGTTTTCAGTCAGAAGACTTTATTAAAAAAGCGCTTACAGCCGCCCTTGGTGAAGACAAAGCCGCTAGCCTTATTGACCAAATTGTTATGGGCTCAGGCGCTAAAGGCTTGGATTCATTAAAATGGATGGACTCTAAGCAGGTCGCTAGTATTATTCGCAATGAGCATCCGCAAATTCAAACCATTGTATTATCATATTTAGAGCCAGAACAGTCAGCTGAAATTATTTCTCAGTTTCCTGAAAAAGTACGCTTAGATTTAACCATGCGTATTGCAAACCTTGAAGAGGTTCAGCCAGCAGCACTGCAAGAGCTAAACGAAATAATGGAAAAACAATTTGCCGGCCAAGCAGGTGCGCAAGCTGCTAAAATGGGTGGGTTGAAGGCTGCCGCAGATATTTTAAATTACCTTGATACTAACGTTGAAGGGCAGTTAATGGACTCTATTCGTGAACATGACGAAGAGATGTCTCAGCAAATACAAGATCTTATGTTTGTGTTTGAAAACTTAATGGATGTTGAAGACCGTGGTATTCAAGCAATCCTACGAGAAGTACAACAAGACGTACTAATGAAAGCAATTAAGGGTGCTGATGATGCACTTAAAGATAAAATACTGGGTAATATGTCTAAGCGTGCAGCCGAAATGCTTGCTGATGACTTAGAAGCTATGGCACCGGTACGTATAAGCGAAGTAGAAGCGGCGCAAAAAGAGATTTTATCAACAGCGCGTCGTTTGTCTGACTCAGGTGAAATTCAGCTGGGCGGCGGCGGTGGCGAGGAGTTCCTGTAAACTATGAGCAAACTCAAAGGACGCACACTTCGGGCTGATGAAGCAGATGAATTATTAAAAAATTGGGCTATTCCAGATGTAGCACCAGATGAGAGCAGCTTTGGCAATCGCTCTACGGCTTACGGCACACCGCTTAGTGATCTGTATAAAAAAGAATTAGCTGAAGAAATGCCAATTGATGAGCCACAAGAACCAGAATTGCCTGCGCTTACTATGGTTGAGCTTGAACGCATTAGGCAAGACGCCTACGAAGAAGGCCTCAAGCAAGGTCATGAGCAAGGCTACATAGACGGTTTTGAAAAAGGCGTTGGCGAGGGCAAAGAGGCAGGCTACAAAGAAGGCTTAGAGCAAGGTAAAACAAAAGGCCTTGATGACGTAAAACCATTAATTGAAGAGCAGTTAACAAGTTTAAAAACTATTTTAGAGGGACTTACTGCACCGCTAGATAAAGTAGATGAACAAGCTGAAAAGCAATTAGTACAACTTGCTAGTATGTTAGCGGAAGCTGTTATTTATCAAGAAGTAAAAACATCGCCAGATGTGATTTTACATACGTTAAAGCAAAGTATAGATTCTCTTAATGCGGAGCAAGAAAAAGTACGAATTCATTTAAACCCCGAAGATTTAGAGCTCATAAAAGAGAGTTACGGCGAACAAACCATTATTGATAATAACTGGCAATTAATGGCAGAGCCCACTCTTGAGCGCGGTGGCTGTGAAGTTAAAACAGCGCAATCATCGCTCGATATGACCCTTAAAACACGTGTCAAAGAAACGTTGGATAGTTTTTTGCATAATAGTGGTATCTAACTATTTTATTGGCGTGTTATGTCAACTCAACGTGCACCTTTAAGCGAACGCTTATCTCAATATCAACAACATATTAAAACCCCAGCGCCTGCTGTGGCAGGTATTTTAACGCGTGTTGTGGGCCTTACCCTTGAGGCTAGAGGTTTACGTGCTCCCGTTGGTAGCCAATGTAAAATAGAAACTATCAACGGCTTTGTAGACGCCGAAATAGTCGGTTTTAACGATCAAACTTTGTACTTAATGCCTAACGACCACATCTCTGGTGTATTACCTGGTGCGCGTGTTATTCCTCAAGTAAATAATTTAGGTTTACCTGTAGGGATGAGTTTATTAGGCCGCGTGGTGGATGGTTTAGGGCGACCGCTAGATGGCCTTGGTAAAATTAATGCTGAACATCATTTAAAGTTTGCACAAAATACTATAAACCCGCTTTCAAGAAGACCAATTACTAAGCCTATGGATGTAGGTGTACGTGCTATTAACTCGGTTATTACAGTAGGGCAAGGCCAGCGTATGGGCTTGTTTGCAGGCTCTGGTGTGGGTAAGTCAGTACTACTGGGTATGATGACCCGAGGTAGCGAAGCTGATGTCATTGTTGTTGGCTTAGTGGGGGAACGTGGCCGCGAAGTAAAAGAATTTATTGAAGAAATACTCGGTGTAGAAGGGCGTAAACGTTCAGTTGTTGTCGCAGCGCCTGCTGATTCATCACCGCTTATGCGTTTAAAAGGCTGTGAGAGTGCAGTCACTATTGCTGAGTATTTTAGAGATCAGGGTTTAAACGTATTATTGTTACTCGATTCGGTAACGCGTTATGCAATGGCGCAACGTGAAATTGCACTTGCTGTAGGCGAGCCGCCTGCTACAAAGGGATATCCGCCTTCGGTGTTTGCTAAACTACCTGCGCTGGTGGAGCGTGCTGGTAATGGCGGTGAAGGGCAAGGTTCAATTACTGCCTTTTTTACCGTGTTGAGTGAAGGGGATGATATGCAAGACCCTATTGCTGATGCAGCGCGAGCTATTTTAGATGGCCACATTGTACTATCGCGTGATTTAGCTGACAGCGGGCACTATCCCGCTATAGATATAGAAAAATCGATTTCGCGTGTTATGCCTCAAGTTGTTTCTGAGCCACATATGCAACAAGCCCGTGTACTTAAACAAGTGTATTCCATGTATCAGCAAAACAAAGACATGATTACTTTAGGCGCTTATCAAAAAGGGACCGATCAAATGCTCGACCAAGCCATAAATATGATGCCAAGAGTAAATGCATTTTTACAACAAGGTATGCGAGATGTCATTAGTTACGATGATGGTCTGCAAGGTCTTGCTCAGTTACTAGGACAAGCATAATGGCTAAAAACAAACTCGATTTATTGCTCAAAATTGAAAATGATAAAGAAGAAAGTTTGCGCATGAGTTACTTACAAGCTAATCAAAACTTGCAATCGAATCAACAAAAGCTACAAGGTTTAAACAATTTTAGACTGGAATACTCTCAGCAGTTACACCTAAAAGGTAAGTCGGGTTTATCTAGTGCAGGGTTTGGTCAGTACCATGCTTTTATAGCTAAAATTGAAGAGGCAATTCGCCAACAAGCAAGTACCGTAAATACCGCTAAGCAAGTTGTTACTCAACGTAAAACTCTATGGCTTAAGCAGCAAATTAAAGCTAAAGCAGTTGCCAAATTAATCGAAAATCAAAAACTCAAAGCAAATGCGTTAATGGCAAAAAATGAGCAAAAAATGTTAGATGAATTTTCGGCTAATCAGTTTTTTCAACGTCGTAAAGCTTTGTAATTCAGGCACGTTAATTGCTTTGTTACTTAGTGGAATTCAACTTTTGGCGGTATGCGGTGGCATATTGCCGTAATGGTATTAGGTGATTTATGGCGATGAATAACATTTCGTTTTTAGTTTCTTCTGAAAAAGATTCTTTGTTAGCCTTTAAAGACAATAGCTTAGCTAATAGCGAAGAAAATTTAGGCGAGGAGTTTTTAAGCCAACTAAACGAAGCCCATAGTTCTATGGAGCCTTTACTAAAAGGCAATAAAAACCCTAATGCCGAAAATTCGATTGCCATTCCTAAGCATAAACAAAAAGAAGACAATGAAAATCTGAGTGCAAAGGCAGATGAAGACACCGCAGACGAAGTTACTTTTGTATCTGTTGAGATGCTTGATCAAATTAATTCAGCACAAGCAATGAGCACTTCGATTAATAAGCCTTTTGAGGCAACTGAAAGTACAGAGTTAGATAATGGCGACTCTAAAACAGCGGAGTCAAAGGGGGCAAAAATTGATAGCTCAAACTCACTACCTTTGAACTCGTTACCATTAAATGAAGGCAAAAATCATAAAAGTGGTGTTGCCGAAGGTATTGAACAGCCATTAAATCCTATAAATAAAAAGCCTAATGACAGTATTGGTCCTATAGTTGATGATGCTAAATTAGTTTCAATGGATTTAAAGGATCAATTAGCTCAAGGCAAACCCGTTGATAAAAGCTCAAAAAATATAGTGTTGCCAACACCAGTGCCTACGCCAGCAACTCCACAGAAATCTGAAAGTGAAAAAAGTGCTGCAATAGATACTTTAATGACTAAGGATACGAGCTTAATTAAAGCTAATAACGTTATTACTAGTTTAACGCCTGAGCAGCGCTCGCAACTTAATGCGCAAATTAAGATATTAGACAATGCCGACCCGACTAATAGTGCGACTACTAATCGCACTGCCAACCTTAAACAAATGCTTGCGCAATTTATTACTGATAATGAAGAAGCACAGGGTAGCGTAGCTAAACAGTCTTTTAGTTCTGAGATTGATACGCTTAATACCACTGAAAAACAAAGCTTGTTAACACAATTAAACGCTTATATTAAAGCTGAGCACCCAAAAGGCGAGCAGCTGTCAGTGCTTAAGCAAACAGTTAATGAGTTAAAGGCTTCAATTGAAATAGGTTTGGCCGATACTGCAAAATCAGACTCAAAAACGTTTGTAGCGCCAGTTACTCAGAGCGTTGTAAATGACGCGCAAAAAGTCAGCTCAAAAATATCGACAAGTGAAAATGTTGAACCAAGTAAGGTTGCTACAGCTTCTATAAAAGATGAAAACGCCACAAAATCATCTGAGCTGATACAAAAAGATGGGTTGAAAAATATAAGTGCAGAGCAAGTACCGGTACGTGTAGCACAAGTATTTACGCAAATTACAACTGCTTTAAATACTCAGCAACCGAGTACATTAAGCCAATACGATTCATTGGGTTATGATCAGAGCTTACTTGATACCCAAATAATACAAACTCAACAATTACAAAGTACATCGCAAGTAAAGCAGGTAAGTATTGACTCAGGTGTAATGCAAGCAATTAATATTGTTAAAAGTGATGCAGCTAAATTATTGCAAGATCGCGTCAGCTCAATGCTGAGCATTAATAATAAAGAAGCAGAAATTCGTCTAGATCCTCCCGAAATGGGTAGTATGCAAATACGTATTCGCAGCGATGCAGAACAAGCACATATAAACTTTGTAGTACAAAACCAGCAAGCCAAAGAAGCACTTGAACAATCAATGCCACGCTTACGTGAAATGTTAGCGCAACAGGGACTAGAGCTTGGTGAAAGCACTATTTCTTACGGGCAATCAGGTAGTGAAACTGCTGATCAAAGTGAGAGTGGAACTCAAGGTAATTTGGCTAATAATAAGTCAGTTAATGATGAAAACGACGAGCAAGCAAATAACACTGCACAAAGTTCTCGACAACAAACTTCATCATCAATAGATTACTATGCCTAAGTGCTGCTATTATAATAGTTAAAACAAGCAAGTACCTTTGCGATTAAAGGAATCATGATGGCTGAAGAAACAAGTTTAGAAATTGAAGAAACCGGTAAAAGTAAAAAGAAACTAATAATAATTATAGTCGCTGTACTACTTATTGTAGGCAGTGCAGCGGGTTACTTTTTTATGTCGGGTTCGGATGCGCCAGTTGAAACCTTAAATGAAGAAGCGGGAATCTCTGTAGATCTGTCAATTGGATTTGGTGATTCAGCTGAAATAGGCAGTGCTTTATATGTTTCTATGCCACGCCCATTTGTATTTAACGTACCTGGCTCAAGCCGCGACAGAATTGTGCAAATTAAAGTACAGTTACTGGTACGTGGCGAAGTCAATGAAGAAACAGCTAAAAAACATATTCCGCTTATAGAAGGGACGCTACTAAGCGTGTTTTCTACTACAACTGCTGATGAGTTAAGTACGAGCTCTGGTAAAGAAACACTTCGTTTTTCTGCACTTGAAAAGGTACAAAAAGCCTTAATGGATGTTGAAGGCAGTAAAGTAATTGAGCGGGTATTGTTTACCGGCTTTGTAATGCAATAAGGGGTTAGCGTGAGCGATTTATTATCCCAAGAGGAAATTGATGCGCTATTGCATGGTGTTGATGACGTTGAAGAGGAAGATATACACGATGGTGAAGATGGCGGAGGGAGTACGCTTCAGTACGATTTTTCTTCGCAAGATCGGATCGTACGTGGTCGTATGCCGACGCTGGAAATTGTTAATGAACGCTTTGCTCGTCATATGCGAATTAGCCTATTTAACATGATGCGCCGCACCGCAGAGGTGTCTATTAACGGCGTACAAATGATTAAATTTGGCGAGTATATTCATACTTTATTTGTTCCAACCAGCTTAAATATGGTCCGTTTTAGACCTTTAAAGGGCACTGGCCTGATTACCATGGAAGCACGACTTGTGTTTATTTTGGTAGATAACTTTTTTGGTGGTGACGGGCGTTATCATGCAAAAATAGAAGGCCGAGAATTTACCCCAACAGAGCGGCGAATTGTACAAATGCTCCTTAAAATAATCTTTGAAGATTATAAAGAAGCTTGGGCACCGGTTATGGATGTATCGTTTGAATATCTCGATTCTGAAGTAAATCCAGCTATGGCTAATATTGTAAGCCCAACTGAGGTTGTGGTTATTAGTTCTTTCCATATTGAGCTCGATGGCGGCGGTGGCGATTTTCATATTGCACTTCCGTATTCAATGCTTGAGCCAATTCGAGAGCTGTTAGATGCGGGTGTTCAGTCTGATACTGAAGATACTGATTTACGTTGGAGCAAAGCGCTTCGCGATGAAATAATGGATGTAGAGGTTGAAATATCAACTCAGTTACTTGAAGTTGATTTAACCTTAAAACAAATTATGGAACTCAAAGCCGGTGATATTATTCCGGTTGAAATGCCTGAGCATATAACCGTGTTTGTTGAAGAACTACCTACATTTAGAGCCAAAATGGGTCGCTCTCGCGATAATGTTGCGCTTCAAATTAGTGAAAAAATTAAACGACCTGATTCAGTTAAATCTGAGCTGCATGTATTTACCAAAGGCGGCAAGAAAATTGACTCAGATGCAGAATTAGCAGAACTAGAAGATGATTTACACCTCTCTGACGGTGTAGACTTAGACTGGTAATTGATTAAAAGGTTAAAAGTATGAGCGATGATCAAGACACAATGGATGAATGGGCAGCAGCATTAGCAGAAGCCGAAGCTCCAGATGATAGTAGCGAAGCACATGTTGCAGAGCTTGATGAGTTAAGTGATTCAAAACACGAAATGAGTGGCGATGAAAAACGAAAACTCGACACTATTTTAGATATCCCCGTTACTATTTCAATGGAAGTAGGACGCTCTAAAATTAATATTCGTAACTTATTGCAACTCAACCAAGGCTCTGTTGTTGAGCTTGACCGTGTTGCGGGCGAGCCGCTAGACGTGCTAGTTAATGGTACTTTGATAGCCCATGGTGAAGTAGTTGTAGTAAACGACAAGTTTGGTATTCGCTTAACTGACGTGATAAGCCAAGTAGAGCGGATCAAAAAACTACGATGAGCTTATTAATTGCTTTAACGAGTTCCGTTTTTTCAAAAGCAGATGTGGCAACACCCACTGGAGATATACTCTCTATGGTGCTGTCGCTTGTAATGGTGCTAGTACTAATCATTGTGCTGGCATTTTTTGTTAAAAAGCTTAATCCAAATTTAGCAAACAGCGATGAATTTAAAGTAGTCAGAAGTCTACCTTTGGGTTCTCGCGAGCGTTTAATGGTTGTTGAGATAGATAATGCTCAGCATTTACTTGGTGTAACTCCCCACAGTATTAATTACTTACACAAGTTAGAAACCCCATTAAGTGAAAAAGAACTACCTGAACTCGCTAAACGATTTGGTAAACTTTTAAACCCACAATCAAACCAAAATAAAAAGAATTAAACCTATGACAAAGTGGCTGCTTATTATTTTTGCCATGGTGTTTGTACCAAGTGTAAGCGCGGAAGGAATTGATGCGCTTACTATTACAACAAACGCTGATGGCACACAGGATTACTCAGTAACGTTACAAGTTTTAGCAATTATGACGGCGCTGAGTTTTATACCGGCTGCCATAATTATGATGACCTCCTTTACACGAATAATTGTTGTACTCGCCATTTTGCGCCAAGCAATTGGTTTGCAGCAAACACCGTCAAACCAAGTGTTATTAGGGATGTCGCTTTTTCTAAGTATTTTTATAATGTCGCCTATTTATCAGCAGGTAAACGAGCGAGCTATAGAACCTTACTTAAATGAGCAGGTTACTTCAGTACAAGCTTTAGAGCTGGCTAAAGAGCCAATGAAAGCCTTTATGCTTTCACAAGTGCGTTTAAAAGATTTAGAAACGTTTGCTAAAATTGCCGGTTACGATCAGCTTGATTCGCCACAAGATACACCGTTAATAGTGCTTATACCCGCCTTTGTAACCAGCGAATTGCAAACCGCATTTATAATAGGGTTTATGTTTTTTATCCCATTTTTAATTGTTGATTTAGTAGTCGCCTCAGTATTAATGGCGATGGGTATGATGATGCTTTCACCCATGATTGTGTCTTTACCGTTTAAAATTATGTTATTTGTACTTGTAGACGGCTGGAGCTTAGTGATGGGGACTCTAGCTAAAAGCTTTGGTTTAGGGACTTAGTATGCAAAGCATTAACATGACCCAACAATAGGAGTACAACATGGAACCGGAAATTTTTGTTGATATCCTAAGTGACGCTCTTTTTTTAGTTATTAAGCTGGTGTCTGCAATTGTAGTCCCAGGCTTAATTATTGGTTTAGTTGTTGCTGTGTTTCAGGCCGCGACGTCTATCAATGAACAAACATTGAGCTTTTTACCTCGTTTATTAATTACCATTAGTGCGCTTATTGTGGGTGGGCATTGGCTTACTCAAGAGCTAATGGACTTTTTTACTCGCCTAGTATTACTTATTCCTGAAATTGCAGGTTAAACGTGGAATACCCATTTGCTGTCGTTATTCAATGGTTGAGCGATTTTTTGTTGCCGCTGGTACGCATTAGCTCAATGATTATGATTATGGCTGGTTTGGGGGCTAAAAATGTTCCTACACGTATAAAAATGGGTTTATCGGTTGTTGTAACTTTTGTTGTAGTTCCTGTTCTGCCCCCAGCTACATTCACTAATTTATTTTCGTTTGAGATGATTTTAGTCGTTATTCAACAAATGCTGATTGGTGTTGCTATTGGTTTTGCATCTATACTTTTATTAAATACTTTTGTGTTAGCAGGGCAAATACTCGCGATGCAAACCGGTTTAGGTTTTGCTTCGGTTATTGACCCTTCTAATGGTGCGAGTGTGCCTGCTGTGGGCCAGTTTTTTCTTATTTTGGCCACCCTATTATTTTTTGCTTTTAACGGTCATTTAATGATGATTCAAATGGTGGTGCATAGTTTTCAAGTGCTACCCATTGATGGCACATGGTGGTCTGTAGATCATTACTGGGACATAGTGACCTGGGGTGGCTGGATGTTTACTACAGCACTTGTACTCTCACTTGCACCGCTTACCGCGATGCTCGTTATTAATATGTCGTTTGGTATTATGACGCGTGCAGCACCGCAATTAAATATTTTCTCTATTGGTTTTCCGTTTACCTTGGTAGCGGGGCTTATTATTATTTGGGCGACACTAGGTAACTTTGTTACTCAGTTTGAGTTTCAATGGTTAAAAATGGTTGAGCTAATGTGTACTTTAGTTGGTTGCTCACCTTAGGAGAAAGTCATGTCTGAAGACTCAGGACAAGAAAAAACAGAAGAACCCACATCCAAAAAGCTTGAAGAATCTAAAAAGAAAGGCCAAATAGCGCGCTCAAAAGAGCTAGGTACTATGTTTGTACTTATTTTTTCGGCTATATCGCTTTTGATGTATGGGCCAGAAATTGGCAAAGGTTTATACAATGTAATGGGCCGAACCCTTAGTTTAAATCGCAACGAAGCCTTTGATACCACTAAAATGTTTGCCGTATGGGGAGAGGTTGCAGACGCTTTAATGTTTCCTATGGCTATGTTTGTATTAATTATAGTTTTGGCTGCATTTATTGGTAATACGTTACTAGGTGGTTTTAATTTTAGCTGGGAAGCCGCTGCACCTAAAGCAAGTAAAATGTCGCCAATGAAAGGCTTTAAACGTATGTTTGGCCCGCAAGCGGCTATTGAGCTTGTAAAGTCACTTTTAAAATTTGGCTTGGTTGCAAGTTTTGCTATATTTTTAATTAATACCTATTTTGATGAAATACTGCATTTAAGTTTAGAAAGTGCACCGGGTAATATTATCCATGCCTTAGAGATTTTAGGCTGGATGTTTTTAGGTCTTTCGTGCACTTTAATTATTATTGCGGCTATTGATGCACCATTTCAAAGTTATAACCATAACAAACAACTTAAAATGACAATGCAAGAGATTAAAGATGAGTATAAAAACTCTGAAGGTGACCCACAAATAAAAGCGCGTATTAGGCAAACTCAAAGGCAAATGTCGCAAAACCGTATGATGCAAGATGTCCCTGACGCTGATGTTATTGTTACCAACCCAACTCACTACTCAGTAGCATTAAAATACGATACAGAGCGCGCAGGAGCGCCAATAGTGCTTGCTAAGGGTATCGATGAAATGGCGATGCAAATTAGAAAAGTAGCAATAGGGAATGAAGTACCTATTTTAGAATCCCCTATGTTGACCCGAGCGCTTTATCATACGGCTGAAGTAGGAGAGCAAATACCCGATCAGCTATTTACTGCAGTAGCGCAAGTTTTAGCGTATGTATTTCAGCTTAAGCGCTTTAATAAAGGACGCGGTAAACGTCCAACTAAGCTCAATAACAAGCTCCCAATCCCCGATGCCTACAAGTATTAAACCGTTAACTTAGTAACCTGGAATAGTTATTGCAAATTCTACGTAGTGTCAATTTTTTGAAATTGTAGAATTATGAGTTTTAAAGCGGTATTACAACAACTTAACAGAGACAAAAAAGACTATGCCAAAGGGGTAGGTACTCCTTTGCTTGTGCTTGCAGCCTTGGGAATGGTGATCTTACCGTTACCGCCATTTTTACTCGATATCCTTTTCTCGTTTAATATTGCCCTCGCATTAGTGGTTTTACTCGTGACTGTTTACACGATGAAGCCGGTTGAGTTTGGTATATTCCCCTCTGTATTACTAATCGCTACGATTATGCGCTTAGCGCTTAATGTTGCCAGCACTCGAGTTGTATTACTTGAAGGTCATAACGGTGGGGATTCTGCTGGGAAGGTAATTGAAGCGTTTGGCTCAGTTGTTATTGGTGGTAACTACGCAGTTGGTTTGGTCGTATTTTTAATTCTGATCATTATTAACTTTGTGGTAATTACTAAAGGTGCTGGGCGTATTTCTGAGGTATCTGCACGTTTCACCCTTGATGCAATGCCGGGTAAACAAATGGCAATTGACGCCGATTTAAACGCTGGTTTTATCAGTGCCGAGCAAGCGCGTGACCGCCGCGAGGAAGTAACTCGCGAAGCTGATTTTTACGGCTCAATGGATGGTGCGAGTAAATTTGTAAAAGGCGATGCCATTGCAGGTATTGTTATATTAATCATCAATATTGTTGGTGGTTTATTTGTCGGTATGATTCAACATAATTTGAGTTTTGGCAACGCAATGGAAGTATATACATTACTTACCATTGGTGATGGCTTAGTTGCTCAGCTCCCTTCTTTACTGCTTTCAATTGGTACCGCGATTGTTGTAACACGTCAAAATGAGTCGCTCAATATGGGTGACCAATTTAAGAAACAACTAGGTAACGAAAAATCACTCTTTATTGCTTCAGGTATTTTGATCATCATGGGGTTAGTGCCTGGTATGCCGCATTTTGCTTTTTTAAGTTTAGGTGCGTTATTGGGTTATTTAGCTTACTACACACAGCAAACTAAGTTAAAAGCCGCTGCAGCAGAAGCCGAAGAAGCCGCCAGTGGCGGAAGCGCTGCAACAGGTATTGCCAATAAACAAGAGCAAAAAGAACTTGGTTGGGATGATGTTCAGCAGGTTGACGTAATTGGCCTAGAAGTAGGTTACAGATTAATTCCGTTGGTAGATCAATCTCAAGGTGGTGAGCTACTTAATCGTATTAAAGGTGTACGTAAAAAGCTTTCTCAAGAACTTGGTTTTTTAGTACCACCTGTTCATATTCGCGATAATTTAGAGCTTGATCCGAATGCTTACAGAATAACGTTAATGGGTGTTTCAACCGGTGAAAGCGAACTTAAACATGGCGACGAGCTAGCGATTAACCCAGGGCAAG
Organism: Pseudoalteromonas sp. SWYJZ12; assembly: GCF_015864395.1. Classification (NCBI taxonomy): domain Bacteria; kingdom Pseudomonadati; phylum Pseudomonadota; class Gammaproteobacteria; order Alteromonadales; family Pseudoalteromonadaceae; genus Pseudoalteromonas; species Pseudoalteromonas sp. SWYJZ12. The sequence goes on from NZ_JADYXH010000006.1 coordinate 225,802, forward strand.
TATTTGGTCCTATTAAAGGGGTTGAAACTAAAGATCCTGCGTTTGGCCTTGATGCAGTATGGATCAAGCCTGATCAAAAAGATGAAGCGCAATCACTAGGTTATACCGTTGTAGATTCAGCCACGGTAGTTGCCACTCATATTAGCCAGTTATTAACTAACAGTGCGGCGTTGCTACTAGGGCATGAAGAAGTTCAAAACCTGCTTGATATGCTTGCTAAAAGCCATCCTCGCTTAGTAGAAGGACTAGTACCTGATGTGTTGCCATTAACTGCAATTGTAAAAGTACTGCAAAATTTATTGAATGAAGGTGTAGCTATTCGCGATATGCGCTCAATTGTTCAAACCCTTGTTGAATATGGTCCGCGTAGCCAAGACCCTGATGTATTAACGGCTGCAGTGCGTATTTCCCTGCGTAGATTAATTGTTCAAGATGCGGTGGGAATGTCATCAGAAATTCCTGTCATAACCTTGGCGCCTGAGTTGGAACAGATGTTGCATCAGTCATTACAAAATGCAGGTGATGAAGGTGCCGGTATTGAGCCAGGACTTGCAGAGCGACTTCAAGTGTCATTAACACAAGCGCATCAAAATCAAGAAATGGCCGGTGAACCTTCTATATTGCTAACGTCAGGAATGTTACGCACTGTGTTATCTCGTTTTGTTAAGTACACCATTCCAGGATTGAGAGTGATGTCTTATCAAGAGGTACCAGATGAAAGACAGATAAAGATTGTTAGCTCTGTAGGGCAACAATAAGATTTTAACAGGGGTTGAATCATGAAAATTAAACGTTTTTTTGCTAAAGATATGCGCACAGCACTTAAAGAAGTTAAAGATGAATTAGGTGTTGATGCGGTTATTATGTCAAATAAGAAGCTGGCTAACGGTGTAGAAATTGTAGCGGCAGTTGATTATGACAAAGCAGCCCCTAAAGTAGCAGCGCAACCACAACGTAATGCTGAGCCTCGTGCTCAAGCGCCACAGCAAAGCATGCATAACTTTGTAAGACCAGAGCCACAGCGTGCTAAGCCTGAGCCACAAGCAAAGGTTGCTGACAGCTTACAAGCATTACTAGAGCGACAATCACCGCGTCCTCGCTCCCCTGAACTTGCTTCTATGTTTTCACAATCGGGTATTGATACTACCGATAACTATCAAGAGCCGGCTGCGCAGCCGCGTACTAAAAATATGTTTATTCCTGAAAGTGCAGCGCCAGTTCGCCCACAAACTCAAGCCGATAGTTTAGGTTTTGATGATTTAGACCGCGATTTTGATGATTTAGATAGCCCGGTAACTGCTCGCCCACAAAATAAAAATAATGAAAGCGAAGAAATGACAACAATGCGTGAAGAAATGAACGCGATTCGTCAGTTACTTGAACATCAAGTATCAGGTTTAATGCAACAAGATATGGCGCGTCGCGATCCAACGCGTGCGTGCATGGTTGACCGTTTAGTCGGTATGGGTATTGATAAAGAAGTCGCGCAACAAATGGCATGTTTCGTACCTGACGACGTGTCTCGTCAGCAAGGCTGGAAAGCATTGCTAACAATGGTTGAAGATCAAATGCAAACAACCAATAACGAAATACTTCGCCAAGGTGGTGTATATGCGTTAGTGGGTCCAACAGGTGTGGGCAAAACCACGACAGTTGCTAAGCTTGCAGCTCTAGGTGCACAAAAGTATGGCGCCGATAAAGTTGCCTTAATAACCACTGATACGTACAGAATTGGTGCTTATGAGCAGCTTGCAACTTACGGTCGTATTATTGGTTGTGGTGTAAAACAAGTTAAAGATGCTAATGAGTTAGCTGAAGTTTTATATCATTTACGAAATAAACGTCTAGTGTTAATTGATACGGCAGGTATGAGCCAGCGAGATTTACGCTTAACTGAGCAGTTAAATACGTTAATGCGCAACCAGCGTGTGGATATTCGCAGCTACTTAGTACTCAGTGCCACAGCGCAAATTAATGTACTACAAGAAACTGTACGCCACTTTAAAAAAGTACAGTTAAGTGGTTGTATTTTTACCAAGTTGGATGAATCATTAAGTTTGGGTGAGATTATTAGTATTGCGATTCAAAATCGCCTTCCAATAGGGTATCTTACTAATGGACAACGAGTACCAGAAGATATTCGTGTTGCAAATGCTGAAAAACTAGTGAAAAAGGCTGAGCAATTATATTTAAAAAGAACAAAAGCACAACATTCAAGGCATCAAGCAGTGGCGCCAAGTACAGTAGGGATGTATGATTAACACAGTATTAGATCAAGCAAGCGGCCTGCGCAAAATGAGTCAAAACAATAACAACGGCGTTAAAGTTATCGCTGTAACCGGTGGTAAAGGTGGGGTGGGGAAAACAAATGTTTCTCTAAATACTGCTATAGCACTAGGGCAGCAAGGTAATAGAGTACTAGTACTGGATGCTGACTTAGGTTTGGCAAATTGTGATGTGATGCTTGGTTTACGTGTAGAGCGTAATTTGTCACACGTTTTGTCTGGTGAATGTGAGCTTGACGAAATTTTAGTTGAAGGTCCTGCTGGTATTAAAATTGTACCCGCTACATCGGGTTCGCAAAGTATGGTTGAGTTATCACCATCGGAGCATGCTGGACTAATTCGTGCGTTTAGCGAATTGAATACCGAATTCGATATTTTAATTGTAGATACAGCCGCTGGTATTTCAGACATGGTGCTAAGCTTCTCACGAGCAGCACAAGATGTAATGGTTGTAGTGTGCGATGAACCAACATCAATAACCGATGCTTACGCACTTATTAAAGTATTAAGCCGCGAGCATGGTGTTTATAAGTTCAAAATTGTTGCAAATATGGTCCGCAGTATGCGTGAAGGTACTGAATTGTTTGCAAAACTATCTAAAGTTACCGATCGCTTTTTAGATGTGTCAATGGAGCTAGTAGCAACGGTTCCCTATGATGAAAATATGCGCAAAGCAACGCGTCGTCAAAAAGTAATAGTAGAGCTCTTTCCTAATTCGCCAGCCGCTCTCGCGTTTAAAGCGCTGGCAACCAAAGCAGTTAAATGGCCAATACCAAACCAACCATCTGGGCATTTAGAGTTTTTCATTGAGAAACTAGTAAACGGTTAATTATGACAATATTGGTGAATAGAGCTATGGGATATCAATCAACACAAAACTTAAATGTGATTGTTGAGAAACATGCATCACTTGTCAAAAAAGTGGCATGTCATCTAATTGCTCGATTACCACCTAGCGTTCAGCTTGATGATTTAATTCAATCAGGAATGATAGGTTTAATAGAAGCTTCAAAAAACTTCGATGCAACTAAGGGCGCAAGCTTTGAAACCTTTGCAGGTATTCGTATTCGCGGTGCCATGCTTGATGAAATGCGCCGTGGTGATTGGGCTCCTCGTTCAGTACATCGCAAAAGCCGGCAAGTTGCAGAAGCAATTACAGGACTCGAAAGTAGTCTTAATCGCGAACCAACAGATACAGAAGTTGCTGAAAAACTTGAAATTTCACTCAATGAGTACCATCATATTTTAAATGATGTGAATGCGAGTAAAATACTAGGTATTGAAGACCTTGGTGTTGATGAGGATGTTATAACTCCCGTAGGCCAAGATTTAGCGCAAGATAAACCTTTTAATAATGTTAAAAATGATCGGTTTAATGAGTCTTTGCTAAGTGCAATTAAGTCATTACCAGAGCGTGATGCAATGGTACTTTCTTTATACTATAACGATGAAATGAATTTAAAAGAAATAGGACATATACTCGATGTAAGTGAATCGCGTGTAAGTCAGATACATGGTCAGGCGATGATTAAGCTTAAAGCTAAAATCAATGACTGGATAAATTAGTAGTAAGCAAACAAAGGTTAATACCTCACTGGGGGATGTTTTGGATAAAAACATGAAAATTCTTGTAGTCGATGATTTTTCAACGATGAGACGCATTATAAAAAACCTGTTACGTGATTTAGGTTTCACTAACGTTCAAGAAGCTGATGACGGGTCAACAGCTTTGCCTATGTTGCAAAATCAAGTGTTTGATTTTGTAGTTACTGATTGGAATATGCCGGGAATGCAAGGTATTGACCTTTTAAGAGCAATTCGTGCAGATGATAAGTTAAAACATATCCCTGTATTAATGGTAACGGCAGAAGCTAAAAAAGAACAAATAATAGCTGCAGCGCAAGCTGGCGTTAATGGTTATATTGTTAAGCCTTTTACGGCTGGAACATTAAAAACTAAGTTAGAAAAAGTATTTGAACGCTTAGGCTAATGATGGGGGAGAGGCTTATGCCAGCACCAGCTGCGCCTCAAATAACGTTAGAACAAGCTCGACAGCTCGTTATTTTTTTAGAAAATGATGAGCAAGATAAAGCAAATCAGTTAATTTTAGAGACTGCCTCGCAAGAGCAGTCTGAATTATTTGCTGAAGTTGGAAAGTTGACCCGTCAATTGCACGAAGCACTTAAAAGCTTTGATCTTGATACTCGTTTAACAGATTTAACAACAGATGCTATTCCAGATGCTAAAAAGCGGCTTAATTATGTTATAGAAATGACAGAAAATGCGGCTAATAAAACAATGGATGCTGTTGAGGCTAGTTTACCTATAGCCCAGCAATTAGCAGATGAAATATCTCATATCAAACCGACATGGGATCGTTTAATGAGTCGCGAAATTGAGTTAGGTGAGTTTAAACAACTTTGCCACAGCATCGATAAGTTTATGAATAACTCTCATCATAAAACCGATGAGCTTCAAAGCTTAATGACAAATGTACTAATGGCTCAAGACTATCAAGACTTAACAGGTCAAGTTATTCGCCGTGTTATAGAACTTGTTAGAGAAGTAGAAGAAAGCTTACTTCATCTTTTAACAGCATTTGCTGAACAAGATGACAGTGACAACACAGCGAATAAAGTAGAACAACAAAAAATAAAAGAACCAGTTGCCACACAAACTTTAGCAGGTCCTGAAGGCCCTATTATTGATAAAGAATCGCGTAATGATGTTGTATCTGATCAAGATGAAGTCGATGATCTTTTATCAAGTTTGGGCTTCTAAGAGGAGAGTAACTGCATGTTTGAAGTCGATGAAGATATTTTACAAGACTTTCTTGTAGAGGCAGGAGAAATCCTAGAGCTTTTATCTGAACAGTTAGTTGAACTGGAAAATAATCCAGAAGATACCGAGTTACTAAATGCCATATTTAGAGGCTTTCACACTGTAAAAGGTGGGGCAGGCTTTTTAGCTATGACAGAACTTGTTGATGCTTGTCATGGCGCTGAAAACGTATTTGATTTACTACGTCAAGGTGTGCGAACGGTCAATTCAGAGTTAATGGATGTTATTTTACAAGCGCTCGACACCATTAATGAAATGTTCGCGACTATCCAAAATAGGGATAAGCCAGAACCTGCAGATCCTGAATTACTTCATACTCTTCATATTTTAGGTCTACCACCAACAGAAGATGAGCTTAACGGTGTATCTTCGAACAATGAAGTTGAACAACCTCAAAGCGAAGTAGTTGATACGCCAATAGTTGATGACGAAGATCCGTTTGCGTTTGATGAACTATTTAGCGGAACGCCTTCGGTTAGCGATGCTGAAATTGATGAAATAACTGAAGATGAATTTGAAAACTTACTGGATGAACTACACGGTAAAGGACAAGGTCCTGCAATTGAAAAGCCGGTAATAAGTAGCAATGACTTTAATGGTGACATTACTGATGATGAATTTGATAGCTTATTAGATGAGTTACATGGAGTTGGCAGTTTTGGTGAGGTTGCGAGTAAAGCACCTGAACAAAGTAATGCAGTTAAAGCGTCTGTAGAACCAGCTAAGGCGGCGTCAAATATTGCTAATTCATCAGATGATGAAATTAGTGATGACGAGTTTGAAGCGCTTCTTGATGAACTTCATGGCAAAGGTACTGCACCTAAATTAATAGAAAGCACTCCTGCTGTGAAACAGCCCAATATTCCAGCTAAACCAGCTGCAAAAACGAGTGTGCCTGTAAAAAAACCAGAACCTGTAAAAGCACCCGCTTCTAAACCGGTAGAAAAACCGGTTGCTAAAGCAGCGCCAGCAACGCCTAAAAAATCAGCGCCACCAGCAGCAGAGACGACAGTTCGCGTAGATACAAAACGACTTGACCAAATTATGAATATGGTTGGTGAGTTAGTACTTGTGCGAAATCGTTTGGTTAGTTTAGCGACCAACTCAGACAGTGAGGCAATGGGTAAAGCAATCTCTAACTTAGATGTAGTGACTGCTGATATTCAAGGCGCGGTTATGCAAACACGAATGCAACCAATTAAAAAGGTATTTGGTCGTTTCCCTCGCGTAGTACGCGATTTAGCACGCAGCTTAAACAAAGACATTGACTTACAACTTGTAGGTGAAGAAACCGATTTAGATAAAAACTTAGTGGAAGCACTAGCCGATCCGCTTGTGCATTTAGTTCGAAACTCAGTTGACCACGGTATTGAAATGCCAGCTGTTCGTGAGGCTGCCGGTAAGCCTAGAACAGGTAATGTTACTTTATCAGCGTCTCAGGAAGGCGACCATATTTTGTTGACCATTAAAGATGATGGCGCTGGTATGGATGCTGAGAAACTGAAAAAAATAGCAATTAGTAAAGGCGTACTCGACCACGATCAAGCGAGTCGACTTTCTGACACTGAAGCATACAACCTCATTTTTGCACCTGGCTTTTCTACAAAAGAAGAGATATCTGATATTTCAGGTCGTGGTGTTGGAATGGATGTGGTGAAAACTAAAATCACCCAATTAAACGGCTCTGTAAGTATTCAATCTGAGTTAGGTGTAGGTACCATTTTAGAGATAAAAGTACCACTTACCTTAGCTATATTACCGACCTTAATGGTAATTGTTGGCGCACAAACATTTGCGTTACCACTTGCTGGTGTTAGTGAAATATTCAACTTAGATTTAACGAAAACAAATGTGGTTGATGGGCAATTAACAATTATTGTGCGTAAGAAGGCAATACCGTTATTCTACCTCGAGCACTGGTTAGTTAAAGGCTCAGATCGCTCACAGCGAAAAGCAAAAGGCCATGTAGTTATTGTGCAAATTGGTACGCAGCAAATTGGTTTTGTTGTTGACTCATTAATTGGCCAAGAAGAAGTTGTAATTAAACCACTTGATGCGTTACTACAAGGTACCCCAGGTATGGCAGGCGCAACAATTACTTCAGATGGTGGTATTGCACTGATTTTAGACGTTCCAAACATGTTAAAACATTACGCAGGCTAATAATAAAGTAGGTATATATTTAATATATACCTACGCATAAATTTAATAAGAGAGCTAAATGGCCGTTAAAGTTTTAGTTGTTGATGATTCAAGCTTTTTTCGCCGCAGAGTAAGCGAAATTCTTGAACAAGATAGCGACATACAAGTTATAGGCTTTGCTGTGAATGGCAGAGAAGCTGTTGAAAAAGCAGCTCAGCTACGTCCAGATATGATCACTATGGATGTCGAAATGCCTGTGCTTGATGGTATTAGCGCAGTTAAAGAGATAATGGCGAGTAATCCAACGCCTATCTTAATGTTTTCATCACTAACACGTGATGGCGCAACAGCAACGTTTGATGCGCTAGATGCTGGAGCAATGGATTTTTTACCGAAAAAATTTGAAGACATCGCTCGCAATAATGAAGACGCTATAAAGCTTTTACAAAATAAAGTGAAAGATATAGGGCGAAGACGTTTACCGCGAACGTTTAAAGCTGCAACACCACCTAAGCCAGTAATATCAAGTAAACCGATAACAAGCTCACTTTCGCAAAGAACAAACACACTAACGCCTTCGATAAAACAACCCGATAGAAGCTTTCAAAGAGCAGCACCTACAACACCGTCAGGTTCTAATGTTGCCTCAATGCGAGCAAGTGGAAAGCAATACCAGCTTGTAGCTATTGGCACTTCTACAGGTGGCCCTGTTGCACTACAAACTATACTGACTCAATTGCCAGCTAATTTCCCTCACCCTATTTTGCTTATTCAGCATATGCCTGCGGCTTTTACACCTGCATTTGCGGCACGTTTAAATGGTCTGTGCCAAATAAAAGTGAAAGAAGCGCAACAAGGTGACCGCTTACAACCAGGAACTGCTTATCTAGCGCCTGGCGGACAGCAGATGATGGTAGAAGGGCGTGGTGCAAATAGAACTCTGCGCGTATTTGAAGATCATAGCGAGAGAATAAGTTATAAACCGAGTGTAGATGTAACTTTTGCCAGTGCAGCAAAAACGTATCAAGGCGATGTGCTTGCTATCGTTTTAACAGGCATGGGCGCTGATGGACGTGACGGTGCAAGAATGTTAAAACAAACGGGTGCAACCATTTGGGCACAGGATGAAAAAAGCTGTGTTGTTTATGGAATGCCTCAAGCCATTGCTAATGCGGGGCTTTCGAGTGAAAGCTTAGCATTGAGCGATGTTGCAGCACGTATAAAGAGAGAGGTAGGTTGTGGATAAACTCTCAATATTTGGACTATTTGTAGCACTGGGTGCAATAGGTCTAGGTTACTCTTTAGAAGGCGGCGTTGTTTCTGCTTTATTTAATGGTCCTGCCCTTATTATTGTATTAGGCGGCACGCTTGGTGCTGTTATGTTGCAAACATCAGCAAGTACCTTTAAAAAAATGCTAAATATGAGCTCTTGGGTTTTTGTTGCGCCACAATATGATATTGAAGATGCAATAGAACAAGTTAAGCGATGGTCTCATAAGGCACGTCAAGAAGGTTACTTAGCGCTTGAAAATGAAGCGCTAGCTCACCCAGATGCATATGCAGCAAAAGGTTTAAGCTTGCTTGTAGATGGCTGCTCAGAGCAAAAACTACGTGACACGCTTGAAATTGATTTACTGCTAGAACGCGATCGCTTGCTTGAAGCCGCACGTGTTTATGAAGCGATGGGGGGCTACAGTCCTACCATTGGTATTTTAGGTGCTGTGCTTGGTTTAATACAGGCAATGTCGTTTATTACCGATCCACAAATGCTTGGTGCAGGCGTTGCAACGGCATTTATCGCGACCATTTATGGTGTTGGTTTAGCTAATTTATTGTTTTTACCTATGGCAAATAAGTTAAAACAGCGTGTAGAGCAAAAAATGCTTTACCATGAAATGCTTGCCGAAGGTGTGATTGCGATAAGCGTTGGTGAAAGCCCAGTAAATATAGAATTAAAGCTTGAAGCCTACCGTGTAGAGCGTCCTAATTTAGTGGACGAATAACATGCTACGCCGACGACTTCGTCACTCTGCTCCAAAAAGTCAACATACAGAGCGTTGGCTTGTATCGTATGCCGATTACATGACCATTATGTTTGCTTTTTTTGTGGTGCTGTATGCGATAGCGATCAACAAAGAAGAACAATTTCAAATATTGTCAGACTCCCTTGAACACGTTTTTGATAAATCTGCCCGCCAGCACTCCCAGCAAGGTGAGGGCGTCAATGGTAATGGAATATTGACTGATAGAGTGACACCTGAACAAGAAGTTCTTTATGGTGAAAGTATTTTAAAAGAAGAACAAGGCCCAGAGTTACTCGACGGTCAAAGTGATACAAGTAACATACAACAAAAATATTTAGGAAAACCACTCGATAGCTTACTTGCTAAGCTGCAGTCAGCGCTTATTGATGAAATTCGTGATGGAGAAGCCAGTTTAGAGCTTAATCAAGATTGGCTGATTATAGAGCTAAGCTCAGGTATGTTATTTTCAAGTGGTAGCTCAGTTGCACACTCTAGGGCAAAGCAAGTCGTCAAAATTGTTAAAGATATTATTGCTCCAGTAGATAACTATATTAGGGTGCGTGGCTATACTGATGATGAAAGTATTCGCAATGAAATATTTCGCTCAAATTGGGAACTCTCGGTTGCTAGAGCAACATCTATTTTAGTAGAGCTGGAAGCATTAGGTATTAATTCTGCCAGAATGGCGATAGAAGGTTATGGTCAATATTCACCTTTTGTAAGTAACGATACAGAACAAGGGCGAGCAGAAAATCGTAAAGTTGTTATTGCACTTTCTAAGTATGGTTTACCACCAATACAAGACATTAAAGGTGATGAACAAGCCGTCAAGCCAGTAGCGGAAGAGCCTGAAATTGAGCTTCCTTCAGATGACGATACAATAAAAATAATTCGTTTGCCTCATGGTGGTATTCGCATAACAACGCGCAATGAACAGTAATTAGGATGTAATGTGAAGATTTGGACTGTCGCAAATCAAAAAGGTGGTGTTGGTAAAACAACAACAGCAGTGAGCCTTGCTGGTATTTTAGCTTTGCAGGGTAAGCGTGTGTTGCTTATTGATACAGATCCTCATGCATCACTCACTTATTACTTTGGCATTGACTCAGAAGATTTGGAAGTCAGCGTATATGATATTTTTGCGCGTGGCACGAGCATGCAAAGTGAAGAGATACTTCAAGCTTTATGCCCATCAACACTTGAAAACCTAGATATTTTACCCGCAACAATGGCGATAGCCACGCTTGATAGAAGCATGGGTAATAAAACAGGTATGGGATTAATACTAAAAAAAGCGCTTGCAAAAATCAGTGAACATTACGATTATGCCATTTTAGATTGCCCCCCAGTTTTAGGGGTGTTAATGGTTAATGCGCTTGCAGCAAGTGAGCGAATTTTAGTGCCAGTGCAAACGGAATTTTTAGCACTGAAAGGGCTTGATAGAATGATGCGCACTATGGAATTAATGCAAACCTCTCAAGCGAAAGATTATCAATATACTATAATCCCTACTATGTATGATAAACGTACTAAAGCATCGTTAGAAGCATATAAAACACTTCAAAGTACGTATGGTGATAAAGTCTGGCCAGGTGTGATACCGGTAGATACTAAATTTAGAGATGCAAGCTTTGCGCAAAAAGTGCCTGTAGAGTATTGTCCTCGTTCGCGTGGTGTATACGCATATAAAGCACTGCTAGAATATTTAATTGAACAAGGTTAATGAATGAGTAAGCAATTATTTGCTAATGAAAAAGTAATGAAACAATACCTAGGGGCTTTGTTATGTGAAGACGAGCCTGTAGATAACCTTGAGCCAGTCGCAAAATTACTTGAGCAAATGCCACACGACTCGCAGCAAGAACATATTCATTTAAAACCAAAAGAACAGATAAAAGCGGCAGAAAAAATATTTAATCAAGACTTACTTAATTCTGAAATTAAGCCAATAGTTGAACCGATTTTTGAAGCCGCAAAAGTTAATAAAGCCATTGACGATGAAGTAATAGAGCCGATAAGTACGACTACAGAAGAACCAGAACCACAGATTATAACCACTAGCCAATCTGACTATTTTGATGGTGAATTTCAGGCATTATTTTTTGAAGTTGCTGGTTTAACATTGGCTGTACCATTAAAAGCATTAGGCGGTATACATCAATTAGGTGAAGTAAATCATTTATTTGGTAAGCCAAAGTGGTTTAAAGGCGTTATGCTCAACAGAGAAGAAAAACTTAATGTTGTTGATACTGCTCGTTGGGTAATGCCAGAAAAGTATGATGATAAATTAGAGGCGTCTTTAGATTATCAGTATTTAATTACCTTAGGTGATAGCCAGTGGGGCTTATTAGCTGAAAAGTTGATAAATAACATTACATTGAGTAAAGAAGATGTAAAATGGCGTACAAATAAAAGTAAGCGCCCATGGCTTGCTGGTGTTATAAAAGAAAAAATGTGTGCTTTAATAGATGTAGATAATTTAAATATATTATTAGAGAAAGGCTTAGATAGCCGTCAGTAGTAATGACCATTACGGGGTAATAGCATGAATCAAGATAAATTACTGTCAGCAAATAAAAACGCAGATAATAATGATGAAATTTTACAGTGGGTTACGTTTAAGCTAGAGGAAGAAACCTACGGCGTAAATGTAATGCAAGTACAAGAAATACTTCGTTATACAGAGATAGCCCCTGTACCAGGTGCACCTTCTTACGTTATTGGTATTATTAACTTACGCGGTAACGTTGTAACTGTTATTGATACTCGTGCACGTTTTGGTTTGTTAGCTGCTGATGCAACCGATAATTCTCGTATATTAATTATTGAAGCTGAAGAGCAAGTTATCGGCATTTTAGCCGACAGCGTATCTGAAGTCGTTTATTTACGCAGCTCTGAAATCGATAGTGCACCAAATGTTGGTACTGAAGAAAGTGCTAAGTTTATTCAAGGCGTTTGTAATCGTGATAATGAGCTACTGATTTTAGTCGATTTAAACAAGTTACTCAGCGATGATGAATGGGATGAGTTAAGCGATATATAAGCTTTACCAAATAAATTATGCTGTTACTTAGTATAGCTATATCAGCGTTAGCGGTAGGTCTTATATCGCTTGCGCTAATAATTGCATTAAAAAACAAACAAGTGAATGAAATTAATGCTGTATTACAGCAGCTTAAAGATAGCTCAGAGCAAACTCATATTTTGCGAAGTGAAATTTCAGAGCTTAGAACAGGGCTTTTAAGTATTGGTAAGCGAGTGCTTGAGGTTGAGCAACAAAATCAAGATTTGATACAGCAACAAGCTGCGCAGAAATACGATGACCCTGATGCTAAAATTTACTCTCGTGCAGTAAAAATGGTTGAGTTAGGTGCGGACCTCGATGAGGTGATACGCGAATGCGAATTACCGCGAGCAGAAGCCGAATTACTATTTTCACTACATAAACAAAAAGGCGCTTAGCGCCTTTTTAGCTATAAGCGTATAAATAATCTCACGCTTTAATATTTAACTTACCTTGAAAGTCTTGCCAGCCTGGCGGAAATTGACCTCTTAATACATACGAAAACGCAATAAGCTCTGCAATTACATAATAAAGCTCTTTAGGGATTTCTTCCCCTAAGCTTAAATGCGACAACGTTTTAGCAAGCGCTGCATCTTCGTGGATCATAATCCCTTTTAATTTTGCTGCTGCAATTATTTCGTCAGCTAACTCACCAAACCCTTTTACGCTTACTGTGGGGGTGTTGCCAGCTTCGTATAAAAGCCCAATGGCTGACTTATTAATGGGTGCATCGCTCATTACTAAACCTTAATATTAATAATTGCATGAGATTTATAAAATGCCTGATTATTTGTATCGCCTCGCTTTAAGTTGAGTTCTCCAACTTGTAAACCATGCTTAGCTAGTTTGGATCTTAAATTATCTAAGTGAGGGTGAGCAATTGCGCTTACTTCTTGGCTTGAGGCTAATAGCTGGCAATCGAGTGCTTTATCCATTAACTCAGCGGTAATCTGTAACTGCCCAATCTGTGCATAATCAAAGTTTAACCTGACAAACCATACATTTTTATCTTCTAATTTATCTGCGCTTGGCTTTTTATATTGTCCCAATGTTATTTCTGTTTGGGCGGCCTCAGGCGGCAATTTCATTGGTAATAAAAATTGCGCAAGCGGGTTTGTGTCTGGTTGTTGATTTGGTGTTGAAACACTTACTTGGGTAAGTGTGTTTTTAACTTGTACGATTTCGCTAGCCAATGCTTGAACTTGAGCTTGCTGCAGTTGCTCAAGTATTTTTGCTCCCGCGTTTCCTGTTTTAAAAGTAGGTATGAGTACTTGTAAAAGTGCATCTAAGCCAGTTTGGTTATTAAAGCTTATCGGTGTTACTGATTGGCTAATTATAGGGGCTGCTAAAATACTCACTGCAACTTGTTCAAGTCCTTTAGTGAAGCTACTTTGTAGAATATCACCCGTTAATTGAGATGGCTGTAAGGTGGCTAATACTTCACGCTGTATGGTCGCAGGGTTAATATTATTACTAGAGACCATGCGATTAAATGCTTGGTTAATTAAGCGAGTTAAATCGGGCGTGTCTTTTGTTGCTCTATTTGTAATATCAGTAATTTGACTACTTAAAAGCTGTTTGTTACCAGCTACTCTATCCGTAGGGATTGTGGTATCAGGAAGCTTTAATAGTGTGCTTAATAGCTTTGCTTCTATTGGTTGTAGCATTTGACTACGAGAGGCAATATTAGATAACGGCTCTGCTAATGGGAGCATATTTTTAATCGAGGCTGGGTTTACACTGTTTTGATTGTTGCCGTTTATTACTGGTTGCACTGAAGACGTTGTTTGCCCTTTAGTAGCAACTTCACTTGTAGGCTTAATTAACGTATCAACTTTACTGTTAGTACTAATACTCCGAGCACTCAATTGACTCGCGTTTAAATTACTTGGCTTAGCGCTCGCCACTTCATTTTGAGTAATGTTACTTGTTATTGGCGTGTAGGTTGTTGCTGTGTTTGAAGGTGATTGCCAAACACTAACACTTCCTTTTATTTGCTGAGTTAATTGTACAAGTGGCGGGAGTCTTGAAAAGTGCTCTGGTAAAGTATTGCTAGTATTGCTATTTAACGCAGTACTTATATTTTGAGTAATGTTAACTCTATTTAACGGTGATACTGTTAATTGCGTAACTAAGCCCGGCCTTTGTATCGCAGATGATCCAGACGGCGGCATTAACTCAGATTTATTTGCTGCTGCAAAGGGCTTACTTTCAAAATATTTAACTGCATCATTAATTCGCGTTTTTAAATCACTAAAGCTATTTTGTAGCCACGACTTTATTGGGCTATCAGGTGTAAGCAGTGGGCTTGCTTTAATAGTGGGCGCAGAAAAATGTATTTCAGAGACACTGCTTTTTTGAGCTAAAAGTAACTCGTTAAACGGTTTAGAAAATGAGTTATTAAGCGTCACTTTTATATTATTAGTATCGGTTTTAATAAGTAATTTATCAGCCTGATTTATTAAATTTACCTTAATGGGCGTGCTAGGTAGCTCACTAACTTGTTGATTAGTAATAGGCGTTGTAAACGAACCTGACTTTTGAGGATGAGTCAAAATAGCTAGTTTAGGTGTTGCTTGAAGTTGCGCACTAGGTAATAAGGCCACGAGTAATTTAGTAAGTTTAGTTTGGCTAAGTGGTTGCGTATGAATTGTATCTGCAAAGCGATTAATAACATTAAGCTGTGCGCCTTTGTTAGTAGTGCTAACAACTACTTTTAAAGGCTGCTCGGTTAAAAGTAACTGCGCTACGTCTTTATTTATGGCAATACTGGCGTTAAGTTTATCAATTACTAATTTTGGGGTAGGGGACATAACCACTTGTAAATCCATTGGTTTGCTTTGTACTTCAGTGCCCGTGCTTACATAATTTAATAAACGCTGTAATTGTACTGGTTGATTTAAAGTAAGGGTTGTAGTGTTTGGCGTGATGTTGAGCTGTTTGCCATCGGGATTAAGTTGTATGTTAGCACTGGCTATTTTTTGTAAATTTTGAGGTGCGCTTGTAGTGCCAAGTCTTAATGTCTGCCAATGTTTATCAATAAATACATCAAGCGTAATCGAGTCTTTCGAAAATTGAATGTTTTTAGCCGCAAGCACCTCATTAGGTAATTGCGATAACTCATTGGTTTGAGGGTTTGTCGATTGATTGATAACCAATGAATTAGATAATGTTATTTGCGTTGGCGTATTCATTATTTTAAATCAAGTTTTCTCTATTTTAAGTGAATCGATTTTAAAGCAATATTCGTATTACCCTATCATTATGGTAGACTAACGCCTAATTTTTGGCAGAGAGAATCGTCATCTTGTTACACATTAAGTCCGTCACCTGCATCAAGCAAGATCGTTGTTTGTTTGCGGATCTTAATTTTAGCCTTAATAGCGGTCAAATCATGCAATTAGCGGGTCCTAATGGGGCTGGTAAAACATCGCTATTGCGTATTATCGCAGGCTTTTCTGTGCCTGATGAAGGAGCTGTTTTATTTCAAGAACAGCCTATATCTAAGTATTACGAAGAGTATGCCAGAGAACTACTCTTTATAGGCCACAAAACAGGTGTAAATACTCAGCTTAGTGCAGTTGAAAATGTTCGTCATTGGTTACAAATTAATGGCTACATAAACCAGCCTGACTTGTATCCCATTTTAGCGCAACTTGGCCTTGTTGGACTTGAAGATGTACCGGTTAGAATGTTATCTGCTGGACAACAAAGACGTGTAGCTTTGGTTAGGCTTTGGTTAAGTGATGCTAAATTATGGGTACTTGATGAGCCATTTACCGCGCTTGATAAAAGCGGTGTTGCCTTTTTACAGCAGCGATTTACCGAGCACTTACTAAACGGTGGAGCTATTTTGTTAACGACCCACCAAGATTTAACGACCCATTTTAGTAACTTGCAAACGGTTACACTGGAGTATCGTCACTAATGACTCGTCAACATTCTTATTGGTTGCTATTTAGTGCGGTATTTACCAAAGATGTAAAACTTGCGTTTCGCCAGCGCGCTGAAATTGTAAATCCTATTTTGTTCTTCTTAATTGTAATTTCATTATTTCCGTTAGCAATCGGGCCTGAGCCTGGTTTACTAGCGAGAATGGCACCGGGAATTATTTGGGTTGCCGCACTACTCTCTACCATGCTGGGCTTGGATAAACTGTTTAGAGATGATTTTAACGATGGCTCGTTGGAGCAGTTAATTGCATCGTCTTACCCGTTATCGTTAACCGTACTTGCTAAAGTAGCCGCTCACTGGGTGGTAACAGGTTTACCGCTTGTATTAATGACGCCGCTGTTTGCATTGTTGTTAAACCTAGAAAGTACGGCGTTAACAGCAACCGTTTTAACATTATTATTAGGCACACCATTATTGAGCTTTATTGGCGCAATAGGCGCTGGGCTTACTGTGGGATTACAAAAAGGGGGTATTTTGATGAGTTTACTCGTACTGCCTTTGTATATTCCTGTTTTGATTTTTGCAACGTCGGCTATCGATACCAGTACAATGTCGCTGGATTATAGTGGGCAGCTTGCCATCCTTGGTGCAATGTTACTTATTGCTATTATTAGCGCACCAATTGCCATATCGTCAGCTTTAAAAGTGAGTGTAAGTTAATGTGGAAGTGGTTACATCCCTATGCTAAAGCAGAGCGTGCATACCAGTTATGCAATACGTTACTGCCTTATTTTGCCGTAGTTACTGTAGTTAGTATGATTGTTGGATGGGTATGGGGGCTTGGTTTTGCACCTGCCGATTACCAACAAAAAGACAGCTACCGTATCATCTTTATTCATGTTCCTTCTGCCATTTTATCTATGGGGGCTTACTCATCAATGGCTATTGCAGCTGTTGTTGCACTTGTATGGCAACTACGAAATGCCGAACTTGCCGTTATTGCTATAGCGCCTGTTGGTGCTTGTATTACAGCTATAGCGCTTATTACTGGCGCTGCATGGGGTAAACCTATGTGGGGTGCTTGGTGGGTATGGGATGCGCGTTTAACGTCTGAACTTATTTTATTATTTTTATATCTTGGCGTGCTATCGCTTTATCATGCATTTGAAGATAAGAAGTCAGCAGGGCGTGCAGCTTCTATTTTAGCAATTGTGGGCGTAATTAACTTACCTATTATTCATTACTCAGTTGAGTGGTGGAATACGCTACACCAAGGCGCAAGCATTACAAAACTAGACACCAAAGCAATAGACCCAAGTATGTTTTGGCCACTTATGGTTAATATTTTAGCCTTTGCTGCTTTTGTAGGAACAGTGACTTTAATTCGTCTTAAAAATGAAATTTTACAACGCGAAAAGCACCGACCGTGGGTGCGTTTGTTGTTAAATAAGGGGTAATTATGCAATTTGACTCTTTTTCTGATTTTATTGCAATGGGAGGCTACGGGTTTTATATCTGGCTTTCTTTTGGTACATGCGCTCTTATTTTACTTGGTATTTTAGTGAACTCTTTAAGAGATACTAAACGTATTATGGCTTCAGTTGAGCAACAAATAATACGTGAAGCGCGAATTAAAAAAGCTAAACAGGAACAAGCCTCATGAATCCAAGACGTAAAAAGCGCCTATTGGTAATTATTGCCGTACTGTTTGGTATTGGTGGATCAATTGGTTTAGTGCTTTATGCACTTCAAGAAAATATTAATCTTTTTTATACGCCAAGCGAACTTATTGATGGCAAAGGGCCTAATAAAGAAAAACCATTCATTGGCCAAAAGCTACGTATTGGTGGCATGGTTGTACCAGGCACGGTTGAGCGTAATGAACAGAGCTTACAAGTAAGCTTTAAGCTAATTGATACAGGTCCATTAGTGACCGTGCGTTATCAAGGCATATTGCCAGACTTGTTTCGTGAGGGGCAAGGCATTGTAGCGCAGGGCGTATTAATCGAACCTAATGTTATTGAAGCATTTGAAGTGCTCGCAAAGCATGACGAAGAATATATGCCAGCAGAAGTTGCTGAGGCAGTTAAAGGTATTAAACACGAAAAACCAAAATACAACTTAGATAGTGGTAATTAGCTATGATCCCAGAAATTGGTTATTTTTCTTTAACGCTTGCCATGGTGCTAAGCGTTTTACTGTGTATTTTTCCTCTTTGGGGCGCGCATACCGGTAATCTTCGATTAATGCGTGCAGCTCCCTCTTTAGCAATTGGGCAATTCGCTTTTGTTTTAATCTCTTTTGCAGCACTTATTTACGCCAGTGTAACGGATGATTTTACCGTATCGTATGTGGCATATCATTCAAGTAGTACGCTACCTTGGTATTACAAAATCACCTCTACATGGGGCGGCCATGAAGGCGCTATTTTACTGTGGTTAGTAATGCAAGCTGGTTGGACTGCCGTTGTTGCTGCGCGTTCTAAATCACTCCCTTGGGTGCTACGTGCCCGAGTATTGGGCGTACTTGGTTTTTTAGGTGTAGGTTTTATGATGTACACCTTACTACTTTCAAGCCCGTTTGAGCGCCTACTTCCTTATTTCCCGGTAGAAGGGCGTGATTTAAATCCGTTGCTTCAAGATCCGGGCATGATTATTCACCCGCCATTACTGTACATGGGTTATGTAGGGCTATCAGTTGCTTTCTCTTTTGCTATTGCTGCGCTATTAACTGGCAAGCTTGATAACACGTGGGCTAAATGGTCACGTCCGTGGACAATGACTGCGTGGGGCTTTTTAACACTAGGTATTACAATTGGTAGCTGGTGGGCATACTCAGAACTTGGCTGGGGTGGCTGGTGGTTTTGGGATCCAGTAGAAAACGCATCATTAATGCCATGGCTTGTTGCAACAGCATTACTGCACTCGTTAAGCGTAACCGAAAAACGTGGTGTGTTTAAATCGTGGACCGTATTACTTGCTATAGCAGCATTTTCATTGAGCTTATTAGGCACATTTATTGTGCGCTCGGGTATTATTGTATCGGTACATGCTTTTGCAACAGACCCTGATAGAGGCTTATTTATACTCGCCTTTTTAGGCATAGTTGTAGGTGGTGGCTTAGCGTTATATGCACTGCGTGTATCGCAAGTACATAGTGAAGGTCGATACAAGTTTGTATCACGCGAAGTGGCGTTATGGCTCAATAATATATTTTTAGTAGTTGCTACATTAATCGTATTGCTGGGTACTTTATTACCTATGGTTCATAAAGAAATGGGCTTGGGCAGTATTTCTATTGGCGAACCGTTTTTTAATAAGATGTTTGCAATAATTTTAGTGCCGTTTGCTATTTTGATGGGGATAGGGCCATTTTTACGCTGGAAGCAAAATAAATGGGCTTTCTTACAAAACAAAATATTAATGGGCGTATTAGCCAGTGTAGTGATTACCTGTGCTTGGTTGTTTTCAAGTTACGATTTAGTAAAACCACTTACGCTACTAGCCACTACGCTTGCGGTTTGGATTGCAATATCAACTGGGATCGACATTTACACTAAATCTGCTGTGCATGGCACCTTAAAAGAAGGTTTAAAACGCTTAGGTGTAAGTTACTGGGCTATGGTGCTTGGGCATATTGGTATTTCGTTTGTTATTGCAGGTGTAACGCTTACATCGGCGTATTCAGTTGAGCGTGACGTATCGATGAAACAAGGCGACACAGTTCAGCTTAATGAGTATGAATACCGCTTTGATGGTGTTAAAACTATTCGCGGGCCGAACTACAGTGGTCATGCGGGTGTTGTATCGGTGCTTAAAAACAATGAGCTAGTAACACGCTTACATGCCGAAAAACGTAAGTATGATATTGGTATGCAGTTTATGACTGAGGCGGCCATAGATGCAGGCTTTACACGTGATTTATACTTAGCGTTAGGTGAGCAGTTGAGCCAAGGTGCATGGTCACTTCGCATTTATCATAAACCGTTTGTTCGTTGGATGTGGATTGGTGGTGTGCTTATTTCCCTAGCTGGATTTATGATTTTATTTGATAAACGCTACCGCACATCAGCTAAAACAGCGCGTAGAGCTGCATCGGAGAATGTTTTATGAACCGTAAAATTTTAGCTATTGCGCCGCTTTTAGTATTTGCTTTTGTATGTGTATTTTTATACCAAGGCCTTTTTGCTAATCCTCGTGAAATTCAAACGGGTCGGTTAGGTCAAGAAATGCCAGCATTTAATTTACCTGATTTAATGCAAGACAATAAGCCGTGGACTAACGAGTCTTTAAAAGGCGAAGTTTACTTACTAAATGTATGGGGTACTTGGTGCCCAACATGTTTAGTTGAACTTGGTTATTTAACTAAGTTACGTGAGCAAGGCGTTAAAATTATTGGGCTTTATTACGTACAAGGTTACGACGCCGACTTTGATGGCCCTTTTGATATGCAATCACTTCGCACCGAAGTGAGCGATATGCTGCAACGTGCGGGTGACCCATATCAATTTAATATCTTGGATTTACATCGTACTTTGTCGTTGGATTTAGGTGTTTCGGGTGCGCCTGAAACATTTTTAGTCGATAAAAACGGCACTATTTTGTTGCATCACACGGGCGATATAAACCCGCGAGTATGGCGAGCTAAATTTGCGCCAATTATGCAGGAGCTTAAATAATGAAATGGTTACTACTTACGCTTAGCCTTTTTGTAAGCATCAGTGCGTTTGCAGAGCAAGATCGCTATCAATTTGATAACAACAAACAAGCGATATTGTTTGAAGAGCTAACTAAAGAGCTGCGCTGTCCTAAGTGTCAAAATCAAAACATTGCGGACTCTGACGCTGTTGTTGCTAAAGACTTGCGCGATAAAGTGCTCGTATTGGTTAAAGAAGGTAAGAGCAAAGACGAAGTGATTGATTACATGATTGACCGCTTTGGCTATTTTGTTCATTACGACCCACCAGTTACACCAGCTACTTTAGTACTTTGGGTATTACCTGTATTAATTGTCATAGTCGGCTTTGGTTTTATTGTTATTCGCCAGCGAAAAGCATCAGTAAAACAAACGTGGAGCAGTGACGACGAAATGCTGTTAGCGAAGCTAATTGAACAAAATAAACGTCAGGAGCAAAGTTAAATGATTTTAATGTGGGCTTGTTTTGCTTTACTCACACTGGTTGCTCTTGGGTTTGTGATGTTGCCTTTTTTAAAAAAAGAGCGCGTTCAAACAATTACTCATAACGCCAACGCTGAGCTAATTAGCATTTATGAGCAGCGTTTAGTTGATTTACAAACCGATTTAGACAATCAGCGTATTGATACCGTAAATCATGCAGAATCAATTATTGAATTAAAACGCCGTTTATTGAATGAGTTATCACCAGAAAAATCACTAAACAGCAAAGGTAATAATCGTATTTTTGCTTTAACTGGTGGCGCATTTGTTCTTGCTCTAACAGGTGTTTTTTATGGTTTAACGGGTAGTCAGCAGCAAATTTCGGCTTGGCATGATGCAATGGATAATTTAGCTAATTACGGCGAGCGTGCTGTAATGCAAAAAGGTGAGCCGCTTAGCCAAAATGAGCTGCAGGCTTTTGCATTGGCACTTCGTACAAAGCTTAGCCGCTCAGGTGATGACGAAGTCGCTTGGATGCTACTTGGACGAGTTGCTATGTCGCTTAATGAATTTGACATGGCGCAGCAGTCATTTGATAAAGCACTACGTATGAATCCTGATAATATGCAGGTACTTATTAGTTATAGCCAAGTTTTATTACTAGAAGGCAGCGAAGCTAATATGACTCGTGCGGCAGGTATGCTCTCAAAAGTACTAAAAGTTGAGCCTACCAATTTAGATGCAATTTCGTTATTAGCACTCATTGCTTATGAACGTAAAGATTGGCCTCAAGCCAAAGCTGCATTTGAAGTTTTACTTGCGAGTATGGAAAAAAATGATTCTCGTTATAGCATGATCTCTGAGCGTATCGCTGATATAGAGAAGCAAATGCAAACGGAAGGCTCTGTTATGCCAGTTACTACTACAACGGGTGCTATTGCAGTTACAGTCGACATTGCAAAAGAGCTTATAGATAAACAGCCAAAAGACGGTATCTTGTTTATATTTGCAAAAGCAGCAAGTGGTTCGCCAATGCCATTAGCTGCTGTTAAACTCGCTAAATATTCATTTCCAATTACAGTTGAGTTGAGTGATAGTAGTGCAATGGTTGCAGGGCTTAACTTATCTAGTGCAGAAAATATTATTATTTCGGCGCGTATTTCTATAGATGACTCGGTTATGCCAAGTTCTGGTGAGCTAGAAGGTCATTCAGAGTCGTTAAAGCGTGAAAGTGTAAGTGACTACCAACTTCAAATTGATACATTAATACCTTAAGGACGTTAGATGTTAAAACACAGTTTTACTTTTTTATGTTTATTGATACTAGCCGGGTGTGCTCAAGTACCACAAAGCAAAGTAGATGACAGAGATCCGCTGCAAAGTATTAATCGTCCGTTATACGACTTTAATATGGATGTACTGGATGCTTATTTATTGCGCCCAGTTGCTGTAGGTTATGTTGAAGTAACGCCTGTACCGGTAAGAAACGGTATTGTTAATTTTACAGGTAATATTACAGCACCTGTCGATATGATTAATGCCGGTTTGCAAGGTAAGCCGGGTAATGCAAGTGTGAGCTTAGCGCGTTTTTTAGTTAACTCTACGGTTGGTATTTTTGGTATTTTTGATGTTGCTAGCTCATTAGGTCTTGAAATAGTCGATGAAGACTTTGGACAAACGTTAGGTGTATGGGGCGTGGGTGATGGCGCTTATTTAATGCTACCTGGCATGGGTCCTACAACAGCACGTAACCTGACCGGTGATGTAGTCGACAACTTTGTATTGCCTGAAGTTGCGCTAACGACTCCACAAACTATTCTAGTGTTTGTTTTAAAAGCAGTTGAGGCGCGTGCATCATTAATCCCACAAGAAGGGTTATTAAATGATTCACTTGATCCGTACTTATTTGTAAAAGATATTTACTTTCAGCGTCAAATTTATGAGCTGTACGATGGCAACCCACCTATAAAAGAAGAGCCAGCTGATTTTGATGAAGACTTTTTAGAAAGTTTATAATTGAAAAGCCACTCACAAAAACGCCAGCTAAATGCTGGCGTTTTTATTTGCTGTTTATATATTTAACCTGAACTCTGGATAATAAACCTATCTCAAGCAGTTATTTTCAGCGCTAACTACGTTGAATTTACTTGCAATAGGCTAACTATTGACGCGTAAGTTCGCCTTGTTTTCACTGAAAATCTCTGGCTAGAGAAAAATAAATTTAAATATCATTATGATTTAATATATTAGTAAATATCTTAACCAGAGTTCAGGTAGTTTATTTTTCGTTCACTACTAACTGCATTTGTTCATTAACCCAAGCTAGCGCTTCATGATAAGCATCGGGAACTTTTTCACCTAGATTTAGCTCTTTCGTTAGCTCGTTTGCAGCTGACCAGTTTGCTTGTTCGTAGTATTTAACTAAGTTTAAATATTTTGCTAGCAAGCCTTCATCGTTTAATAGCGCTGCTTTTATATCATTAGAAAGTGGAAGCTTTTTCATGACGCTTTCCATACTCTCATCTAAAATAGCATCCATTAGCGACATCATACCGGTTAAAAATGCCATGCCGGTATCTTTAAACTGCCCATGGGATATAGCGAGCAATTCAGCAAATCGAGCGCGCGTAAGCGATAGCCTAATTAGCTCTACAGGTTTGTCTGCTGATACTTGTGCTGCAAACAGCAGTGACAATAGCTTTTTAATTTCATTGGCGCCAAGCACTATAAGAGCTTGCTTAATGGTACTTATTTCTGCGCGTCTTGCAAATGCGGCAGAATTTGAATACCTAAGTAATTTATAAGATAGGTTTACATCACGTTCAAACACATCAGTGATTTTCTTAAGATCCATATCAACACTTGATGTTTCGTAAAGTAATTCAGCTAATGCCATTTCTGATGGTGGTAGAGCCTTACTTTGTACCATTTCAGGTTTTGAGAAGAAAAATCCTTGGAAATAATCAAACCCAAGCTCTAAAGCTTGTTGGTAAATTTCATAGGTTTCTACTTTTTCGGCAAGTAACTTAATATGTGAGTGCGGTTTTAAATCGTTTAGAACCGTTTTTATTGTATCTATATCGGATGCTAAAAAGTCTATTTTAATAATATCAATAAATGGGTAAAAATGACGCCATACAGGTTGATGAATATAGTCATCAAGAGCAATAGTGTAACCTTTATCTTTTAAATCTTTAACGATAGCTAATAAACGCTTACCAGGCTGGATAGTTTCAAGTATTTCTACAACTATAGTGTCTTTACCTAGTAGTGTAGGGTAACCCTTTGATAGTGTTTCTAGGGTGAAGTTTATATAGGCAGGTTTATTGTCGGTTAAATCTTCTAAACCAAAATTAAACTGGCTACCCTCTATAAGTCGTGTTGTTGCTTCGTCACCATCTATATCGGGAAATACGTTATCAACGCCATCACGAAATAAAAGCTCATAACCGATAAGTTTTTTATCTCTGTCTAAAATTGGTTGGCGTGCAGCGTAAAAATACATAAATAGTTCCGTAAGATTAATGTAATTAGTTATTGTAATAATATATGGCAAAAGACTCAAAATAGCATTACGTATATTTGCTAGATTAATAAATTATCATTATAAATTAAGGTGTTTCTTCTATTTAATTTATTATATTTTACCAATTCGCTTTAAAATTATTCAACATGAGTATTTTTGTATCAGCTGGAAGCAACAAGTTGGAGATTTTATTGTTAGGCATGATATAGTCAGCGAGAATGGTTTTTATCCTAATAGTGTCTTTATTATAATATTTTAAGAGTCAATATTCGGATCAAGAGCCTGTTATTAATAATTATGCGGAGGCTAATTTGGAAACAGGAATGATTATTTCACTAGCATTATATTTTGTTGTAATGTTAGGTATCGGACTATATGCATATAAGCAATCTACTGGCGATGTATCAGGTTACATGTTAGGTGGACGAAATCTATCACCAAGTGTTGCTGCACTATCTGCAGGTGCATCTGACATGAGTGGCTGGATTTTAATGGGCCTACCTGGTGCGATGTTTGTTACTGGTTTTAGTAGTACATGGATAGCAATTGGTTTGGTGATTGGTGCTTGGTTAAATTACCTGTTAGTTGCACCTAGATTACGTGTGTACACTGAAAAAGCAAATGACTCTATAACAATCCCAGATTACTTCTCAAATCGCTTCAATGATAAGTCAAACTTATTACGTGTTGTATCTGCTGTTGTGATTATAGTCTTCTTTACTCTTTACACGTCATCTGGTGTTGTAGCCGGCGGAAAATTGTTTGAAAGCTCATTTGGTCTAAGTTATGAAGTGGGTTTATACATTACAACGGGTGTTGTTGTTTTATACACTTTGTTTGGTGGTTTTTTAGCGGTTAGCTTAACTGATTTCGTGCAAGGTTGTATCATGTTCATCGCACTGATTCTAGTGCCTACTGTTGCATACTCTTTACTTGAACAACCTCTGGAATCTACTTTACATAGTGTAAATCCAGATATGCTTAACTGGATTGGAGCAGGCTCTGCATTAGGTATTATTTCTGCAATGGCATGGGGTTTAGGTTATTTTGGTCAACCACATATCATCGTTCGTTTTATGTCGGTACGTAGTGTTAAGGATATGCCTAAAGCTCGCCGTATTGGTATGACATGGATGATTGTTGCTGCCCTTGGTGCTGTTGGTACTGGTATATTTGGTGCTGCTTATACTTATGAAAATAATATTGTAGTTGAAGATCCTGAAACGATTTTCCTAATTCTTTCTGAGTTATTGTTTCACCCACTTATTGCTGGCTTTTTACTAGCTGCAATTTTGGCTGCTATCATGAGTACTATCTCATCGCAATTGCTAGTAAGCTCAAGTTCATTGACTGAAGATTTATATAAAACATTTTTACGTAAAGATGCTAGCGACTTTGAATTAGTTACTGTTGGTCGAATTAGCGTTGCATTTGTTGCTCTGTTTGCAATTTATTTAGCGTACGATAGAGATAGCTCTATTTTAGACCTAGTAAGTAATGCATGGGCAGGCTTTGGTGCTGCTTTTGGACCACTTGTATTGTTTAGCCTTTATTGGAAACGTATGAATTTTGCTGGCGCCTTATCTGGTATGTTAGTAGGTGCGTTTACAGTGCTTGTTTGGATTTATGGTCCGTTTACTATTAATGGTGAAAGTTTAAGTAGCTTTATGTATGAAATAGTACCTGGCTTTATTTTAGCGAGTATCGCAATTGTTGTTGTTAGCTTAGTAACAAAAGAGCCAGAGCAAAACATCACTGCTTTATTTGATGAAGTAGAAAAAGAGCTTTAAATAGCAATTACTATTCATTTTAAAATGAGTAGTAAGTAATACCAATCCGCAATAATACTTAATCATTTTGCGGTGCTAAACGTGTTGCTACCGGCGTTAAAAAATTATCATTTAGAACAACTAAATATCAAATTTTTTGCCTAGCTATCAACACGTTTTTCCACCCTCAAAATAGATCACTTAATTAAGCGAATTGGTATAATAAAAAAGGGAGCAACTAAGTTGCTCCCTTTTTTATTTAGTTTGTCCCGTCCGAGGAGAGGACAATCTACGAGTTAACTTGCTTTTTTATCGTTGTTATCTTCAATTGATGCAACGTTATCTGACTTTTTACTTTTTGCTGGCGCTTTGGTAACAACTGGATCTTTGCCGCCCTTTAATATGGTCATAAAGTCATCTTTGCTTTTCGCTATTTCTAAAGCAAGTGATTCAATTTGTTGCTCACTAAGCGGTACGTCTACCTTTTCTAGCATTAGCTCAAGTGATTCTGCTATATCGAGCATCTTGTCATAAGCATCAGCTTCTTTTTTGGTAGTAAACGTCATACGCTCGACTCCGTTTCGTTCTACAACATATTTAACAACAACAGCCATGATTTCTCCTGCAAAATTGCTTGGCACCGTGGTTTGTAAAAACCATTAGATTACTGTTTTTATGTACAGTAATGGTTTGGGCGTAAATTTGCAAGCGCGAAGTATTAATTTTTAGGTGTCTTAAATTTGACAAAAAACGGTAACTTTACTTTAGTTAAGCAATCACTTTGTTGTACCAGCTGCATTTTCAGGATTTCGGATCATAGTGATAATGCGTTTAGGTACACTTTAAGTGATGAGCTTTTCAGCTCCTTACTTTTTGGTTTTCCTGAGCAACATTCAAAATTAAGAAAAGAAGAATAGGGACAAGTTTGATGAAAACGTTAAAAAATTTATTCATAATAAGCTTATTATGCTTACTACCTGCAACTACCGTATATGCACAACTATCGGAAGTAACTAAGCAAATGCCTCAAGTTGAGACAATTAGTATAAATAATGCTGATGCAGATATGCTTGCTAAGCTACCGGGTATAGGTAAGAAAAAAGCGCAGGCAATTGTGGATTACCGTGAAGAAAACGGCGAATTTAAAAGCGTTAGTGATTTATCGCAAGTTAAAGGAATTGGTAAAAAACTATTAGCCAAATTAGAGGGGAAAATTTCACTTTAATAGCAGTAGATAACAATCAGGGCGCTATGCGCCCTGATTAAATTGTTTTAATGCATCGCTTAAGTGTTTTTTAGCAAAGTTGATTTCAATAGGTGTTGTTAAAAGTGGGTAGCAAAGTCCGCCGAGTATCAAAAACGGGATTAATATCCAACCTTTAAATGCCGTGAATATTAAAAATAGTGGACTTAGTAATATTAATTTAATAATACGCAGTAACACTTTATCAGTTGGCGATAACATACTTAAAGAAAGTGCTATTACGTCTTGGCGCTTGCGTACTTTTAGATGTTTAAGCTCATCTAATTGGCTTGAAAAAAATGTAAACATATCAAATCGACTTTTTAATTAATAAACGGCCAATAACTATAATAAATAGTGTTAGTGAGAAAGTCCCAAATATAATTTCCATCCAAGCAGGCATGCTCAAACCAACAAACTGCCAATCTATATTTCCACAATCCCCGGTCGCCTGAAAAAAGCTAGGTATCCATTCATGTAACGGCATAAACGACGGGAAGTTTGGTTCAAACTCACAGCTAAATGCAAAAGGGTCTGTGGTGGTTTGCATATCAATATGCTCGCGAGCAATTAAATATCCCCAAACACTCGATACACCCCAAATTACATACGCTAATATACGAACTGCTTTGCTCTGTGGTTTAGTCGAACCTACGATTCCTGCGCCTAATAGACCCAGTACGGCTGTACGTTGATATATGCACATTATGCAAGGCGCCAATCCCATTTGGTATTGAAAGAAAAGGGCGGTCACTTCAAGTAAAAAAACGATAGCTGTAAATAAAAGCCACGGGGTACGTTGGGTGGGTAATTGCGCAAGCCAGTTCATAAAAATTCCGCGTTTAAATAAGACGTTAGATTATGACCTAGGATAATGTATGCGGCAACAAAAAGGAAAAAAAAGCTACCGAAGTCGCTTTTTATAAGATGAAATTATTGATCACTCAATGCAGCCTCAGCAGAGGCTACATGACGCTCTACTTAGTTCCCATTGATACATAAGCTTAGTTATATCGCTTACTTATACAACATTGGTACATTGCCTAATCAATTCTTTAAAGTTGCGGTTAGAACACTCTGTTGCATAGGTGTTCCTTTTTAATGTACTTATGTGTTTTAAGTTGATTCAGTTAGGTATGGTGTAAATAAAATATCAATAATTACAATGTACCTACAATGAATATTGCTCTGTATATTTATACATTGTAGCGATATTAGAGAAATCTAAATTTTATTATTTATTAATCTTTAATTTCTACTCATTTGCTTATTAATATACCTGACTTTACTTGTTAGTTATGCTTCGTCTGGTACAATCAGTCAGTTATTCGTGTAAAACGATGAGTGTTGATTAATTCGAGTGGGAACTGGATGAGAATTTTTAAAGCGAAAAGCCCAGCAGGATTTGCTGAAGAATATATAGTTGAATCTATTTGGAACGGCGATTTCCCTCCAGGTTCAATTCTACCTGCTGAGCGAGAACTTTCAGAGTTAATTGGTGTAACAAGAACGACCTTGAGAGAAGTATTACAGCGTTTAGCACGTGATGGTTGGTTAACAATTCAGCATGGTAAACCAACAAAAGTAAATAACTTTTGGGAGACGTCTGGCTTAAATATTCTTGAAACACTAGCGCGCTTAGATGAAGACAAGATGCCAGAGCTGACAGATCAGCTTTTATCTGCACGTACTAATATTAGTGCTATTTATACACGTGCTGCAATTAAGTTAAATCCTGAACGTGTAATTGAAATTTTATCACAAAGTCATGAGCTAGAAGATACTGCGCAGGCATTTGCTGACTACGATTACAAAGTTCATCACGAATTAGCCGTTGCGGGTAATAACCGTATTTATGTATTAATACTCAACGGTTTTAGAGGTTTTTATTCAAAGATTGGTTGTCATTACTTCTCTGATGCCGGAACTCGTGAACTTGCTCGTCAGTTTTATAAAGATTTAACAATCTTGGCAGAAAATAAAGAGCACGATGGTGCTATTTCGATGATGCGTAAATACGGTCATCAAACAGGTGAGATTTGGCAAAAAATCCGAGGTGATATGCCCTCAGATATAATGGATTAAATCTAAACGAGAAACCTGCATTTGCAGGTTTTTTTGTACCTGTAAAAATTAATACCACATTATATGAATTTTTAAACAATTTAATGTATTAACCTTTCTTCAGTAACGTCAAAAGTTCTATCTAATTACAACGCAATTTACACTTCAAAATAGACCTATTATTCAAGCAGATTAATGCAAGTTGTAAGTGTTCGTTATTTTCGATTGCTCACATCGTTAAATGCGATTGTTCTTTTGTAGTGAATAACTTTAAAATGACAGTTAATTATATGTGTGCGCTATTGGTTTTTAATTTTTAGCGCCCATATAAGTACCAGCATTGCGAAAGCAATTGAAAACAAACTCAAAATATTTGGAGAATAAAATGGGTGTATTAGTAGGCCGCCAGGCACCAGACTTTACCGCTGCAGCTGTTCTTGGTAACGGTGAAATTGTAGATAGCTATAACCTTCATGAAACAATTAAAGGTAAAAAAGCAGTTATCTTCTTTTACCCACTAGATTTCACGTTTGTATGTCCTTCTGAACTTATTGCATTTGATAAGCGTTTTGAAGAGTTTCAAAAGCGTGGCGTAGAAGTAATTGGTGTTTCTATCGATTCACAATTCTCACATAACGCATGGCGTAACACTGCTGTTGCAGACGGCGGTATTGGTAAAGTTCAATACGCACTAGTTGCAGATGTTAAACACGAAATTTGTAAAGCGTATGACGTTGAACATCCAGAAGCGGGTGTTGCATTTCGTGGTTCATTCTTAATCGACGAAGAAGGCAATGTACGTCACCAAGTAGTGAACGATTTACCACTAGGTCGTAACATCGACGAAATGCTTCGCATGGTTGACGCGCTAGCGTTCCACACTGAACACGGTGAAGTATGTCCTGCTGGTTGGACTGAAGGTAAAAAAGGTATGGACGCAAGCCCTGAAGGCGTTGCTAAGTTCTTATCTGAAAACGAAGGCGAGCTATAATTTAGCCCTTAGTTTTAAATAAAAAAACCGCCAATTGGCTAACACCGATCAGTTAAGGTATTTTTGATCGGTTGACCGATCTTTTGGTTGCTTCACAATACCCTTATCATCTTT
>NZ_JADYXH010000060.1:0-671 GCF_015864395.1 Pseudoalteromonas sp. SWYJZ12
AGCTGTCTCTTATACACAAATCCCTGCTAAGAAATTAGCGGGGATTTTTTTGAACTAAATCTCAATGTCATGATCAGATCTTCAAATCTTGTTTGAGGGCACATTATGATTAACGAACATACTCATTGGGCAAAACAACAATTCGGTAAATCGGACTTAGGTGATCCAAGAAGAACAGCGCGTCTGGTAAAGTTAGCATCAACGCTTGCAAATGAACCAGGAAAACCACTTGTGAACATCACTCAATCCCCCGCCGATATGGAAGGTGCCTACCGCTTTATTCGCAACGAGAATATTGACGCAACGGCTATAGCAGAGTCAGGCTTTAAAGCCACGGTTGAACAAGCAAAAAGTCATAACTTATTACTCGCATTAGAAGACACGACCACACTAATTTATAAACATTCCTCCATTCGAGATGATTTGGGTCATGTCGGACGAGGAGCAAAACAACGAGGCTTGTTAGCTCATAGCGTATTACTGTTTGCGCCAGACACAAAGCAAGTTGTGGGATTAATTGAACAGTCTCGCTGGAGTCGTGATATCAACACGATTGGAAAAAGAGAAAAACACGCGACGACTTCTTACGAAGAAAAAGAAAGTTACAAGTGGGAGTCAGCGTCACGAGCGATGGCAGAGCGGCTGCAAGGACAAATGGCGAACGTGATATC
>NZ_JADYXH010000061.1:0-669 GCF_015864395.1 Pseudoalteromonas sp. SWYJZ12
GCATTTGACGATGTCACCGGCCTCAAGAGAGTAGAGGTGCTTGCCCTCGTTAAGATCCCAAAGCATGGTGATGCCATCCTTTCCTCCAGAGGCGGCAAGCGAACCATCGGGGGAGACGGAGACGGTGTTGATGTACCCAGTGTGGCCATAGTGGTTGGTCTTGAGCTTGAACTTAGACAGCTCCCAGACCTTCACAACCTTGTCCCACCCACACGACACAATGACGGGGTTCGTCACATTGGGGCTGAATCGCACACAGGAGACCCACTCGGTATGGCCATCGTCTTTGATGTCATATTTGCACTCGCCGAGGGTATTCCAGAGTTTGATGGTCCTGTCACGCGAACCAGAGACGATTTGCCTGTTGTCAGCACTGAAGCTGACAGACAGAACGTCGGAAGTGTGGCCAACGAAGCGGCGCGTGGTCAAGCCAGTGTTGAGATCCCAGAGACGCAGAGTGTGGTCCCAGGAAGAGGAGAGGGCGAATTGACCGTCGGAAGAGATGACGACGTCAGAAACGAAGTGGTTGTGACCGTGGAGAATGCGTTTAGGGTATCCGTAGGAGTCCTCGTCGCGAGTCAACTGCCAGACGATGATAGTCTTGTCACGGGAGGCGGTCAAGATCATGTCCGGGTTTTCTGAGGAGGTGGCAATGGCGGTGACCCATCC
>NZ_JADYXH010000062.1:0-660 GCF_015864395.1 Pseudoalteromonas sp. SWYJZ12
CACCGATCCTCATCCCAACCATGTCAATCCAAAGCGGCAACACTTACAAGCTCGTCAACGTCAAAGGTGGCACTGTCATCGACCTCTCCGGTACTGACGGCACCTCAGTTCTTGGATGGAACGATCACGGTGGAGACAACCAGAAATGGGTAGTCGAACAGAACCTCGGAAACCAGTGGTCCTTCAAGAACGTAGGCAGCGGACGCTACCTCGGCCTCGGTGAAGGCCACGGTAACGGCAGGCGGCTAGAGGGCGTCGAGGAACCTTTCGGATGGGACATCTTCCCAGATGAGGAGGACTCAAGCGTTTACAGGATTAACGCACCCGGACTGACTCACTTCAACGTCGATCTGTCCGATCACGGAAACTCGGAGAATGGGACCCCCATCGCCCTCTGGGGCAAGTGGAAGGGCACGAACCAGAAGTGGAGGTTCGAGGAAGCCTAATCGCGTGTACGCGGGGTGTTGTTGGAAGAAAAATAAATCGGACTTTTTTGTAGTAGGTCGGAATCCAGATTATAGACTTTGAAAGTATTAAATAGTCGACCTTGATCGACACAGGTTAATAATCGAAATGTAAGTACTGATTCAGCTCGGAATCGAAAGGATCGAGTGTTGCTTTCCCATCCTTTTCCAGGCAAGACCTAAAAGGATGGGAAAG
>NZ_JADYXH010000063.1:0-646 GCF_015864395.1 Pseudoalteromonas sp. SWYJZ12
CCAGAAGCGGAGTGGAACGACGATGCGCCTGACAGGCGACGGCGGTTACCAGGAACAGCTCCGTCGTCTGGGTTGGTTGGTTGCCAGTCAATGGGCTGGAGGCGCTCATCAAACTTGGACGATCGTCGTTCCACTCCGCTTCTGGCCACGGGACCTCAGCCCGCGGATACGGCGCCTCTGACCATGGTCATGGCTCCGAAGTGTCTCCCTCCTCGTATGCAATTCCCGACCACGATTTCACCGCTGGACCTACTACGCTGGCCCCCCGTCGGTGGTTATGCCGATCTCGCGCGTGGCCCCAGCCCTCAACCCCAGATGCACCAGATGAGCCGCGGGCCCAGTATGAACCGCCCGGCGTACGATGTCGGAGTTCCTCTTCATCATCAGGCGGGTTATGGTACTCAGGATGCATACGACTATGGAGGGTCGAGGCGGTATTGAGAGATGTCCATAGAGCTTGATGACTTGTGCGATGCTCGACTCCTTACGACCACGTCTTAACGCTCAAGTCGTTTAGACCAGGCCGGCATTCCTTTTTACCTCTCTCTTTATTTTCCCTTCTGTTTGATTGTCCATAATCTAGGGCAATGCCGCTGGATGCCCCTTTTTTTCGGCACACATTCACCATTTTTTTTCTCGGTACATT
>NZ_JADYXH010000064.1:0-639 GCF_015864395.1 Pseudoalteromonas sp. SWYJZ12
GATAAGCTTGTAACATTTACTCCGCATTGCTCTGAACAACACCGCCCTTCACCGCGAGCCAGGAGTCCCGGCTGGTAATCTCCTTCCACCACCTCGCGACATTGGGTCTGGCCTCATCCAACAGGATGTTGCTTCCAGCAGCGGCAAGCATGTCGCCGTAGGGAAGGTGGAAGATGTCCGCCAGAGTGAATTCATCGCCTGCAACGTATTTTTGCTTGCTGAGAATGACCTCGTAAGCATCCAAACGTGCGGCAAGTTGATTGATGAGCTCCTGGAATGCAGCTGGGTCGGGGGTGAGGCCTAAATAAGGCTTGAAGATGATCTCGGACACAGCCTTGGATGCGTAGGGATCGAAGTTGTTCAACTCGACTGAGGCAGCTTGTTCGAAGAGGGCGTACTTCTTGAGGTCGGTGGGAAGGAGTTTAGGTCCATGGTCCGGGAACTTGGCATCGAGGTAACGGCTGATCGCACGGCTCTCGTAGAGAATGAAGCCGTCATCGTCGATGTATGGGATCTGACCAAAGGGCTGCTTCTCGAGATAGGCGGGGGCTTTGTGCTCGCCTTTCATCAAGTCAACCTCGACCAGCTCGAACGGAATCTTCTTCTCCCGCAACACAGTACCGACACGGCGAGTGCAGG
>NZ_JADYXH010000065.1:0-637 GCF_015864395.1 Pseudoalteromonas sp. SWYJZ12
ATTCTTGTGTAAATCGACGTCTCATTTTATCTGCCTCTATTAAAAGTTAGAGGCGACAACTATCCTGACACAGGGGGGTTTGATGAGTCAATCCAACCATTCTTGATATGTAACCAGCTTATTAAACGAAGAGAGTTGGATAACATCACCGATTCTTTGGAAGAAAACCCTGTAACTCTGATTAGAGCAGAAGCAGGAGTTGGGAAAAGTTCATTACTTCTCGAACTTCATAATTACCTTCGTAAGACAGGAGTCATCAGTGTTCCGGTGAGGCTTGATCGACGAACTCCAGAAGATAATCTAGATGCGTATGGAAGAGCTTTAGGTTTCCCGTACTCACCACCTTTCAGCTTAAGTTCATTATCAAAACACAACAAAGTAGTGATTATATTAGATCAACTCGACGCTATCCGATGGACTGGCGCACATTCTAATATCGCTTTGCACATTTGCCAGGAGTTAATCCGGCAAACAATTGCGCTACGTAAAGAAGGAGCCAACATATCAATCGTCTTGGCTTCTAGGGATTTTGAGTTAAACGAAGATATCGCCTTATCAAGCCCCCTGTGTCAGGATAGTTGTCGCCTCTAACTTTTAATAGAGGCAGATAAAATGAGACGTCGATTTACACAAGAAT
>NZ_JADYXH010000066.1:0-621 GCF_015864395.1 Pseudoalteromonas sp. SWYJZ12
CGGCAATAACCTGCACAAACCAATCGCTATAACTCACATCGTAAGTCGAGTACTTCACATGCACTATAGTTGAATTCCAACGCGTCGCTTCGCCAACGAAAAGCAAACCATGAAATTCTCCGCGTCTTTCGTTCTCATCCTAGCTTCCCTCACCAACATCACTCTCGGCGCGACCCTCGGCGGCCTCATGGTCCCCCGCGCCGCTGACGATTCCACTGACGACTGCGCCAACCTCGGCGGGCCCATGCCCAAATCCAACCTCCCAGACGGGGTCATCGCCAGCGACGTACGCAAATGCGCAGCGCACCCGCTGGGCGGCGGGGACAAGGATAAAAGCCCGAAGGCGTGCCAGACGGAGTCGGATGGTGGGTGCAGCAAGGGCTACTGCTGGAAGGTGTGTGGTGACAACGGGCAGTGGTGCTGGACGGCCGAGAATGGTGGGTATGGGAGTTGGATTCAGTGTGCAAGCTACAAGGATTGTAACAAGTCCCAGTCGTGCGGTGTTGGAGGGCCTTATGGGGGATGCTCCTGCTGAACGAGATATTCCACGCTTACGCTAGTGTAAGCGTGGAATATCTCGTTCAGCAGGAGCATCCCCCATAAGGCCCTCCAACACCGCAC
>NZ_JADYXH010000067.1:0-609 GCF_015864395.1 Pseudoalteromonas sp. SWYJZ12
TTGGAATCGTACTTATCAAGGTTGACACCAACGACGAACATGCATCCTGCACGACCAACTGTCTCGCACCCCTCGCGAAGGTTATCCACGACAAGTTCGGTATCGTTGAGGGGTGCGAGACAGTTGGTCGTGCAGGACGCATTGGAGATGACGGTGTATTTAGAGTCGTATTTGTCAAGGTTGACACCAACGACGAACATGGGTGCATCAGCCGAAGGCGCAGAGATGATAACCTTCTTGGCACCGCCCTTCAAGTGAGCGGAAGCTTTTTCGGTTGTGGTGAAGACACCAGTGGCCTCGACGATGTAATCAGCGCCGACGGATCCCCACTTGATATCTGCGGGGTTCCTCTCGCCGAAGACGGCCACAGGCTTGCCTGCAATCCAGAGCTTCCCGTCCTTGGCCTCGACGGTGCCTTTGAAGCGACCGTGGACGGAGTCGTACTTGAACATGTAGACCATGTATTCAAGATCAATGAAAGGGTCGTTGACGGCGACGACTTCGATGCCCGGGGTCTCGAGGGCATTACGGAAGACGATGCGGCCGATACGACCGAATCCGTTGATACCGACTTTAACCATGGTAAATGTGTGTTGTTTGGGGTGGTGG
>NZ_JADYXH010000068.1:0-605 GCF_015864395.1 Pseudoalteromonas sp. SWYJZ12
ACAAGGCTCGTGCTGCCGCACCCTGTGTCATGTTCTTCGATGAGTTGGATTCCATTGCAAAAGCTCGTGGTGGAGGTGGTGGCGATGGCGGAGGAGCAGGCGACCTTGTTCTTAACCAGATCTTGACGGAGATGGACGGCATGAACACCAAGAAGAACGTGTTCATCATCGGTGCGACGAATAGGCCCGACCAGATTGATTCTGCGCTTCTCCGACCCGGTCGTCTCGACCAGCTCATCTATATTCCCTTGCCCGACGAGCCTTCGCGTCTGTCTATCCTCAAGGCTGCTCTTAAGAAGTCGCCTGTTGCGCCCGAGGTCAACCTTGACTTCTTGGCAAAGAACACACACGGCTTCTCTGGTGCCGATCTTACTGAGATTTGCCAGCGGGCCGCGAAGTTGGCCATCCGGGAGTCCATTGATTCTGACATCAAGTTGGCAAGAGAGAAGC
Organism: Pseudoalteromonas sp. SWYJZ12; assembly: GCF_015864395.1. Lineage (NCBI taxonomy): Bacteria > Pseudomonadati > Pseudomonadota > Gammaproteobacteria > Alteromonadales > Pseudoalteromonadaceae > Pseudoalteromonas > Pseudoalteromonas sp. SWYJZ12. The sequence goes on from NZ_JADYXH010000068.1 coordinate 451, forward strand.
GGGAGAGAGAAGAGGCTGGAGAGGGCGGCGACGACACCAAGATGGAGGAGGACATCGAAGAGGATCCGGTCCCCCAAATCACAAAGGAGCACTTCGAGGAGGCTATGAAGTATGCTCGTAACGCCTGATATCCTGGTCCGATACCGAGCGACGAG
>NZ_JADYXH010000069.1:0-588 GCF_015864395.1 Pseudoalteromonas sp. SWYJZ12
AAAGCAGCTCGAAAAATGGAGCTCTCAATTAAAAAGTTACCAATGAGCCAAAATTTCCTAAAATGGCAAAAACGCCATCTTGAAGGCCAAAATGGCCCGGATGACCGTGGGATGGCCGATTCCACGGCGAAGCAGTGGGTTTTGTCCGTTGGGACATTTCCAGTCAAAATAGGGTACCCCCACTTCTCCATGATCAAATTTCCCATGCCTCGGGAATCGTGCTCGTGATATATTATTGCACGAGGAATCTGCGCCTTGCGGCGAATGCATGGCGGAGATTTTTTACTCCCGATCGGTAGGAATTAGTGTGGTAAATCATGGTCGAAATATGTGGGGAATATGGTGGAAAATCCCTTTTGGATGATTTTGCCAGAGAACCCGTGTGCTATAGCACACTGTTTTGGCTTCGAAATGGGCATCCGGTGGCTCCGGATAAATAATGAAGGTACAAGGGGCATAATTCATTGGATAAAGTGGCCATCAACCAAATACTTTTTGACTACCAATTACAAGCACAAACAACGCCTAAAGCAGCTCGCAAAATGGAGCTCTAAATTAAAAAGTTAAAATTGGCCAAAATTTCCTAAA
>NZ_JADYXH010000007.1:0-175308 GCF_015864395.1 Pseudoalteromonas sp. SWYJZ12
TCTCTAATCTGATCACCTTTACCATAAATAGGTAAGTCTTTACCTTCTAGCGCATTAAGTATTACTAAAGGTATTAATTTTTCAGGAAAGTGGTATGGCCCATAATTGTTCGAACAATTAGTTACGATAGTAGGTAATCCATACGTGCGCAGCCATGCTCGAACTAAATGATCACTCGATGCTTTACTTGCAGAATAAGGGCTACTTGGTGAATAAGCCGTTTGCTCGGTGAATAATGGAAGATCACCTTCTTGCTCGTCGGGGTGTGGAAGGTCGCCGTAAACTTCGTCAGTTGAAATATGATGAAACCTAAACGATTTTTTATCATCGTCATTTAATGTATTCCAGTATTCACGAGCCGCTTCTAATAGATTATAAGTGCCTACAATATTAGTTTGTATAAATTCGGCCGGTCCAGTAATTGAACGATCAACATGACTTTCAGCAGCCAAATGCATTACTGCATCTGGTTTATGTGTTTTAAAAACACGATCGAGTTCAGTACGATTGCATATATCAACTTGCTCAAATACGTAGCGGCCATCATTAGCAACCGAATTTAATGATTCTAAATTACCAGCATAAGTTAACTTATCGAGATTAATAACTGAATCATTAGTGTTTTCTACAATGTGGCGAATTACAGCAGAGCCTATAAAGCCCGCACCGCCAGTTATAAGTATTTTCACTACACACCCTAATATATTTGATAAAACTAGGTATATTAACTATCTATTAATACCTAACTTAAAATTTTAATTTGCATTCATTTAAACTAATTGCTTGAGTCTTGCTAGCTATTTCGCAAGCGTTGCAGAGATGAATAATAAAGCTCTATAACATCTTCTAAATCTAAGTGGCTGACTAAGCTTTTTAATTGTTCTGTATCTACACACATATCGTCAAGCGAATCTATAGCGTTTACCAAGCTATCGATATCACCCACTGGGTAAATACTACAGTTTGGATAGGGCCTACGTAATACATCATCCTCGTAACTGACTCTTAAAATTTCTGCAGGGCCCGTTTTACAATTAGTAGTTATAATAGGAACCCCTAATGCAAGAGACTCGACTAAACAATTAGGAAAACCTTCAGTTTCTGATGCTAATAGCATGGCTTCTGAGTTTATAATATATGGATATGGATTACTTGAATGCCCAACAAAAAACACTCTATCTTCTATGTCTAATTTTTTAGCTAATACTATTAAATCCTCACGAGTGTCGCCATCTCCAACTATTACTAAATTCTTTTTTTTATTGCAAGCTTGTAAAGCCAGTAATATATCTTTTATTCTTTTTGATTCAACTAGGCGCCCTACTGAAATCAAAAAACTTTGAAATGGAACTGGGCTGACATCTTTAGAAGATAGGTCTTGATAATCCTTTAAATCATGTGGATTGTATATTTTCTCAATGTCATTTCTAGATAAAAATACCCTTGCTTGTCTCTGCATTTCTTCAGATATGCACACAATACTACTCGCTTTTTTATAGGCTAAGCGAATGATATATGCATTTCTACTACGCTGAAGCCTTTCAAAGCTACTGTGACAGACTAGCTGAGATTTATACCTCATAAAAATAGATAAAAAAGAATTAATAATATTTGGATACAACAAATGAGATTGAACAACATCAGGTTTAAATTTTAAAACAAGGTAAATAAACTTAAAAAAACCTGAAACCTTCCAAAACTTACTTGCTGAACTTTCTTTCAAATACAGGTGCTTAATTTCACAACTGCTATGCTTTGTAAAACCATCAACGAGACTATTAAAAACTTTTTCGGCACCTCCGCCAGAGGCGGAATTAGTTAGAAGCAGTATTTTCATCAGTGCAACCTGTCTTGTAACTTTGTAAATATTCTGAACACATTCGATCTAAACTAAAATCTTTTAATAGCTTCTTATATTGCGCTTGAATAATTTCCTCTCTTAAAGTTTGAGATTCAATTAAGTTACTAAATATTTCTTGCATCTCTTTATCATTATTAAATAAAATATATTCAGATACCGTAGGGTCAAGAATCAAACTATGCGCTGGAATATTTGATAGTAAAATAGGTAGTTTAGCAGCCATTCCTTCTAGCACAGAAATTGGCAACCCTTCTTCTCTAGATAACGATAAAAAAACATCTGACGATACTAGTAGCTCATTTATATTTTCAACTTTGCCTAAAAATTCAATAGCAGTATTATCTCCGGCTAAACTCGAGACCTCGGCCTTAAATTGCTCACTTTCTATACCGCCTGCAATTGAGAAAGTGAACCGATAATCAGGGTATGATTTATTAAGGTATTGAATAAGAGAACTTAAACGATCATAACCTTTTCTGTATTTGACATTCCCTACCAAAACTACTTTTATATTTTTAGTTAATAGAGATTTTTCTTTTACTTTAAAGTTAGAAATATCTACTGAGTTTTCAATAACTTTAAACTTGCTTCCAAACGCCTGTGTAAACCTATCAATGTCTTGCTTCGAAACACCAACAATCACATCAGCGGCTTTATTAATAAAAAATTTATGTACTCTACCAATAAGGCGGTTTAAAAAACCATTCCCATAATAAAAGTCATATGAATTTCTTAAACTTACAACGTAAATAAAATCTTTTTTTATAAGGCCAATAAAAATTAAAAAAGAAAAAATTAAATCAGCACCTTTTAGCTGACTCTGGATCGCATCAAAATTTTGACCTTTTAAGTATTTTGGTATCGCAAATATAGACTTTAATGCACCAACAAGTGGAGAATTAGCATCTGTTATTTGAGTCATTTCCCTACCATTCCAAAAATTCTTTTGAACATTATTGTGGTTCCATAAAAGGGCGACCTTACCCTGAACAAACTTACGGTCGACCATTCTACGGATTGATGCTTCAGCACCACCAACTCCATTTGAATTTAATAAATAAAGAACTTTCATATATTCCTTAAAATGAATTAGTTAAACTTTGCTAAAAAGTTTTTTAATGAAAATACTAAACTTCCTAAAAAGGAATGTTTAAGAAAAAAATAAATGGCTCTTTTCGATTGTGAACTAGACAAAAGAGCAACCACCAACCAAAGGGGGATTTTTTGCCCTCTATTTACAAGATCATTCAGCAACCAGAATGTTACTTTGTCTTTTAGATACTCAGCATGTTTACTTAAAAACTGTATAGCACCTGTTGCAGTTTTAGTGCCCGTTGTAATTCTTTCTCTATTTGGATCCACATTTACTTTATATAGTTTTTTTCCCAGTTTTAAAAAAGGCTTATTTTGAGCCAAAACAACGCGAAACCAACAGTCATAGTCCTGCCATGCAACCATTTTTTCATCAAAAGTATTATTTTTCAAAGTATCTAACTTTGTAAATACTTGGTTCCCTACGTAATTTTTTTCAACGAGATCAAAGTGTGTATACTCAGTTTTATTTAAATCAAACCTGTTTGAGTGCACCCCAAAGATAGAATAATCAGCACAAAGTAATGCATATCTATCATTCCAAGCTGCAAGGTAACTTTGAATGCAATCGGGTTCCATTATGTCATCATCGTCTAGCCCAGTTATAAAGTCCCCTGAGGCCATATCAATAGCACGATTCCTTGCATTACATGCCCCTTTAGGTTGCTCATTAACTAAGAATTTTAGCCTATGATCTTTATTTGCAATGCCTTCTAAAAGAGAAATAGAGTCTTCACACTTCCCATCCAAGGCTACTATCACCTCAATATTAGTGTGTGTTTGAATAAGAACCGAATTGAGTGATCTATTAAGGTCAGTAGGACGATAGTGAGAGGGAATATATACACTTACTAATTGTTCTTGATTAGACACGTTTTTCACCTAAGTTATATACAAATGGAACTACTAAAAAAAGTATCCAGTATGGGTATACCCACATTTCATTAGAAATTGAGAGAAAACAAAATATTATTATTAGGTATCTATTAGCTCTTTTTTGCGTATTAAATAACATATATGTAAAACCAGAAATAATAAGCGTAAATAACACTACCCCATGATCTACTAATATAGCTAACCATCCATTATGAGGTTGAACATAACGCATACTTAACTCGAGTAAACTCCTTACCCCTGTTATCCCATACCCTAATACCGGTCTTTCGTAAAACCCATCTAGAGCTAATCGCCACATAACTAATCGCTGAGAAAACGTTGATAAGTGTTCGAAAAGAGAGAAAGCAATTACAGCTCCGAACAAAATGAAAGCAATGAAACCTATGTTGAAAATCACTTTAATTTTTAATTTAATAAACATTAGCCTAACTAATAGGAGGGCACTGATTAATAAAACAGTCTTTGAACCTGAAGCAAAAAGAGTAAGCAAACATACTAGTAGTAGAGCTCTATTAAAAATAGTTTTTTTTATATTAACAATAATATAAATACTAAAAACCATTAGTAGTGAAGTATAGTTTGGATCATGTGCATAACCTGATGGCCTTACACCTAGTAACGATAGTTTATCCTCAAATGCTTCACCGGAAGAACCTACCGATACAAATGGCAAATCGCCAATTATAGCTTGATACAAGCAAGAAAGAGACAGAAAAAAACTAGATAAAAGCACTGAATTTATTAATACTTTACTATTTAAATATTTTTTATTTAGAAAAAAATAAATAGCTATTAGAAAATTATATATATACAAAATAATTACATTTTTATATACGGCAGTATTCTTATCAAGAGCAGAAAATTGCCAAGCGATTTGATCTTGAATCACTATTATTGTAAGTAATAATGTTAGTAAAATAGCGCGAGTTGGTACTGCCCAATCATTAAACTTTACTTTTACTAGCACAGCAAGAATCAAGCTCGAAATAAAAAACGGGAAAACTAAAAACCGAATATCAAAACCAAGCGAAAATGTTCGGTTATAAATCGAGAAAATTAAAATGCTTATAAATATTGCGCTTAGAGATCTATTTAAGCCTAATTTATTTTTTTTAACGGCTTCATGAAGCTGCATTTATTGATCTAACCCTGCATGTTGTTAGCGGCCCATACCAAAAATTACTGTTTTAATTGTAAGCATAAGTATTTTTAAATCTAATATCGTAGAATGGTGCTTAATATAATGAATGTCGTATTTATGCTTCCAAATAGCGTCTTCCAGTGACGCGCCATATGGGTACCTAACCTGTGCCAAGCCTGTGACACCAGGCTTTACTGCATGGCGGAAACGATAATATGGAATTTCCATTTCAAGGTCTTTAATAAAGATCTCTCGCTCAGGCCTTGGGCCAACTATTGACATACTTCCCTGTAGAACATTTATTAGCTGAGGTATTTCATCAATACGTGTTTTTCGAATGAATTTTCCTACTTTTGTGATTCTTACGTCATTTTCACTAGCCCATTGAGCACCATTTTTTTCAGCATCACTACGCATAGACCTAAATTTATAAACTTTAAACTCTTCATTATATTGGCCTGTTCTTTTTTGTTTATATAAAATAGGGCCTGGGCTTTCTAATTTAATAAGTAAAGCAGCCATTAATGAAAGCGGTAACGTTATAAAGAGTAAGAATATAGAACTAACTACATCTAAAACTCTTTTGGTTATTTGAGTTCTTTTATTCGATAAAATTGAAAATGCTTTTTGATGTAAAAAGTAACTACTGTGCAACAAATGTACTTCTGTGTACTTTAACCTACCGTCTAAATAACTGACTAATGGTTCTACCCATGCACCACTCTCAGTTGCCCTTACTAGAAAGTCTCGTTGCTTATCTGTTAACTGCGCACTTCTGTAATGGCATATAACTTTTTCAGTAAAGTCGACTATTGAGAAGTCATTAATTACAAGCTCAAATGAATGTGCATTAATAATTTCTACAATATTAGAAACACACTCATCTGGGCAAAATACATATATTTTATTTTGCTTTAGTGCTTCTTTTTTTGATTTAAAACTCTTAGTAAACAATTAAAAATTCCAATTTGTCTAATGCGTCAATAAATATCTTGTTACTTATGATTCAAAGTTTAATCATCTAAAGTAATGTTTATTTAAAATTTATTTATAGTTTTAACCTAATCTGACTTATTTTATAGGTTTACTATTTCCCTGTTTAATAAAATATCTCACTAAGACAAAGACACAGCTAATAAAAAAACCTAATATAACCCCTACCAAACAAATCAAAGCTCTTTTCGGTTTAAACTTTTTCTCTGGCACTATAGCTGGATCAATTGTTTTGAAAACATATTCATCTCGTACATTAGCGAACATAATAGTTTTTGTTTGCTCTTCTACTAATTTATAAAGTACAGCACGAATATCAGCAATTTTGGTTTGTTGTATTTGTGACATTAAGAAACTAGTACTTTTATTTGCTTCGACTACATCGCGCTGTTTCATAGTTGAGTTTATTTCTTGTATTAGCCAATTTACCCATTGCTCTGCAATATATGGTGATACATGCTCTACTGAAATAGTCACCATACCATTTTCTTTATTTGCATTTGTAGAAAGTACTTTTGTAAACTCTTTGTAAGCTTCTTGCATTGAAGGTTCAGCCTTAAAAGGGGGTTCAACTTCACGAACCCATTTAGCGTCACTTTTTAAATAAAGGTCTCTGTTATAATTTATTGTGTTATTTTGACTATTCCACGATTTTGCGGCCATTAAGTCAGGCAATATATTATATTTTTTAATAAACTCGCTGGTAAATTTACGCGATTGCAACACTTCAAGTGCCATCTGAGTTTTATCTACACCACCGCTACCTAAACTAACACCTGCTAAACTAGCCAAACCGCCAAACTGACCAGCTAATGCTCCTAGTCCTCCCTGCTGCTCTTGCTCTGCAGGTGCTAATAAAGCTTCTGATTTATAAATGTTAGGCTGATTAATCGCATAAAAAACAGACGTCACTGCAAATAAAATGGTTATTACAATAATAATCCATTTCCCTTGCCAAATAGCAGTAAGCAGTTCTCTTAAGTCGATTTCGTCATCAGCAATCATAGGCTTATTTTTATCTGTATGATTATTTGAGTTATTATCCATTTACATCTCATATTTTTGCTATCAGCTATTAAAATAATTTTAATAGCGCTAATACAAACTTAAGCTAGAAATACTTTCATTCTGCTTAAGCTGTTAGGAAAAACTTGCTTTTTATTAAATACCGCTAATAGCAGCAACCGCTACACCTAGTTGGTACATAATCTGCGTTGCAGTACTCCAAAGCGTTAGCTTATCCATATGCCCTGCATCCATTGGTATTACTATTGTGTCGCCTGGTTCTAACTGATCAGCATTATTTGCTGCGAACCAGCCACCTGTGTTTGGTATTTTCACTGAACCATTGGCTTTAATAATGTAAATTCGATCTTCAGCGGCACGCTCTTTAAGGCCACCACTCAAAGCAAGATAATCATCAACACTCACCCCAGTTTTGTATAGGTGCGATGTTGAGTAATTAACTTCACCAATTACGCTAATTGAATCACGCTTGCTTGGTACGTAAAGTGTATCGCCATCTTGTAATACTAAGTTTTGTTGATTATTTACAATTAAAGGTAAATCAATTACTAAACGTCCTACAGCTTCAACACTTGCGAGGTCGTTTAACAGCTTGTTCATTTCTTCATATGAAAGTGTGCTACTGCTTACAGAGTTTTGGAAGCTCTTAGAAGCTATATCACGGCGAAGCTCTGTAGATAAACGTGCTAACTGCTTTTCCTCTTGCTCTTTAATCGACGTACGGGTAAATACAGCTGCTTTTTGCTCTGCAAATTTTGAAAAACCACCCGCGCGTTCAAGTAATTCAGTTAGCGTTTCTCCTCGGCGTATGGTGTAAGTGCCCGGAAATTTAAGCTCACCTTTTAATTCTACTTTTACGTTTTCTTGCCAATTTGGAATAGCGAATACGTTTATGCTGTCTTTACTTTGTAATGTAATATTACTTTGAAGGTCGCCCTTCATGGCGCTTTCAAGGTCAAATCGTAAGTGTTCTATTTTAGAACCATCGCTGGCTACAATACGTGTAATTTCAGCTTGTTTTACGTAGGCAGACTCTAACAGGCCACCGGCTGCTGTTATTAAATCACTTACCTCACCACCAATCATTAGTGGATAAATACCAGGGAAAGTAACGTTCCCGCTAATCTCAACTAATTGCATAGCTTGCTGCACTGATGCTTGCTGCTTAAATTTAGCAATAATTGGCGCTAGTAAGTTATGGCGGCTAAATAATGCGTAATCTTCAGGTTTGAGTTCTTGGTCTTCTTCTTCTTTTGCTTTACGTTTAGAAATTTCAGCAATTGTTAGTATTTTATTGTCTTCAAGAACAAGCTCTTCGTCTTCTTGATTAACGCCAATATATTTTTCGAATTCTTTTTGCTCAAACTTATGCCATTGCTCTGCTTTTTGTTGCTGCTCTTGTTGCTCTTGGCTAAGAGCCATATTTGCTAGAGCTGATTGTTCTGCTTCTTTTTCTTCAAAACGGCTGAATACAACTATTTTGTCATTTGCTTGAAGCTGTATATTATTTTCAGAGTTTTTAATAATAGCTTGAGCAACATCGAACTGATGTGCTTCTATATCGCCGTTTATATTTATTTCGCGGATTACGAGTCCATAGCTTAAATCGGCTTGCGGTAGTAAATCACCACGTACTGATTTAAGTACATCTGAAATGCGCTTGCCTTGATGCCACTGATAATTGCCTGGGCGCGCTACAGCACCAATTAAGCTAACTGAATTTTGATATTGCGAACTAACTGAATTAAAGCGAATACGGTCGCCATCTTGTGGAATATAGTTAATTTGCGATTTTGAAAAATCTACCGATAGCACTTCTTTACGATCGAAGTTAAAGCGCTCTACAATTGCGCTTTTGGCATATGCATTTGGTTTAAGGCCTCCGGCCATTGCTAATAACTGCTTAGCAGACTCACCTTTTTTAAGTTCAAAGATAGCTGGGCGTTTAACCGCACCTTCAACTCTTACTTGAGCGCCAACTGATGGAATAAATACAGCATCGCCCGGCTTTAATACGATATCGTTACTGCTATCGCCATTAATAAGTAAGTCGTAAAGGTCAAAGTTTGCAACCACGTTGCCTGCGCGTTTAACTTGAATATTACGAAGAGAGGCAATGTCAGACACGCCACCGCTTACGAATAATGCGTGCGAAACGGTTGTTAACGAAGAAACACTGTAGCTACCCGGCTTATACGCTTCTCCTAGCACTAAAATACGCATGCTACGAAGTTGGCCAAGCGATATAAAGGCTTTTACACCAATAACTTCCTGCTCTACTTTTACTTTTATTAGTTCTTTAATTTCAGCAAAGGTTAAACCAGCCACTTCTACAGGGCTCAGATCAGGAATACTAATACGTCCTTCACGGTCAACTATGACTTCAAAACTGTCACTTTCTTTACCATAAAAGTTAATTTTTAATTGATCGCCGGGGCCTACAATATAAGTATCGGGTACTGCGGCATTTTCGCTTGGCATAAATGTAGTGGGTTCACCTGCAAACAACTCATAACCATATGGTTTTAATTCGTCTGCTTTTGGTTTGAAGCGTTCTTCATCTGTTAGCTTTTCTTTTTCTGGCTCTGCGCGCTCGCCAATACTGTTTTGTTGTTCTGTATTATTTTGATTATTGGATTGGTTTGTACCGGTGATCGTTGAAACATCAACACCATACTGCTTAGCAAGCGCCTCTTGCTGAGCTTTTGGCAGCTTTTTAAATTGCTCAATTTGAGATGCTGTTGGCGTAAAAGCCAAAGTACTAAAACTACAAAGTAGAATAAAAGCACTAATAAATTGTGTAAAAACTTTCACGAGTAGGTATATCCCTAGGTCTACAACCAAAATTGGTGGCTATAATACCTTAATTTTGAGCAAATAAAAAAGGGACTTTCGTCCCTTTTGTCACTTTAGTGTCATTAACTTAGTTACATTGGTTAAAAACTGTAAACCAGAGTAAATGATGTTTCTGTGTCAGTGCTTTCTTTGTCGTCAGCAACATCTGAGTTGTTAGTGACATTAAAAGCGACTTTCATTTGTAATGAGCCGTTTATTTTTGCAAGCAATGCAGTTTCTGAACGAGTTTTAGTGTTTGTATCACCATACTCTACAGCAACTAATTGAGTAAAACGTGCACTCTCAGAAATTTGCCAGTTGTAATCTAATTTACCTAAGGCAATTACTTCGCCTTCAAACTCGCCAGCAAGAGAGTTACCGTTATCATCAATTTCAGAGCTGTCATCTGGGTATTCAAAATATTTATAACCAGGACCAACTTCGGCACTTAACCACATTGTTTTTTCGTTTAATAAACGTAGACCATAACCTGCAGAAATTACTGACTCACTTCTATATGCTCCAAAATAATCTGAAACGTGTGAACCATAAATGAATAGATGAGAATGATCTTCATTTAATTTGTAATTACCTTGCGCAGAAATAGAGTACTTTTCATTAGTACGCTGCTTGTTTTTGTCGCCGTTAGCATCTTCAACTTCATCTTCTTTGTAAATGCCATCTAGTTTATATTCATTGTTCCATTGTTCAAGGTTGTGCTGAACCTTAATACCACCTTTAAGCGTGGTTGTTTCTGTATTACCGCTTGTGATAATAGCGCCAAGCTCACTGGTAACTTCCCACGTTTTTTGTTCTGTGTCTACGTCTGCAGCAAATGCGTTAGTTGCAGCAGAGGCTGCAACTAAAATTGATAAAAGCTTTAATTTCATTAAAAAATAACCTTTGTATAAAATGTGTATCTATTTTATTAAACCGCTACTTGTAAGAGCAAGCAAAACAACTCATTAATTACGTTAAAAATTTTCATGCAGAGAACTCCACATGAAAATTTTATATTTTTGAGTAGCTTTACTACTGCAACAATTAAGACGAGCTTTAATTAAATAGGTATTTAAAATTAGTCTTGCTTGTGAAAATGAACATCCATTTGTGGAAATGGGATTGCAATATTTGCATCATCTAATGCAATTTTAATGTTTTCCATTAATGACCAGTAAGTAGGCCAGTAATCTGCAGCGTTAACCCAAGGACGAACAACAAAGTTTACGCTAGAATCCCCTAACTCATTTACAGCTACGGTATAAGCTGGATCTTTAAGTATGCGTGTTTCTGCATCTAATACAGACTTCAATACTTCTTTAGCTTGACGTAAATCAGCATCGTAACCAACGCCAATAACTAAGTCGATACGGCGAGTAGACTCACGCGAGAAGTTAGTAATAGCGCCTGACATTATTTGAGAGTTTGGTACGATGATTACTTTATTATCTGGAGTACGAAGTTCAGTTGAGAATATTTCGATTTTCTTAACAGTACCCATTTTATTACCGGCTTCAACAAAGTCACCAGACTTGAATGGGCGAAGTAAAATAATAAGTACGCCTGATGCGAAGTTAGATAATGAACCTTGTAATGCTAAGCCAACAGCTAAGCCTGCAGCACCTAAAATAGCAATGAACGAAGTTGTTTCAATACCAATTTGCGAAAGTGCCATTAAAATAGTAACAGCAAATACAAGTGTGTACACAATGCTTGAAACAAACGACCCTACAGCTTTATCTACTTTCTTTTTAGCAAAACCTTTTTCAGTTAAGTTAGAACAAAACTTAGCGATACGACTACCAAGTAAAAAGATAACAAGCGCAACAACAGCTTGTATACCGTAGTGTAAGATTAGGCCTGAGTTATCGTTAAGCCAATTAAGTACTGAATCCATATTTACTCCAAATGTTTTTTATTAAGCGTTTTCCGAGCATTATTATACATTAATTTACAATTTATTCTCATAGAATAATGAATTAATACTATTAAAGTCGCCTATATTCGATTTTTCGCGAAGGTTATGCGACAATATGTTACCTAAATCCCCGTAAATACTAGCTGTCCAACACTGATTAAATTTGTTTATTTAAATTATTTTAATTTATTTCACTTTTAGACTTCACAACATTTATTATTTTATGTATTATGCGCGCCACACCAAACAAGGTGTGTGTAGTGGCGGTTGTAGCTCAGTTGGTAGAGCCCCGGATTGTGATTCCGGTTGTCGCGGGTTCAAGCCCCGTCAATCGCCCCACTTTTTCTCCTAGAAATACCCTTATTTATATTTTAATAATTCCCCTAAATTATATTTTTTAATATTCTATACAGCATACCCAAGCTTTGTTACCCAAATTAATTAATATTTTAAGCTAAATTAGTTTATCAGCAACCCCTCCCCTTTAATTAGTTTAACTTGAAGATTTATTAGCAAGTATTTAGCCTGCAATTAAATAACATTTATTTAACCAATGTGATTACATTGGCTGTACTTAAGTACAAAAAGTGCTAGATTTCTAGTACTAATACCAACCTGCATAAATATTTGAGCAACTTAACGAATTAAATTTCACTAAAACGTTGTTAAAAATTTTTTATTTAGAACAATTAGATACAAAAATTTTCGCCTAGTTCTAGCGTGATTTTCTTAACGTTAAATAGACCTCACATATAAGCAGATTGGTATAACATCACTTTATTACAAAACATCAAACTTCCTATGGGATATAAAATTAAGCATGATTAAACAGCTTTTAAGAAATTTACTATGTAGTTATTTGGCCTTAATAAGTTTTAGCTCATTGGCTCAAAGCAATGATGAATATGATAATCTATTGATTGAACTGCAAAAATTAGTTTCTGAAAAGAAATATACTCAGGCTTACGAAAAAAGTAACAGTGAATTTCAATACCTAGGTGAGCCTGTTTATGATTTTTTACTTGGGGTTTCTGCGCTTAAAACAGGAAATGCGGCACCTGCTGTATTTGCTTTTGAACGCGTGGTTGAAAACAACCCTAGATGGTATGAAGCTCGCTTGTACTTAGTTCGTGCTTATTTAACCGTTAATAATTTACCTGCTGCCGATACCCAAGCTTTAATACTGATTAACTCACCTAATACACCTAATAACATAAAGTCTTCAGCACAGTCCTTACTTGATACAACCACACTTAAAAAGCAAGAAGCTGGGCGTTCTTATAAGCAAAATATTGAGCTTGCACTTGGCGTTGATGGCAACGTAAATGCGGGTACGGCAGAAAATACGATTATAATTCCTAATATTGGTGAATTTTTATTATCGCCAGAAAGTAAAAGTACGCAAGACAACTATGCGCGACTAAATTACAGAGGAAAGTACTCTCACCCTATAGATCAAAAAAGTTTAATCACTTTAAGCGTTAATACCGGGTGGTACAAGTTTGCAGAACTCAGCCAATACGATCGTATAAATGCGCATATTAATGCTGCCTATCAATATAAACAAAATGACATAAGTTGGTTTGCACAAGTATCGACGACTCCATTAATGCTTGATGGCGATCTTTATCGTACTGAATCAGCTTTAACAGCAGGTGCTAGTTATAATCTGAATAAACAAGTTAATTTATTTAGCTCTGCGACTGCGGGTGTTTTAAACAATAGATTTGATGAAAAGCTCAATAATTCGTTTTATGCAATAAACGCAGGAGCTAGCTATGCAACTAAGCAATGGTTTCAAAGTTTAAGTGTTAACGCTAAAAATGAAGAAGCCGATATTACTGAAGGTGAATTTAATAGCCGTAATATTACGAGTTTGTACTACCAAGTGAACACTCAACTAGCTCAACATTGGCAGTTGTTATCTCTTGCTGGATACCAATGGATTAATTATAAAGATGATCACCCTTTATTTTTACAAGAACGTGCCGATAACCTCTTTATGCTCTCAACGTCTGTTCGCTACTTAGTTAATCGTGATTTAGCAATACAGTTGGCTGCCAACTATCAAGATAAATCCAGTAATATTTCTTTATTCGAATATGACCGTTTAGATATCAATTTAAGCGCTTCTTACTCATTTTAATTTAAGGTATTTATGAAACATTTACTCCCTGTAATTACCACTTTACTTTGTGTAAGTTTTTATACACAAGCAAACTCCCCTGCTGGTAAAACTATTTTAGCGCGAGGCTCTGTACTAGCGGTTGATGGAAGCTCTGAACAACAACGGCAGTTGCAGCGCAAAGATACCGTTTTTGGTGTAGATCGCATTACGACCGGAGAGAAAAGCAAAGCGCAATTTTCGATGTTGGATGGTGGTTTAATCGCTTTAAAAGAAAATTCAGAACTCAATATTACTAACTATGAATTTGATGATAATACCCAACAAGGTTCTGCTTCTATTGAGTTACTTAAAGGTGGTTTACGCTCTATTTCGGGTGTGATTAAAAAAAATGGCGGCTCTTATAATGTAAAAACCCCCGTTGGCTCTATTGGTATACGTGGAACACATTTTGAAGTTCAGCTCGTTGAAGGCAATGTGTTTTTAGCTGTATGGGATGGCGCAATAGATTTAACTTTAGAAAATAATAGCGTGGTTTCTTTGGGTGATAACGAGGCATTTTCGTTTGCACAAATTACAGCCTCTGGTGAAGTATTAAAAACGACGCGTGCGGCACGTGTGTTTGATCAAAATATAGTAACGATCCACCCTAAAGATGACAACGAAGAAGAGACTGAACAAGCATCTGTAACTGAAGTTGAAGTAAATGCTTTTGAAGCAGATACAGATACTATGGATATATATTCTGAACAACAATTTCAAACCGTTAGCAGCGCATCTTTAGTCGATCAAATAGCTCAGCGCCAAGGTGTATTTAACTATGAAGCATCAAGCTTTAATGTGAATTCGAGTGTGGGTGCTGTTACTGACTTTGCTATGACTATGGCTGTTGATTTTGATAATGGCACAGTGCCTGATGGCGAAATTAGTTTTAATGACGCGGGCGGAAATTGGTATGCGGCTTACAGCGGTTTAATAAATTTAAGCGAACTTGACCTAGCCGTTACATTTGCATCCCATGGCAACAATAAAGCCGAGGGCGATGTTGATGCAATATTTTTGAATGACTTAGACAACATTACTGGCAACTTTAATCTTAACGAAATAAATAATCCTGATGTAAATGCTAGCGGTTCATTTAAATTAGAACCATAAACACATTGGATACAAAGCTTTTATTATGGAGTATTTAAAATGACAGCAAAAAATATATTTTTGCTTGGTTCTATGGTGTTTTTGTTAAGTGCCTGTGGAGGCTCAGAAGAAAGCCCTGCTCAAGAGACAATACAATCACCTACGGCTGAAGTAGTACCGCCAACGGTGACTAGCTATATAAATTTGGCTGGTGTTATAGCGAGCAATCAAACCAAGAATACAAAAGTTTTAGGTGCTGTCACTTCAAGTAGAGGAGTAGTTGGATCAAGCATAGCGAATACACGCGCTAATATTGTTTTTTCACAAACAAACGAAACTGTGCAAGGCAACGTTTCTTTTTTACTTGAAGCTTCGGATACTGATGGCATTACTGAAGTTAATTTAGTGCTCCCTAGTGTCAATAAAAGCATATCACTGTGTTCTTCTGATTGTGGTTTTGACTACGAAAAGTCAATTATAGGCCTCAGCCCTGCGCTTTATGGCGTAACTCCAGGAGAGATACGCCTAGAAATATGGATAACTGACACTTTAAATAATCAAGTCCTTGCTGATGCAATTACTTTTAACTGGCAACCATATCAAATTGAAGGTGTTACAGCTCAGCGAGACGAAGATAATATTAATCTTTTGTGGCAAGCTAACCCCGAACTTAATCGTTATAACGTTTATATTGCAACTCAAGCTGGAGTTTCATCTACTAATATTAATGAATTAGAAAACGGGCAACAATTTTTAAGTATTCAAGATACTGCATTAAGCATTACCGAGTCACTTACAGATAAAAGTTATCAAGTACTTATTACCGGTATTGATGGCAGTGGTGAAAGTGGCTTTGCTAATATAATAAACATAGCACCAGTGGGTGGAGAGCTTGCATTTGCACCAGAAGCTAATGCCGATCAGTTTCAGATAAATGAAGATCAAACTCTGCAAGGCAACGTTCTAACAAATGATACGAATCAATACAGTGGCGATTTACGTGTAAATGCAGATGCATTAATTCTACCGCAGCATGGCACCATTAATATAAATGAAAATGGGGATTTTACTTATATCCCTATTGCAAACTTTAATGGTGAAGATGCCTTTAGCTATCAAGTTGCTAACGAGCTAGGTATGACAGACACCGCAGTTGTAGAGATAACCATTTTAGCTGTTAACGACGCTCCTATTGCGCTTGATAATACTTATAACATCACAAACAATGGAACCTTAGTTGTCCTATCGCCTGGCTTACTTATTAACGATAGCGATATTGATTTAGATAACTTAACTGTTGATACAACGCCTGTTAGCGAACCGACAAGAGGACAATTAACCCTTTTTGATAATGGTAGCTTTGAATACCAAGGCGAGCAGAACATGCAAGGTGAAGACAGCTTTCAGTATAGAGTTGTTGATGCACAAGGTGCTCAGGCTATTGCAAATGTAACTATTGTAAGCTCAAACACTAACGTAGCCCCTGTAACAAAAAATGATAGCTATAGTTTAAGCGAAGATGAAACACTTGTGGTTACAGCAGCCAATGGTTTGCTTAGTAACGATACTGACCCAAATAATGACAGTTTTTCAGTTGATGAAACATTTATTGTGGCACCAACACATGGCCAACTATTATTAGCAATTGATGGCAGCTTTAGTTATGTGCCGGATGCTAATTTTAATGGTGTTGATCAATTTCAATACCAAGCTATAGACTCATTAGGTGCAACCTCTACAGCCACAGTAACTTTAGTAATAAACAGCGAACCCGATAACCCTGTTGCACAAAATGATGCCTATCAATTTAGCAAAAATAAATTATTTGAAGTAACAGTACAAAATGGCTTATTAATTAACGATTTTAATATTGAGGCTGGCGATTTATCAGTTAACACCACGGCAATCAATACAACTCAAAATGGCGAGCTTACATTAAAAGTTGATGGCTCATTTACCTACCAACCAGACTTAGGTTTTATTGGTGTAGATAGCTTTACTTATTCAATTTCAAATGAGCAAGGCTTAACTGCTACAGCTCAAGTAACATTAAGTGAAAGCGGCGTTAATACTTTTCCAGAAGCCAATAACGATCAATTTACGTTAGACGAAGACAGCTCTGCATCTTTATTAGACGTGCTAGCTAACGACACTGATGCAGATGGCGATACGATTAGTATTTCTAACATAGAAAATATTGTTGGAGAAGCGACTATTGTCGCCGGAAAAATACAGTTTACTCCACCAGCAAACTTTTCAGGTGAGATAGTACTAACTTACACTATTACTGATGGCTATAGCACTGGTAATGAAGGTATAAACGACAGAACAGCAAGTGTGACTATTACCGTTACATCCGTTAATGATGACCCTACTGCAAATGCTGATTCAGCAACGATGAACGAAGATGCTCCTGCGTTATTAGTTAACGTACTAGCTAACGACTCCGACATTGATGTCGATACTCTTACAATAACAGCTGCTACTGCAGATATAGGTTCTGCATCTGTTGTTGATAATAAAATCCAATACACGCCTGCTGCGAATACAAATGGAACAGCAATTATTAGCTACACAATAAGTGATGGTAATGGTGGTACTGCAACTACAAACTTATCAATAATTATTACTCCCGTAAACGATACTCCTATTGCAAACGCAGACTCAGCTACAATAGATGAAGATGCAGCGCCAATACTAATAAACGTATTGGCAAATGACTCTGACGTGGATGGCGATAGCCTCACTATCAGTGCTGCCTCGGCAGATACTGGTTCGGTCGCAGTGGTTGGCAATCAAATTCAATATACACCGGCAGCCGACGACAACGGCGTAGCAACAGTTACTTATACTGTAAGCGATAGCAGCGGTGGTGCCAGTACAACAACGTTAACTATCACTATTACCCCCGTAAACGATGCTCCAATAGCAAACGCCGATTCGGCCACCATAGCTGAAAATGCAGCGCCAATACTGATAAACGTATTAGAAAATGACTCAGATGTAGATGGCGACAGCCTGGCGATCAGTGCAGCCTCAGCTGATATTGGCTCAGTCTCAGTAGTTGGCAATCAAATTCAATACACACCGGCAGCCGATAGCAACGGCTTAGCAGCAGTTACTTATACTGTTAGTGATAATAATGGTGGAACGAATACTGCCACGCTCGCTATTACGATAACTGCAGTGAATGATGCACCTGTTGCCAATAACGATACCGCGACCATGGCTGAAGATGCAGCACCAATACTGATAAACGTATTAGCAAATGATACTGACTCTGATGGAGACAGCTTGGTGATCTCTTCAGCCTCAGCTGATATTGGCTCGGTCTCAGTAGTTGGCAATCAAATTCAATATACGCCTGAAGCCAATACCAATGGACTTGCCACGGTAACTTATACGGTTAGTGATAACAATGGCGGAACCAATACAGCCACAGTGGCCATTACCGTAACTGGTGTTAACGATGCACCTGTAGTATCGGTTCAAAGTTTTAGTATTAATGAAAATGCTACCGATGGCGACATCATAGGGACTGTTAGCGCGTCAGATATTGAGAACCAGACCTTAACTTATACTTTAACTGGCGGTAACACTGCTTTATTTGAACTTAATAGTAGCTCTGGTGTTTTATCAACCTCAGGTGAAAGCCCATTTGATTTTGAAACAACTAATCAATATATCTTAAATGTCACTATAACTGATGATGGCACACCTAATGAAAGTTCAAACGTTAACATAACCGTTAATATTACTGATGAAATTGAGCTTCTTATTCCAACTGAAGATGTGACATTTGGCCGCCCGATTACAGGTGAGCTTGATCTTTCAAACATTTTTTCTGGAGGTGAGTTTAAAGACAGTATTGAGCTTAATGGCAACCTTTATTTTGTTGGTTTTGTTGATGGCGACGATAAAGATATTATTGTTGTGTCTTACACCAACGCTGGCATAACAAATAATGCTTTTAATAGTAATGGAATAAAAATATTAGATTTAGATGATGATGAAGAAGCCACAGCTATTATTTCTGACGGTACAGATCTCTTTATTGCTTATTCTAGTTTTGACGGCACAAATACTGAAGCCTGCTTATTGGAAATGAATACTGCTGGCGTTGTAAGTACTGACTCTGGTGAGAATGATTCAGGAGTTCGCTGTACTTCACAAGCGAGTACTCTTGTTATTAATGACCTTGAAATTGATGACGATAAAATACTGGCTGTAGGTAAACGCTTTGATGGCACTCAAAACGATAGTCTATGGATACATTATAAAAAATCAGATCTAGATTTTGAGAACTCTACTCCAGCTATTGTCGATGTTAGCGGCGCTAATCGAGATGATGAAGGCTTTGCAGTTAAGAACTTTAATGAGTCCGATTACTTAGTGGTTGGGAGTGTTACCAATGCAGAGGGAACAAAAGACTCTCTACTTCGTTATTTAAAATCTGATGGCGATAATGACAATAACTTTAATGGTGGCGCAGCACTAACAATTGATATATTTGATAATGATAAAGACGACGAACTTTTTGCTGTAGGCGGAGTTAGTGATTCTGAATTTACTGCCTTTGCAGGTGGATATATAACAAGAAATAGTGGTGAAAAAGAAGCTGTAATATTAGCTATTAATAAAAATGGGGAACTAATCACCACCTTTGGTAATGCTGGTATAGCAATTTATGATATTGATGGTAATGGTGGAAATGGTAATGGCGGCGCTAAAATTACAGGTATTAAACACGAGCCTAGTAACAATGGCATTAGTTTGTCGGGGACGACTGGCGTATCAGCCTCAGAAAAATTATTTTCAGCACGGATTAATAATGAAGGTACTTTAAATAGTGCCTATGGCACCTCCGGCATTAATATAATTGATGGTATAAGTGGTAAGCAATTTGCCAACACTTTAGCTATCGACTCTAATGACACTCTTTGGGTAGCTGGTGTTAATGATGATTCAAATACAAAACCGTTTATTGCAGCAATAGACAGTCAAGCCACATTATTTAGTAACTTTGAAACGAATGGTTACTTTACCCTTAATAATTTAGTAGATGCGACAAACGATGAATCAATGCACGTTTTACAACTTAGCAATGGCCCTCATGCCGGTAAGTATATTCTTGCATCAACGGCTAAATCGGACTCAATTACTAAGTTAGTATTAACACGCTTTACGAGTGCGGGTGATATCGATACTAGTTTTAGCGAAAGTAGCCATAAAGAAATTGCCATAGATTTGAGTAAGTCGCGCGTCGCTATAACCGAGCAAAGCGACGGAAATTTAGTTATTACAGGCTCTAAAAATAGTGAAAATGGTGAAGCGGGCTTTGTAGCTAAAGTTGATCAGTCTGGTAATTTAGACACTTCATTTGCAACAGGCGGTGTATACACAACCTCTGTCAGTGGCGCAGAATTGGTAAACCTGACCGGTATTGCACTTGATAACAGCGGTAACATTATTACTGTTGGGTCAATAGTAACAAGTGGCACTCCTAGCCCAATCGTTATAATGTTTACGCCAGAAGGTACTCTAGAGCCAAACTTTGGCACTGGCGGAAGTATCATAGGCTCAGCTTTTGAGTACTATAACCGCGTACATACCGACAATGCAGATATTTTCATTGGTGGTAAGTCTGTATTAAGTGGCACTTCAAAGCTAATCGCATTGAAGTTGAGCTCAAACGGTACTGAAACCTTTAAATATGTAGGTGAAGAAACTACAGATACCGACAATAAAATAGCGCAGATTTTAACTGACACAACGGGTAAGTTATATTTAATAGCAAACCTTATTGATTCGCCAAATAAAGCCAATGTTATTAGGTTGCTCGTTACGGGTGCGCTTGATACTAGCTTTGCCGTAAATGGTGTCGGTGAATATACTTTGGCGTCAAGCGGTAACACTGAGCTAAGTGGTGCAGCGCTCGATAGTAGCAATCAACTTATTTTAGCCGGCATGGCTAACAATAAAGGAATGTTAGCGCGTATTTTAACTGACGGTACTTTAGATAATACGTTTGGAGCCAGTGGTGCCGGGTTTTATGAAGCAAGCCAATGTACCAGTACACATGTATTTACTTCAATCATCCTGCAAAATGACACCCAAGTTGTTGTAAGTAGCACCTGTAATGACACTAACTCTAACAATGTTAGTATTTCTAAATTCAATTTTTTAGAAGATGGAGCTTAGCCTTAAATTATGAAAGTTGAATTTTTTGGTGTTAGAGGCTCAATGGCTTCAGCAGGAAGTAATACGCACATTTTTGGGGGAAATACCTCATGTGTGTACATTGAACAAAGTAACGGTAAAGATCTCATTTTAGACTCTGGTACCGGTATTGTAGAGCTCGGTACACGTTTACTAGAAACACAAAGTCCTATCAATATTTTGCTAACGCACAATCATTGGGACCATATTCAAGGGTTTCCTTTTTTTAAACCTATTTACCAACCTAACCGCGATATAACTATTGTAGCTGGCAACGTTGATGATAAAAAAAGTGAAGATGCCATATTAAAGCAAATGAGTGGTTCGTACTTTCCGGTGTGTTATCAAGATTTACCTGCCAGCATTACGCTTAATACTGATTTATCGTCTCAAAAGCAATTTACACTTAATGGTTTTTTGGTTTCGACTGCTCCACTAAATCACCCTGGCGGTGGTACTGCTTATTGTATTAAAGCGGATGATAAAAAGGTGGCTTACGTTACCGACAATGAGCTAAATCCGCCAGAAAAAGCAAACACAAGTATTAGCGAATGGGTCAATTTTATTGAAGGCGCTGATTTACTAATTCATGATGCTCAATTTATAGATGCAGACTTGCCTCTTAAACATGGTTGGGGGCATAGCACCATAGATCAGGTGGCTGAGCTTGCTATAAAAGCGAGTATTAAAAATGTGGTTATTATTAGCCACGATCCATCAAGAACCGATGAACAGTTATTAGCTATAGAAAAATATTTACACACGCAGTACGCTCAACAGGTAAAAATAGAATGCGGCCGAGAAGGACGAGTTTTTGATTTTTAGTCTATCAAGGAGCGTTACTCATTAGCTCCTTAAAACCAATTACTTCAAAGCACTTTTTCATTGGCGCTGTTATTACATTATTAATTGCATCAATAGAGCTATTTTCAACTGGGTCGCTTGCAAAGTTAGTGAACCGCGTAGAAGGTATAATATACGACTCTCGGTTGTTACTAACACTTTCAGAGACGCCTAGGCGTATTGATGAAACCGTTGTAATAATTGATATCGATGAAAAGAGCATGCAAGAACAAGGACGCTTTCCTTGGAGTCGCTCAAAAGTAGCTGACCTTGTTACAAAGCTTACTGATGCAGGTGTTATTGTTATTGCATTCGATATATTTTTTTCTGAACAGGAAGAAAACCCTGTTACAAAAATTATGTCTGAAATTCCTGATTTATCAAAAAAGTACACCATCCCCTTTGCTGAAATTACTAAACAAGTCGATGCAGACACAAAACTAGCAAGCGCATTATCTAAAAATGATACTGTTCTTGGTTTTTTATTAATTGATGAACAACTCACTAATCAAAACCTGCCAGCTAAAAGCAGTGTTGTGTGGGCAAATGCGGATCATACTAATTCACAAATAAACCAGTTTCCTGGTGCTATTGTAAATATTCCACAGTTACAAAATGCTACAACGGGTACCGGTTTTATCAATGCACATAGCGATGAAGATGGTTTTATACGTAAAGCAGCTCTTATAAATCGAGTTGGCAATAAGCTCTACCCTTCTTTAGCACTTGAAGTTGCTCGACTTTATACCCTTGCTGAAAACATAGAAACCCGTTCCAATATATTAGATGGTATAACCTTATTCGAAGGTATAAAGTTTCAAGATAAGTGGATTCAAACTGATGAATATGGGCAAATATTAATTCCTTACAAAGGGCGTGCACATAGCTTCCCTTATTATTCGGCTACCGATATTTTGACCAAAAAAATTGGTTTAGAGGAATTAGAAGGCACTGTAGCCTTTATTGGCACATCGGCAATTGGACTCGCTGATTTAAGATCAACACCTGTTGGTTTACAGTATCCCGGTGTGGAGGTTCATGCCAATATATTTGAAGGATTAATGCACCCAGAGCTACTGCCATCTAAACCTAATTGGTCACTGGGAGCAAGCTTACTCATCATTGCATTAACGGGTAGCGTACTGTCGTTTTTTAGCCACGGTAAGAGCGCACGTTTTATTATTGTTTTGTCTCTTACAGTTACAAGTGTCGTTATATTTTTAAACGTTTATTTATGGTCAGTGCAAAAAATTAGTTTACCTTTATTAATGCCTCTTTTACTCATCATTATATTAGCGGGTTATTACATCATTGTTGGTTCTATCGCTGAAATGAAGCATAGCCGAAAAATAAAATCTATGTTTGACCAATATATGCCTCCTGAGCGTATAAACCAGATGATACTACAGGGTAAAAGTTTATCTCAAAAAAGTGAGCGAAAAAATATGACGGTGTTGTTTGCCGACATTCGTAGTTTCACTTCAGTATCAGAAAGTATGTCGCCTCATCAGTTAAGTGAATATTTAAACGAATATCTTACGGCTATTACCAAAATCATATTTGATCATAACGGGACTATTGATAAGTACGTAGGCGATATGGTGATGGCATTTTGGAATGCCCCACTAAAAGATGAAAACCACGCTCGCCATGGTGTTGAAGCCGCAATGGGTATGATTAACGGGTTAACGCAAGTAAATCAGTTATTTGCAGAAAACAATCAGCCTGCAATAAAAATAGGTATCGGTTTAAGTACTGGCGACATGAATGTAGGTGATATGGGTTCGGTTTACCGTAAAGCCTATACAGTTCTTGGTGATACTGTTAATTTAGGTGCTAGAGTAGAAAGCTTGACCAAGTTTTATGGCGTAGCTATTCTTGTTACAGAAGAAACGATGAAGGAATGCCCTCATATTGCATTTCGTTTAATAGATAAAGTGCAAGTTGTCGGAAAAACAGCCGCTGTACAGTTGTTTGAACCTATAAACTTTACAGATAAGCTCGATGAAGAACAGTTAAATGAAGTTAAAAAATCACAGCAGGCCATGACGCTTTTTTATAATAAAAACTGGCCACAAGCGCTTAGCTTATTTAAAGAACTACACAGCACGACCGTATTTAGCTCTGACGTTTATACCATTTTTATCGAACGTATTAAGGGCACTGATTTGCAAACACTAGCTAAGGATTGGAATGGTGCCTTCAAACATACTAAAAAGTAGTAAACATATGCGACAGCACATTAAAGACAAAACAAACCTTCAGCATTTTATCGATATTAGTATTAGGCTAACAACAGAAAAAAACTCGTCTAAGTTACTTGATGAAATACTGCAAGTTGTGATGTCGATAGCAAATTCTGATGCTGGCAGCATTTACTCTATTACCCCAAACAAACAACTCAAGTTTGAAACGGTAATAAATAAGTCATTAAATCTTTATTTAGGTGGCACTTTAGGGAGCCCTGTAGATTTTCCTAATATAGATCTTTTTATTGATGGCAAACCAAACGAAACAGCTATTGTTGCCCACTCTGCAAATTCTGGCGAAGTGATTAACATTCCTGACGTGTATGATGCCCTGCCCTTTGATATGAGCGCAGCTCGCAAAATGGATGCACGCACAGGTTATCGTTCTGAGTCCATGCTAACAATTCCTTTAAAAGATCACGAAGATGACATTATTGGTGTAATCCAGCTTATAAATGTAAAAGATGCGCAAAATAAAAATATCCCTTTTAGTGAAGAGCTTGTCACTCTAATTCGATCTTTTGCCTCTTTAGGCGCTATTTCACTAACTAACTCAACACTAATTAAGGGAATGGAAGATCTTTTTTCGACCTTTGCTGAAACAATTGCGATGGCAATAGATGAAAAGTCTCCTCATACCGGTGGCCATTGTAAACGAGTGCCAGCACTCACGTTAATGCTAGCTGATGCCGTACATGATATAAATAAAGGCCCTTTGGCTTCATTTTCGATGAGTGAGGCCGACCGGCATGAACTTGATATAGCAGGCTGGTTACATGACTGTGGGAAAATCGCGACTCCCGATCACATTATGGAAAAGTCGACAAAACTAGAAACTATTTTTGATCGAATAAAATATGTAGATGCTAAATTTGAAATAATTAGCCGAGATTTAAAAATAGCGTATCAGCAAAAAATCATCTGTGCGATGAAGCTGCAAAAACCTATCGAAGTTCAACAATTTGAACGCCTACTTGATACCGAGCTTAAACAGTTGGCATTAGACCGTGCATTATTACAGCGTGTGAATGTAGGGGGCGAGTTTTTAGGTGATGCAGAACTTGAGCACATTGAACGCATTGCAAACAAATACCAACTCGTTATAAATGATATTAATACACCATTGCTCTCAGCTGATGAAGTTGAAAACTTAACAATACGAAGAGGCACGTTAACCGAAGCCGAACGTGAAGTAATGAAACGTCATATGGATGTAACTAAAAATATTTTAGATGCCCTGCCGTTCCCTAAACACTTAAGCAATGTGACTGAATATGCTTTAGGTCATCATGAAAAACTTGACGGTACTGGTTACCCAAGAGGTTTAACCAAAGAGCAAATGTCGGTGCCTGCAAGGTTAATGGCTATTACGGATATTTTTGAAGCGCTATCTGCAGTAGACAGGCCCTACAAAAAAGCAAAACCGGTCAGTGAGTGTTTATTTATTTTAGGGTCAATGGTTGCTAAAAACCATCTTGATGCTGACATTTTTGCTATTTTTATTGAGTCGCAAGTCTATAAAAATTATATCAATGAATATGCTAACCCAGAGCAGCTAGATGAGGTAGATTTTGATAACTTACCCGGTTACACACCTATAAGTTAGCACCTATAAGCCATGCCTTTATTCAAAATGCGCTTATTACAGCCTATACCTATCCAAACAAAAAAATGCCACCTTACGGTGGCATTTACACACGGGGTTATTTCTACTTATAGAAATCCTTTTACTTTTTATTTGTTTTTTTATGTTGTTTTATTAACAAAAAATATGTTCCCAAAGGTAGCATTTAGCGCTTTGGGTAGCAACAGTAAAAGGTAAAGTTCATATATCTGCCATATTAACGTCATAAAAAAGCGCGAAGTAAATTCGCGCTCGTATACTTAACTGCCGTTATATTTTAATACACACGTATTTTTCTTCTAGGTACTCATCCAGCCCTTGATGCCCACCTTCTCGGCCCAAACCAGATTGTTTAACGCCACCGAAAGGCGCTACTGGGTTTGATATAACACCTTCATTTACACCTACCATACCAAATTCAAGCCCTTCACTAATTCGGTAAATTTGCTTAATATTTTGGCTATAAAAATAGGCTGCTAGACCAAATGGTACATCGTTAGCAAGTGCAAGCACTTCACTTTCTTCATCAAAAGGAATAACCGTTAATACTGGACCAAATACTTCTTCGTGGTAAATATCCATGTCAGTAGTTACGTTGTTTACTATTAATGGGTTTTGAAAGCTGCCACCTAAGTCACTATTATCGCCAATCAACGTCGCACCTTTATCGAGTGCGTCTTGTACTAACTGTTGTACTTTCTCTTTGGCTTTAGGGTAAATAAGCGGACCAATATCAACATCGTCTTCAAAACCATTTGCCACTTTTAACGCTGCAACCTTAGGCGTGATTTTTGACAGTACTTTGTCGAGAATATTACGCTGTATAAAGATACGGTTTGCAGCAACACATGCCTGCCCACTATTTCTAAATTTAGCCGCCATTAGCCCTTCTACAGCTTCATCTAAATCTGCATTATCAAAAATGATAAAAGGCGCATTGCCGCCAAGCTCCATCGAGGTGCGTTTAATTGTGTCTGCACATTGAGATAGCAACTGCTTACCTACACCGGTAGAGCCGGTAAATGTAAACTTACGCACGACTTCTGAGTCAGTCAGCATTTTACCTACTGTTTTGGCATCTTGTGAAACCAGTACATTAAATGCACCTTTAACAAAACCAGCTTGATCGGCCAGATAAGCAAGTGCGATAGCGCATAATGGCGTATGTTCAGAAGGTTTAAGTATAAAGCTACAGCCCGCAGCGTAAGCTGGAGCTACTTTACGAGTAACCATAGCAACAGGGAAGTTCCACGGCGTAATACCAGCTACAACACCTACAGGCTGCTTAAAGCTAGTTAAACGATGCGAGTCATCTGTTGGCGGAATTACATCTCCGTAACTACGTTTGGCTTCTTCTGCAAACCATTTGATAAAACCTGCACCGTAGTTAATTTCGCCAAGCGATTCTTTGAGCGGCTTGCCTTGCTCTTTGGTCATAAGCTCTGCAAGTGTTTGTTTGTGTTTTATAACTAGCTCATACCAGCGCATCAGCGTTTCGCTTCGCTCGGTGGCATTCGTCGCTTTTAATTTAACAAAAGCCCCTTGAGCTGCAGCTATTGCGCTATTTACACCCTGCTCGTCAATATCGCTTACATCAACAATACTTTTTTCGGTCGCGGGATCGTTAACGCTAAAGTGCGTATCAGTTTTATAAAATTCGCCGTTAATAAATGAGTCTGAGAAAATAAGATTACTCAAAATAAACCTCCGAAATAGATTTTAGGGATTGGGTTGAACTCGTAGCAGCGGGTTTACCCCGCGTTTATATAATCTGAAAAATACGTGATCATTTTGATGTTCAAGTTTGAGATTAGAAAAATTTAACTTAAAACGTTTGAGATTTAAAAACGCGACATAAAGTCGCTGCTATGTGTTTATAAATGCTTTTTTGAAACAAAAAAGCCGCTGTATCAAACAGCGGCTTTTAATATATACATCGTTAAAAACTAGTGCTCTTCATTAACGATATTGAGATTGTACTTAGGTATTTCAACCACTAAGTCTTCATCTCTTATAATTGCTTGGCAACCAAGGCGTGACTCAGGCTCTAAACCCCATGCTTTATCTAGCATGTCATCTTCTAGCTCATCACTCTCTTGTAGTGAATCAAATCCCTCACGAATCACTAAATGACACGTAGTACATGCACACGACTTTTCGCAGGCATGCGCAATGCTAATACCATTTTTAAGTGCAGCGTCGAGTACCGTTTGGCCTGTAGGAGCTTCAATTGCAGCGCCGTCAGGACATAATTCAGGATGTGGAAGAAAAACAATTTGTGGCATTCTAATCTCTCTTAAATGTTGTCTACTGACTGCCCTGTAAGGGCCTTTTTAATTGATGCATCCATTCTACGCGATGCAAAGTCGCTACTCGCATTATCGACTTTTTCGATAGCTGCTTTAATTTCGCCAGGCTCTTGTGCATTTTCGCGCACTTTTACCAGTTCTGCAATTTCAGCGCGTAAGTTAGCAAGTTGCATATCGTCAAGTAATGCAGCATCGGCTGCAAGTGATGCATTAAGCGCTTCTATTACGCGTAACGCTTCTACTTGTTGCTCTTTAAGCATACGTGCTTGCATGTCGCCTTTAGCGTTGCTCATTGACTCTTTTAGCATGTTAGCTACTTGGTCGTCAGATAAACCAAACGAAGGCTTAACCTGAATCTCAGCTTGTACACCTGTTGATTTTTCCATAGCTGAAACACTTAATAGGCCATCAGCATCAACTTTAAAGGTTACACGAATATGCGCAGCGCCTGCCGCCATTGGTGGAATACCTTTTAAGCTAAACTTAGCAAGCGAACGACAATCATCAACAAGCTCACGCTCGCCTTGCAGCACATGTAATGACATAGCTGTTTGGCCGTCTTTAAACGTCGTAAATTCTTGCGCGCGTGCTACCGGAATCGTCGTATTGCGCGGAATGATTTTTTCAACCAAACCACCCATCGTTTCAAGGCCTAGCGATAACGGTAATACATCAAGCAATAGCATGTCAGAATCGGGCTTATTGCCAATTAATACGTCGGCTTGAAGTGCGGCACCTAAAGCGACAACACGATCTGGGTCGATTGAAGTTAGCGGCTCTTTATCAAAAAAGCTTTGTACTTGGCTACGTACCAGTGGCATACGGGTTGAACCGCCTACCATAATAACTTGCAGTACTTCGTCGTTTTCTATGCCAGCATCTTTTACAGCACGACGACACGAACGCAGTGTTTTTTTAACGAGAGGCATAGCCATTTCGTCAAACGTTTCGCGTGTTACTTCTACTGTGTATTTTTGATCGTCAAACTCAAGACCCACGTTTACTTTAGCGTATTGGCTTAATGCTTCTTTACACGCTTTTGCTTTATTGATGAATAAACGTAAAACCGAAGGTGACAACGCTGACACACCAGTTTGCTGCTTAAAGTAATCAACAAGTAGTGAGTCAAAGTCATCGCCGCCGAGGCTTGAGTCGCCGCCAGTTGCCATTACTTCAAACACACCTTGGTGTAATCTAAGTACTGATATATCAAATGTACCACCGCCTAAATCGTAAACAGCAATAATACCTTCTTGGCCAGAATCTAAACCATAAGCAACGGCTGCTGCTGTTGGCTCATTTAATAAACGTAGTACGTTAATACCAGCAAGTTCTGCGGCATCTTTAGTACTTTGGCGCTGTGCGTCATCAAAGTACGCTGGTACTGTGATTACAGCACCTAAAATCTCTTGATTACCAAAACTTTGCTCAGCTCGTGCTTTTAATGCAGCTAAAATATGGCTTGATGCTTTAATTGGACTGATTTTACCTGCCGCAGTTTCTATTGCTAGTGCACCATTGTGCTCACAAAATTCATACGGTAGCTGGCCATAACTTTGCTCTATTTCAGCCTGAGTTTTACCTAAAAAACGCTTAACCGAAATAAGCGTGTTGGCAGGGTCTTGCGTTGCTGCTTTTGCAGCTTCTGCGCCAACAGTAATACCGCCAGCTTGATAACGAACAACCGACGGTAACATAGCCGCGCCAAGATCATCAGTTAACGTGCGGGCTTCGCCACTTTGCACTGTTGCAACCAATGAATTAGTTGTACCAAGGTCAATACCAATCGCTAGTTTATGTTCGTGTGGTGCCGCGCTCTGCCCCGGCTCAGCAATTTGCAATAATGCCATAATGCTCTTTAAACTCGTGTTGCTCGCTTTGCAGCAAGTAATTAATCGTCAAATAAACTGTCTTCAATACGCTCTAGTTCGTCACGTAACTTATAAACAAACTTCAGTTTACGAATATTATCTGCGGCAAGTTGATATTGCTGCTCATCGTTACTTGCTAGTTGCTCGGCAAGCTGTGCACTGTACTGCGTGTTTAGTTGCTTAATTTGTTTTTCAAAATTTGCAATCGCAGTATCAGGATCGCGCGACGATGTTAGCTCTTCAAGCTCTTCGCGAAGTTCCATTTGCTGCATTAAAAACATTGGATCTTGCAAGGTTTGCTGCTCTGCACGAATATCAACGCCTAGCTCGCTCAGCATATATTCAGCACGTTTTACTGGGTGCTTTAATGTTTGTAGCGCATCGTTAATTTCGGCGGCGCTTTGCACTGCCATTAACTTATCGCGGCTGCTCGCATTCGCGTGGCGATCTGGATGTACAGTACGCTGTAATTCCAAGTAGTGCTTGTTAACCGTTGCTAAATCAATATTGTAATCAACGGGGACTGCAAATAATTCAAAGTAACGCATAACTTCAACCAATAATATTCAGAAATAACAAAGCCCTACATTAACTGGCAGGGCTTATTTATACTACAAAGATATTTTAAGCTTAAACGGTAAAGCTTTCGCCACAACCACACTCATCTGCTTGATTAGGGTTTCTAAATTTAAACCCTTCATTTAAGCCTTCTTTAGTGTAG
This sequence comes from Pseudoalteromonas sp. SWYJZ12, assembly GCF_015864395.1. Classification (NCBI taxonomy): domain Bacteria; kingdom Pseudomonadati; phylum Pseudomonadota; class Gammaproteobacteria; order Alteromonadales; family Pseudoalteromonadaceae; genus Pseudoalteromonas; species Pseudoalteromonas sp. SWYJZ12. Next base: position 30,859 of record NZ_JADYXH010000007.1, read on the forward strand.
TCGAGCTCTGTGCCATCGATGTAAACTAAGCTTTTAGCGTCAACAATTAATGTGACACCTTTAGCCGCAAAAGTTTCATCGTCTTCGTTTAAATCGTCAACAAACTCAAGTACATAAGCAAGACCTGAACAGCCCGTCGTTTTAATGCCAACGCGCAGGCCTAAACCTTTACCGCGGTTTGCTAAAAATGATTGTACGCGGTTTGCTGCCGCATCTGTCAATGTCACTGCCATGAGTTTCTCTTCTTACTTCGCTTGTTTGCTTTTGTAGTCTGCAATTGCTGCTTGAATTGCGTCTTCGGCTAAAATTGAACAGTGAATTTTCACTGGTGGTAATTCAAGCTCTGCACTGATATCAGTGTTTTTAATTGTCGCTGCTTCGTCTAGCGTTTTGCCTTTAACCCACTCTGTTACAAGTGAAGATGAAGCAATTGCGCTACCACAACCGTAGGTTTTGAATTTTGCATCTTCAATAACGCCTTCGGCAGATACTTTAATTTGCAATTTCATTACGTCACCACATGCTGGTGCGCCTACCATACCCGTTGCCACTGACGGATCATTCTTATCTAGAGTACCTACGTTACGTGGGTTTTCTACGTGGTCGATTACTTTATCACTATAAGCCATTATTCTATCCTCATTACCTGCTAGGGTATGTGCTCACACTATTAGTGGTGAGCCCATTCAACTGAATCTAAATCAATACCTTCTTGATGCATCTCCCAAAGTGGAGACATCTCACGTAGGCGACCGATAGAGTTTTTCATTAATTCGACGGTGTAATCAATCTCTTCTTCGGTAGTAAAGCGACCAATACTAAAACGAATTGAGCTATGTGCTAATTCGTCGTTACGGCCAAGTGCACGTAATACATAAGAAGGCTCTAAGCTTGCAGATGTACAGGCTGAACCTGACGATACTGCAATGTCTTTTACTGCCATAAGTAACGACTCACCTTCAACAAAGTTAAAGCTGATGTTTACAATGCCAGGTACTGATTGGTCTTGCGTGCCGTTAAAGTATACTTCGTCCATATCAGCCATAATGCCGTCGATTAAACGATTACGTAAGGCGCTGATGTGTGCGTGATCTTTTTCGAAATCTTGCTTAGCAATTTTAAACGCTGTACCCATACCCACTAATTGGTGAGTAGCTAGTGTACCAGAGCGCATACCGCGTTCATGTCCGCCACCGTGCATTTGCGCTTCAAGGCGAGCACGTGGTTTACGACGAACGTAAAGTGCACCAACACCTTTAGGGCCATACACTTTATGTGCAGAGAACGACATAAAATCAACTTTAAGCTGTTGCACGTCGATTAGTACTTTACCCGCGCTTTGCGCTGCATCTACGTGGAACATAATTTTACGTTCGCGACACATTTCGCCAATAGTCGCGATATCTTGAATTACACCTAGCTCGTTATTAACGTGCATAATGCTTACAAGTACTGTGTCGTCACGCATTGTGTCGGCAAGTTTTTTTAAATCAAGTAGGCCGTTTTCTTCAACGTCCATGTAAGTTACTTCAAAACCTTGGCGCTCAAGCTCACGACATGTGTCGATTACTGCTTTATGCTCAGTTTTAGCGGTAATAACGTGCTTACCTTTTTTCTTGTAAAACTGTGCTGCACCTTTAATAGCAAGGTTATTTGATTCTGTTGCACCCGATGTGAAAACAATTTCACGTGGGTCTGCATTAATTAAATCAGCAATATCTGTACGTGCTTGGTCAACAGCTTCTTCTGCTTGCCAACCAAAACGGTGTGAGCGTGACGCAGGATTACCAAACTTACCGTCCATTGTCAGGCATTGCATCATTTCTTTAGCAACACGTTCGTCAACAGGCGTGGTCGCTGCGTAATCTAAATAAATCGGTAACTTCATTTCTCTCTCCGCTGCAGGTCAACCTTAAAGTTGACAGCTTACTTGAATGTTTTCCAACTGCTTAATTGCATTATTAATACTGTTATCTTGGCGCGATGCTATTTCTTTCACATCTGATTTTTCCACCAATTCAGCAAGGGTAATATTATTCAAAAATTCTTCTATGCGTGCGCTTAGGTCTGACCACAAATTATGTGTTAAACAACGCATACCACTCTGACAGCCGGTATCGGCACCTTGGCAACGTGTTGCATCGACCGATTCGTCTACGGCGCTAATAATATCGCCAACAGAGATAACGCTCGCTTCACGCCCTAGTAAATAACCACCACCAGGTCCACGAACAGAACTTACTAGGCCATTTTTACGTAAACGAGCAAATAATTGTTCAAGGTAAGACAAAGAAATTTCTTGTCTTTGTGAAATATCAGCAAGGGCTACAGGACCTACACCTGTGTGTAGTGCAACATCCAGCATAGCTGTAACGGCATATCTGCCTTTTGATGTTAACTTCATAACGCCCCCTGCACAAAAGAGTGCAAATTTTAATTACCAGAGTAAATTAGTCAAGTATTATCACTTGATAAAAATTTGATTTAGAAACTCTTACTTTTAAATTGTAGAGTTAACAAATTTTCAATACTTGACCTCTTTGGTCAAGTATTACAGCCATTGTAATTACCTGAGTAATTTAGTCAAGTATTAGCACGTTAATTAGTCTAGGTCTTTTATAACTAATAGCTATACCTAAGTTACTTAGGGATAGCCTTATTAATTGAGGTGAGAATACCGCGTAAAATATTCATTTCAGCATCTTCAGGGTGAGCTCGGTTAAACAAACGGCGCAATTTAGTCATAACTAAACCAGGGTGTTGCTTGATGATAAAACCTGTTTTAAACAACGTGTCTTCAAGGTGATCATAAAACAGCTCTGTTTGCTTTGAGCTTGGGTAAACTGCATCGTCTTCTTCAACCTTTTTAGGTTGTTGATTTAAAAATGCCATGCGAGTTTCGTAGCTAAGTGTTTGTACGGCCATAGCTAAATTAAGCGAGCTGTACTCTGGATTAGCAGGAATACACACATGGTAATTACAAAGCTGTAATTCTTCATTAGTTAAACCACTGTTTTCACGACCAAATACTAGCGCTACAGGACCATTTACGGCTTCAGCAACGAGCTTTTCACCACATTCACGTGGTTCAACCATTGGCCACGAAAGCGTACGAGAACGCGCACTTGTGCCAATCGTTAATGTACAGTCAGCGATAGCTTCTTCAACGGTACCTACAATAACTGCATTGCCTAAAACATCAGTTGCGCCTGCAGCTAATGCACTTGCTTGGCTGTCTATTTCGCAAGCAGGATCAACTAAATAAAGTTTTGATAAACCCATGGTTTTCATGGCGCGAGCCGCCGAACCAATATTGCCCGAATGTGACGTGTTAACTAAAACAATGCGAATATCATCTAAGATCATTACTGTGCTACTTTGCTATGCCAAAAAATTGCGCAAATTCTAACATGAAAATGTAATAAGATCCTAGATTCAAAAGGCTAGATCCTATGATCAAACCCAATATAACGATTCTTACAGGGGTAAATTCTAGGGATATAACGCCGATTTGTTTTGATGCTTAAACCATTGCCGCTTTTACATAGACATCAAAACGGTTCTTTTTGGTTTTGATCTGCATACTTGGAGTTTTTTCGTTTAAGAATGGAGCGTAATCGGGGCGCTTTACAACAACACGCTTACTGGCAAGTGGATAGGCAAAATCAAGTAGGTCGTCAGCGTCGTTGTCTGCACCAACAAGCTCTTGGAATACGCGCATTTCTTTTTTAACTAATGCTGATTTTTCGCGATGCGGGAACATGGGATCTAAATAAACAACATCAGGCATGCTTTCGCATTGAGAGAGCAAAGTATGGCTTGAGCCAAATATTAGGCTCATGTTTTCTTTCATCCACAAACCAATTTCAATATCGCTATAGGCTCGCTTTAAACCATCGTATAAAAGTGCAGCTACAACCGGGTGACGTTCATGTAATATAACTTTGCACCCTAGCGAGGCAAGTACAAAACCATCTCGCCCTAAACCAGCGGTAGCATCAAGTACAACAGGCGTTGCGCCTTTATTTAAACCCACTGCTTTGGCAATTGCTTGCCCTTTACCACCGCCAAACTTACGCCTATGGGCGGCAGCACCGGTTACAAAATCAACGTTAATTGCACCTAGTTTAGGCTCGTCGGTTTTAAATAGACTTAACCCTTTATCATCGTAATGTAAGCTAAAGCCACTGCAATTTTGCGCCCATTGGGCTAAACCAAAGCGTGTTTCTAATTCATTTAAATAAGGGCGTAACTCTTTAAAAGCACACTGAATAACCACAATAAACTCCGACGATAAAATACGCCTGTAGTATATCAACCGCTTTACTTTAAAGCACTAAAATAGCTCTATATCACTATGATGATTCGTATTGACCTTTGCGGCTTCCGCTTTAGTACGTAAATTAGATATAAGTTCATTGCGGCTTTCGGCAACTTGTTTAAGCTGATATTTGATAAAGGCTAAATCACTATTAGCCGATACAAATAACTGCATTGTTTGATCCAATTGAGATATATATAAAGTGAGATCCGCAGGATTAGCTTGTGTTTGTTGTAGCTTAATAGCGCAGTCAAGTTCATGTAGCTGCTCTATAAACTCTTTAGTACTTTTGTTTTGCTCTACATTTTGAGTAGTTAACTGCTTAACAATATCTTGAAGGGCTGTACTTATTTGAGCTGCCTGCTCATAACTGCTTTCGCTTCTTTCCATGGTAACAACCTTCTCGTTGGTTACTTCTAATATATGCGGGAACAGATCTTTGTAGCGCCCATACAAAGCATCATTATCAACTGGCATATTTTTTATCAAAAGGGACACTTTGGGGTAATTAATGATAGTGCTGCTACCAATATCAACAAATCGTTGAGCATTTCGATGTTGCTCAAGCAGCTCTTGCTCTAACGGGCAAACACCACTTTGCTGGCTGTAAAAAATACCTTTTCCTTGATACCAAAACACCACCACAACATCTAAATTTAAAGGAGCAAAAAAGGTAAAAAAGTATTCACTCAACGATTGAAAGTTATTAGCGTGATAACTTTGTCCAACGTAGCGCATTATACGTCCCATATCGCCTGACTCTGTCATTGCCATTTCAGCTGTTTTATTCGCTTTTACTATATCCAATTTTAGTTTTGCGCATTTTTGCCTATATTCGTAAAGTACCTTTATTCGCGCTATTAACTCTTCTGCATTAAAAGGTTTTGTAATGTAATCAGATGCGCCGACGCTATAACCTTTTACCCGATCGCTTAGCTCTATTTTAGATGAGAGAAACATAACGGGAATATCCTGAGTATTTTGACTTTGCTTTATTGTTTTACATACGTCATAACCTGACATACCTGGCATTTCAATATCGAGTAAAATAATATCTGGGTTGTATTTATTGGTTAGCCTTAATCCTTCATCGCCATCTTTTGCATGAATTATTTTACAAAACCCTGCTAAAGACTCTTCAATTATATGATGAACATACTTGTCGTCATCAATTGCCAATACCAACTTTGCCATGCCTTAGTCCATTTTATTAGGTGTGCTAAAAGCATAGTACGGTAGGATGAAATTACTAAAAATTATTAGATAATAATTTTAAAATAATAAAAAAGCGCCATTAAGGCGCTTTAATTTGGTTTGTGCTAAATATTAATTTTTAAACAGCAATACCGCTATGGCGTAGTAACGCGTCAACATTAGGCTCACGACCACGGAACTTTTTAAATAATTCCATTGGCTCTTCGCTACCGCCTTTTTCTAAAATATTTTGCATGAAGGCTTGCCCTGTTTCAGCGTTAAAAATACCTTCTTCTTCAAATTTAGAAAATGCATCAGCAGAAAGTACTTCAGCCCATTTATACGAGTAGTAACCTGCACTATAACCACCGGCAAAAATATGGCTAAAACCATTTTGAAAACGGTTAAACTCAGGCGGTTTAACGATTGATGTGCGGCTACGTACATCGTTTAGTACTGCTTGAATTTGGCATTGCTCACCCACTTTGTAATCGTTATGGATTTTAAAATCGAATAACGAAAACTCAATTTGACGTAGCATTTGTACGCCTGAGTTATAGTTTTTAGCCGCTAATAATTTATCAAGTAACTCTTTAGGTAACGGCTCACCCGTTTCATAATGACCTGAAATAAAGCTCAGGGCTTCTTCGTCATAACACCAATTTTCTAAAAACTGACTAGGAAGCTCTACCGCATCCCACGCTACACCATTAATGCCAGCCACTGGCGCGGCATCAACTTGTGTAAGCATGTGGTGAATACCATGACCAAACTCATGAAATAAAGTAGTTACTTCGTCATGAGTAAACAGTGCCGGTTTATCGCCAACCGCCTTATTAAAGTTACACACTAAATAAGCCACTGGAGTTTGTAGTTCGCCGTTAGCGCGTACTTTACGACCCATACAGTCATCCATCCACGCGCCGCCACGTTTGTGGTCGCGTGCATATAAATCGAGATAAAAACGTCCGCGTAGAGTATTGCTACTATCTACAATTTCAAAAAAGCGTACATCTTTGTGATAAGTATCAAAGTCAGTAACTTCTTTTACGCTAATACCAAATAGGCAATTAACGGTTTCGAATAAGCCGCTAAGCACTTTATTTGCTGGGAAGTAAGGACGTAGTACTTCGTCTGAAATTGCATACTTTTCTTGCTTAAGCTTTTCGCTGTAGTAACCAAAATCCCATGCTTCTAATTCAGAAATACCGTGTTTTTGCTCAGCATACGCTTTTAGCTCGGCCACTTCTTGCTCTGCTTGTGGTTTTGATTTAGCTGCTAGGTCTTCTAAAAATGAGAATACTTGTTCTGGTGTTTCGGCCATTTTAGTCGCGAGTGACTTTTCAGCGTAGCTGTTAAACCCTAGTAACTGTGCAAGTTCATGACGAAGCGCAAGCTCCTCGCTCATAATATCAGAGTTATCAAACTCACCGGCGTTAGGGCCTTGATCTGATGCGCGCGTAGAAAACGCAGTGTAGGTTTCTTTGCGTAATTCGCGGTTATCTGCGTAAGCCATTATTGGTAAATATGATGGAAAATCGAGTGTAAATAACCAACCCTCTAATTCTTTACTTTTTGCTGTATCAGCTGCAAGTGCAAGAGCCGATTCTGGCAAGCCAGCTAAATCACTCTCATCAGTAATATGTTTGTGCCAAGCAAGTGTGGCATCCATTACGTTGTTGCCAAATTTTGAGGCAAGTTCTGATAAACGCGCGCTAATTTCGCCGTAGCGTGTTTGCTGCTCTGCCGCCAGAGCAATACCCGATAATTTAAAATCACGAAGCGCATTAGTAATTGTTTTTTGTTGTGCTGTAGTCAGCGTTTTAAATTCGTCACTGTTATAAAGCGTATTATACGCGTTGTATAAACCTTGATGCTGACCTACAAATGTTGAATATTCAGATATTAACGGTAAGCACTGCTCGTAAGCTTCGCGTAATTCGTCGTTATTCATTACTGAATTTAAATGCGATACAGGGGAGAACATGCGCGATAATTTATCGTCAGCTTCTTCAAGGGGTAATACTAAGTCATCCCACGTATACGAGCCTTTAGCTAACACGTCATCAATGGCTTTACGACAAAGCTCGATACCGTCTTTTAGTGCTGGTACTACGTACTCAGGCTTTATTTTTGAAAATGGTGGTAAGCCTTCAAGGCCAATTAATGGGTTGCTCATAAATACTCTCTTTGCGTTAATGCATTACGTTTTAAATTGGGTCTAAAAGTAAAAAAACAACTCAGCCGCTTTTAAGTTGTTTAATTTTAATAAGGTTGCTCCAGAGCAAAACACAAATAACCCATTAATGAGTCGGCCACTTTATAACGTTCTAGCACCGTATCAACTAGGTTATTACTGCATACTTGCTTTTGAGTAAGTGGGCTAATGGCTATAAAGTCTTTTCGCTTGAGCTCATCTATTAAGGGATGCTCTTTTTCAAAACCTCTTGGCGGGCGTTTTAGCGATTCTCCTGACATTTCAAATATAGATTTAAATTGCTCATCATAAATTGCTTTTTTATAGCTATTTGGGTTTTCATCTATGCAGGTTCTAATTGCGTTAAGCGCCTTTGATTCTGGTCGCCAAATACCAGCACCTACAAAACATTCGTCATTTGCTAAGTGAAAGTAAAAACCCGGGGCGTGTACGTCTTTTCCCATAAAATGGCGAAATTGAATTCCTACATTAATTTTATACGGGGTTTTATCTTTGCTAAAACGCGCGTCTTTATGGATTCTCATTAAGCTACCGCCCACTTTTTTATCTGATGCGACAAAATGGCTAGAAACATCAGCAAGTGGTGCTTGCATTTGCCTAATGAAATCTAAAGCGGGCTCTCTTACGTATTCCTCATACTGTGATTTATGGTCGTTAAACCAGTCTCTATTATTGTTTTTATCAAGCTGAGCAAGAAATTCGAATGTTTTTTTACTAAACATAGGTCACCTAAACACTCTTTATTTTTAAAACTTAATGTTATGCTAATGCGCATAAAACTCAACGCCTAAGGACATAAAATGACACAACACTTTGATTATATTGCAATCGGTGGTGGCAGTGGTGGTATTGCCTCTGCAAATAGAGCGGCAATGCGTGGCGCTAAAGTAGCACTTATAGAAGCAAAACACATGGGCGGCACGTGTGTAAACGTGGGCTGTGTACCTAAAAAAGTAATGTGGCACGGTGCTCAGGTTGCTGAAGCAATTAATTTATATGCCCCAGATTACGGCTTTAATGTTGAAGTAAAAGGCTTTGATTGGAGCAAACTAGTAGAAAGCCGTGAAGCCTACATTGGCCGAATTCATAAAGGTTACGACAGTGGCCTTGCTAGCAATGGCGTTACTGTAATTAAAGGCTTTGCTAAATTTGTAGATAATAAAACAGTTGAAGTAAACGGCGAGCACTACACAGCCGATCATATATTAATTGCAGTAGGCGGCCGCCCAAGCATTCCGCATATTGAAGGTGCTGAACACGGTATCGATTCAAATGGCTTTTTTGAATTAAAAGAGCAACCTAAACGCGTTGCAGTAATAGGCGCAGGCTACATAGCCGTTGAGCTTGCTGGTGTATTACATGGTTTAGGTACTGAGACACATTTATTTGTACGTAAGCATGCCCCACTTCGTAGTTTTGACCCATATATTGTAGATACGCTTGTTGAAGTAATGGCTGCCGAAGGCCCTACTTTACATACTCACTCTGTACCAAATAAATTGGTAAAAGAAGATGATGGCTCTGTAACACTGCATTTAGATAACGGCAAAACTCATAACGTTGACCAAGTAATTTGGGCCATTGGCCGCCAGCCAACAACAGACGCAATTAATGTCGCTGCTGCCGGCGTAGAAGTTAACAGCGATGGTTTTGTAAAAGTTGATGAGTATCAAAATACAACAGCTAAGAATGTATACGCGGTTGGCGATATCATCGAAAATGGTATTGAACTTACACCGGTAGCAGTAAAAGCAGGCCGTACTTTATCTGAGCGTTTATTTAATAAAGAACTACCAGATGATTTAAAAATGGATTACAGCTTAGTTCCTACTGTTGTATTTAGTCATCCACCTATTGGTACTATTGGTTTAACTGAGCAAGAAGCTATTTCTCAGTACGGCGAAGAAAACGTTAAAATTTACCAATCTGGTTTTACGGCTATGTACACAGCGGTAACTAAACATCGCCAGCCTTGTAAAATGAAACTTGTATGTGCCGGCCCAGACGAAAAAGTAGTTGGCCTACATGGTATTGGTTTTGCGGTAGATGAAATGATTCAAGGTTTTGCCGTTGCCATGAAAATGGGCGCAACTAAAGCTGATTTTGATGCCGTTGTTGCTATTCACCCGACAGGCTCGGAAGAATTTGTAACGATGCGCTAGGCGCTAAACTCTAAGTTCTCAATTATAAAAAGCCTTTGCTAAGTAAATAGTAAGGGCTTTTTAATGCTTGTTATATTTTGCACAACAAACCACTTAAAACGTCACATTAAAAACATCCATTCAACATTAAATAAATATCTAAGCCATTATTTTAACAGCAAAGATATTAGACCGATAAAAATACTAAAAGTTTAAATTTTGTTTTGGCTTTAAGGCATTTTTACAATTAGAATCTCGCGCATTTATAGTTTCTCTTGGTTATTTATGTTTTTACTGCGATCTTTTATTTATTTATTATGCCTAGCGGGTGTTGCTCATTTAATTCAACTTGAAGGCTTTGAATTAAAACAGTATGCACTTTACAGTGAAGAAACTCTTACTGAACATATGCAAGATGTTTTAACTTTTTTAAGCTGTATTTTGTTTTTCTATGCTTCGCGAATTAACTTTCAACTCAAAATACCGGCAGTATTACTTGCTGCGTTATCGGCAATGATGTTTGTAAGAGAGTTTGATACCTACCTCGACTTATACTTTTTTGATGGCGCTTGGCAAAGTATCGTCTATTCAATTTTAGCTGGCGTGTTTGTTTATTTAATAACAAACAGAGGAAGTATTTTTAACGCTTTAAAAGCCTATAGCCTCACTCCTAGTTATGGAATTTGCTTATCAGGCATGGTTACTTTACTCGCATTTTCGCGAATGATGGGCAAAGGCGCATTTTGGCATTCAGTAATGGGTGATGACTATGTACGTGCGGTAAAAAACATTGTTGAAGAAGGTATAGAAACGCTTGGCTATACTCTAATTTTTATTTCAGCCATTGAGCTTGTACTCATATGCCGAAAAAGAATGGCTAAAAATCACAAACATTGCACTGATGAAGTAACTCAATAGCGTTTCTCCATTTTTATTGGTTACTTTTTTTGCACTAAATTTGCTAATTGGTTTAATAAATCAATATACTGAGCCTGTTTTTATCAACTCGCGTTTAATTGGATATTATGACTAAAGATATATTGCTGCATCCGTTTCTTCTTTCAATTGTAATGATCACAATTGCATTTGTACTAAAAGTACTTGTTGATAAGCTAGCTAAAAATCGCGCAGAAAAAAAAGAAAAAGATATTCGTTACATCGCACATAATATTAAGCATTTTATTAATTTTGTAATGATGATATCGCTGCTATTTGTGTGGTCTACCGAAATTCAAAACTTTGCACTTTCTATTGCTGCTTTTGCTGTAGCGATTGTACTTGCAACGCGTGAGTTTATTCAGTGTGTAATAGGCTTTTTTTATCTCGTAACAACTCGCCCGTTTAGAGTAGGTGATTGGATACAAGTTGGTGATTACTTTGGTGAAGTAGCTGAAACTGATTGGATTAAAACAACCATGCATGAAATTGATATACACACTTATCAATTTTCTAGAAAAACCATATACATACCTAATAATAAGCTGATTACCAGCTCTATTAAAAACTTAAACTTTGTAAAACGCTTTGTTACACATCATTTTATTATTGTCCGAAGAGAGAGCTTTAACCCGTACCCTATTCACGACACACTCACTGAGCAAGCTAAACTGTACTGCGAAGAGTTTCAAGAAGTAGCGAGCCGTTATAATTCGATGATTGAGCGCAAGCTTGATGCAAAAATATCTGGCCCAGAACCGGTAATTCACTTTGGTACAACCGATTTAGGTGAATTTAAAGCAAGCTTTACCTTGTTTTGCCCGACAGAAAAAGCGCTTGAGATAGAGCACAAATTAACAGAGTGCTTTTTTGCATTATGGTATAAAGAGGCTGAAAAAAATAAAGAGGATGAAGGAGAAGCCTAAACCCCGCCTTCATTAAAACAAAAAGCGCGAATTCACTTCGCGCTTGAGTAATATTTAAGCTGTACCACCAACTGTTAACCGATCAATTTTAAGGCTTGGTTGGCCTACACCTACCGGTACGCTTTGACCATCTTTACCACAAACACCAACACCTTTATCAAGTGCTAAGTCGTTACCAACCATCGATATTTGCTGCATTACTTCTGGGCCATTACCAATAAGCGTTGCGCCTTTAATTGGTTGGGTAATTTTACCATTTTCGATTAAATACGCTTCTGATGCGCTAAATACAAACTTACCTGACGTTATATCAACTTGCCCGCCGCCAAAGTTAGGCGCGAATACCCCTTTTTTAACTGAGCTTATAATATCGGCTTGGCTGTGCTCTCCACCTAACATGTAGGTATTAGTCATGCGAGGCATTGGTAAATGTGCATACGACTCACGGCGTGCGTTACCTGTAGGGCTTACACCCATTAAACGCGCGTTTAGCTTATCTTGCATATAGCCTTTTAAAATACCGTTTTCGATGAGTACGTTGTAAGCGGCTGGTGTGCCTTCGTCATCTACATTAAGTGAGCCACGGCGATCGGCCATGGTGCCATCATCAACAACTGTACACAGCTCAGATGCTACTTTTTGGCCCACTTTACCACTAAATGCAGACGCGCCTTTACGGTTAAAGTCGCCTTCAAGTCCGTGCCCTACCGCTTCGTGTAAAAGCACGCCAGGCCAACCATTACCAAGTACAACTTCCATCGTGCCTGCAGGTGCATCAATAGCCTCAAGATTTACTTTAGCTTGGCGTACTGCTTCTTCGGCAAATTCCATCCAACGTGGTTTACCATCAACAAGCTCTTTAAAGTAACCATAATCTAAACGTGCACCACCACCTGCGCCACCGCGTTCACGGCGACCATTTTTTTCAAGCAGTACTGAGCAGTTTAAACGAATAAGCGGGCGAATATCTGTGGCAAACGTACCATCACTTGCTGCGATTAATACTTCTTCGTATACCGCTGACATTGAACTAATTACTTGCTCTGCATCGGGTGCTAGCTCACGAATATAGTTTTCGAGTTCGCGTAATAAGCTCACCTTGTCGGTATCGCTCATACTCGAAATTGGCTGATGCGGTGCAAACTGCTCTTTAGCTTTAACATCACTAAATACTTTAATCGCTCTATCTTCGCCGGCATCTGCAATACTACGAGCCGCTGTAGCCGCTTTATTTAGCGCTTCAAGATTTATTGCATCAGAGTAAGAGAAACCTGTTTTTTCGCCGCTTACAGCACGTACACCAACGCCACGTTCAACGTTATAAGAGCCTTCTTTAACTAAGCCGTCTTCAAGCACCCATGATTCGTGGTGGCTTGATTGAAAATATAAATCGGCGTAATCCACTTTATGCTGATGTATGTAAGCGAGCGTTTTTTCGAGCTCTTCTCTATTTAGCTGGCTGTCGTGTAGTAAATGCTGTTCAACCGAATTCATAATAAATGCTCTCTAAATCGTTGATGAGACTGCACGGGCATATCTCGTCTAATTTTTTGTAACTGGTCTAAATCTGCGTTGCAGCTTATAAAACCGGTGCCTGTTGGCAATTCACTCAGGATACTTCCCCAAGGCGAAATAATAATACTGTGGCCATATGTTTGTCGGCCATTTTCATGTGTACCGTACTGAGCTGCTGCAACTACATAACATTGTGTTTCTATTGCGCGAGCTGCTAATAATGGCTGCCAATGCGCTTGTCCTGTGACGACTGTAAATGCACTGGGTACTAAAATAATATCGGCGCCTTGGCGTACTAGTTCGTTGAATAAGCCACTAAAGCGCAGATCATAACATACTGTTAAGCCTATTTTACCAAAGGGAGAATCAACAACAACCACATCGCTACCTGCTTGGGTAAAATCTGACTCTCGATAGCTACCTGTTTGATCATCTACGTTTACATCAAATAAATGTATTTTGTTATACGTTGTAACCAGCTCGCCTTGATTATTATATAAGTGCGATGCTGCATAATATTTATGTTTGTTAAATGGCTCAGGCATTGTCCCTGCATTTAACCAAATATTATGGTGTTGGCACAATTCACTAAGTTGTAGTTTGTATCGCTCAACTTGCTTAGCAACACGTAACGTATCGTTACCACTTTTACTAAACACTAAAAAAGCCTCAGGCAAACAAACAAGTAATGGTCTTGTTGCGGGGAGTGTTTTAAGTGCACGCTTTAAGCTTGCTATGTTGTCATCAGGGTTTAGCCCTGAACACATTTGCAGGGCAACTATTGTGGGAGTGCTTAGTATTTCAGTTTTGTTCATTGCGTTACTGTTACTTGTGCATCTTTAAGTTTTAAATCGATTGATGCTTGTGGCTGATTTTGCGCAGCTTGAGGAAGCGTAACTTCACGACTTTTTCTGTCGAGTTCTTGAACAATAGGATCGTTCATTTTACCCGTTACTTTAAAGTTGATCTCTGAGATGACGCGCGCAGAATGAATAACTTTATCAATTGCTAAGGCAGCAAGCCCTGTTACTGGGTTTACCATCCATGCAACTATAACCGGAATACTCGAGGTTACCTGCGGCGCTACAGCAAGATCATAATCTATATCAAGCGTGTTTAAATTTGCATAACCTTTAATGGTTAAATCGGCAGGTACACCGTCCATTTTGGTATCTTTAGTGTAAGCAATACCGTTTTCTAACTGCATAGTGCCTTGCATGCTGTTATAAAAAAAGCCCTTTGAAAATACATCTCTAAAATCAAGTTTCAGCTTGCGTACTAATGAATCAAGGCTCAGTAACGAAAATACGCGTGCCCCGCCATCGCTTACTTCAGTTAAATGACCTTCTCCTAAATCCCAGTCCACCTCACCGCTTAAAGTTTTCACATCAAAATCATAAGGTGCTGCTTGCCAAGTAAGATCATAATTTAGATCGGCTTTTGAATCTTTAATCGCGGAGGTTATATCAAACTCACCAAACAGTGCGCCTATGTCATCACTTTTAAGCTCGCCACTTAGCGTTGTTAAGCCATTTTGCCACTGCCCTTTAGTGCGCAGCACATGATTTCCTTTATCGACTACAAGTTCTGATATTGATAAACGCTCTCCATCTCCTAATAATGACGCACTCACTTTATCAAGCTGATAGCGATCAATTTTGCAATCACTACATTCAAACTCAATAGCAGGTATTTTAGTAAGCCAGCTCAAGTCTTTCTCAGGAAGTACATCTGTTATTTCAAGTGCTTGCTCATTGTGCGGTGCAAAATTAAGCCTTAAGTAATCGGCATTAATTCGTATGGGCTGGCTAGGCTGTGATGTAGGAATAAAAACCCCAGCTCTAAGTTCTTTAGCATTTAGCTTTAGATATAGATCGTCTTTTGATGGTGCTAAACGCATTTCAAAATCATTAAAAATGATGTTACTCGCATCAAGTAAACCTATATTTGCGACCACCTCATTAAGCGGTGGCATAATCCCTTTTGATTCTTGATCTGGGTTTGCTTTACCAGCTTTAATTATTTGATCAATCAGATCAAACCAAGGCACTAGTTCACTCTGTTCAAGATTTATATTTACGCTTAAATCTTTTTGGTTTAATCCTAAATCTTGTTTTCCAAGCACAAAATGGACATTGCTAAACTGTGATTTACCATTTTCTAAAATAGCATTAAAGTAAAACTGTTGATTAGCGTTTGCTGTAATGAGATTAGAAATATCATCACCTTGCACTACTGCATCAAGCGCCCACACTTGTTCACTATTTTTATTATAAGGTGCAGGTAGATTACTTGTTAAACCAAATAGCTCCGAAGTAACTTGGGCGCGGTAATTAAAACCTTGTTCTTCAAAATTAAGTACTAAGCCAATATCAACATCACTTTGCCCGCTTAAATAATTTTTCAATATACCTTGTCCACTATCTATTAGTGTATCGGCATCAATTTTGGCGTTTATATCTATGTTTGCTTGGTAATTTTTTGCATCACTTTTACTGCTGTAATCAATAATTAGCGGCATGCCCAACCATTTCGCAGTCGCATTTTTAAGTGTGATATTGTCGTTTTTAAAATTAAGCTCGCCAGTTAAGTTTTTAAGCTCAATACCTGGCGTTGCTATAAATACTGGCAAGTCATTTAAATTAACTTTGCCGCTAACACTGGCTCCGCCTTTAAACTTAGAGCCTACTAAAAGCTCAATACTGGCATCGGCTTCGCCTTTGCCCTGTACAACTTTAAAAATTTCAGCAAGAGGTTTGGCAATAGGTGTCGCTGCAAAAAAGTCATGTAACTTTTCCATCTCTGCTTTTTTATCAATTTGCACAATAAGTTCATCAGCATCCATTAAATCTGCAATGCTTACCTGTACACTATTACCAATATCTAAATTAACCAACTTGCCTTGCTGGCTATATATGTCCATCCGCTCATTAGCAAAATGTAGCTGTACATTAGCATTAGTGACCGCTGGCCAATCAGGGTCAAACTCATAGGTTGCATTATCTATTTGTGCTAATACATCAAACTGACCACTACCATCAGTAAATGGGAAACCAGACAAAGGCCCTGCAAATAAGACCTGTGCTTTAGATACTTCTCCGCCTTTAATTGCACCATTTAAATAGCTAACAAGTTCAGGGCTCATCGCTTTTAATGGAAAGTAATGACCTGCAATATTGGCATCTGGAGCGAACGCTTCTGCGTAAAGATCTAATCGAGGATCATCTGTTAGACTAATTTGTAATTCTGCAGCAAGAGTAACTTCATCATTATCAAACCAGATATTGTCACTACTTATATGCCAGCCATCATCTCGCTTAGCTAAATCTAGCTCTACATTTAGCTGATTATAATTTATGTCGTTACTAAAGCTTTCGCCTGTAACTAATGTGCCATTTTCGCCAAATAAATTTATTCGACCACTACTTTGATTAAGTAAACCATTTACTCTAAGTCCTTGTGCTGCAGGTACCGATCTTAATTCTTGCCAACCAATATTGTCAGCCTCAAACCATAATTGCCATTGCTGTGCATTAGAAAAATTTAAATAAGCGTGATCTATTTGCCCGCTAGGTTGGCGCTCTAAAAATGGTTCAAGTGCATCAAAATTACTTAGCCCTGCTAGGTTACTAAGTAATTCAAAATCAACTTGATGGAGCCACACTTCATTTTTCGCCCCTAGTTGAGCTTCAAACTCTAAACTTGGCCATGCTTTATCGTTACTATTAAATGTTAAACCGGTGCTTTTTAAGTGCCAGCTATTTTGCTCGGGATATAGATGGAATCCACCTTCACTCAAGCTAACTTGTTGGCTTTGCTCTTCTCGCTGCCAACGCACAAAGCTTGGTAGCCACTGCATTTTTATATCGCTTACAAAACCTTTATCTAGTTTTAGCCACGCTTGTAAATTAATATCGCTATGCAGTTGTTGCTTTTGCGTATTTATATATTGCGCTAACCAGTTAGATACATCGACCTTATTAGCCTGCACATAAATATCGCCCGCAACTTGCTCTAGGGTATCGCCAGTAAGTGCTATTCGCGCATCAAAATCACCGACCGAAATACCCGGCAATGCTAAGCTCCCACTACCAAGATGCTGCTCATCTTCATTTTGCCAAACAATATTTTTGAGGAGTAACTTACGCTCTTTACCGTCTTCTAGAACAAAGTTAATACTGGAATTTTCTATTGCAAAATGACCCGTTTTACCCAAAAACAGTTCTTCAATTAGCTCTTTTTGCTCAAAAGAGACTTCGTCGTTGTCACCGGTTTTAAATAAGTTGGTGATATTTACACTGGTATGAAAACCATTAATAACAAAATAATTAGATCTAAGTTGCAGTGCTTTTAAGCTTTCCCATAAGTTTAGCTCTAAGCTGGTTTTAGCAATGGTGAGTGATATTGGTGCAGTTTCGTTATCTTTAAACGATAAATTCTCTAGTACTAATGCAGGACCACTGCCCTGCCAACTTGCTGATATTTCGCCAATAGATAAGCTTATTTCAAACTTTTCGTGTAAATAGCTTTCTATATTACCTTTGTATTCGTTTGCATACGGGAGGGTATATTTTAAAATTGAAACAATAACGGCCAGTAATACCAAAATTATGGCGCAAGTCTGCCATAACTTCCTAAAACAAAAAAAACAGACCGCTTTTGCTTTCATTACATCATTACCACATCAAACTGTTCTTGGCTGTATAAGCTCTCTGTTTGAATATTGACTTGCTTACCAATAAATAGTTCAAGCTCGGCAAGGTTGTGGTACTCGTCGTTTAGTAAAGCTTCGCTCACAGCAGGTGCTGCGTACACCATAAACTTATCGGCAGCGTATGCTCGGTTAACACGCACTATTTCACGTAGTATTTCGTAGCAAACCGTTTCAACTGTTTTTTGTGAACCACGACCAGAACACGCAGGACATACATCACATAAAATATGCTCTAAGCTTTCGCGTGTACGTTTACGCGTCATTTCAACAAGCCCAAGTGCTGAAAGCCCATTGATATTCGTTTTAGTGCGATCTTTTGCAAGTGCTGATTCAAGTGAATGTAATACTCGGCGCTTATGATCCTCACTTACCATATCGATAAAGTCGATAATGATAATACCACCTAAATTACGCAGCCTAAGCTGGCGAGCAATTGCAGAGGTTGCTTCTACGTTGGTATTAAAAATCGTTTCTTCTAAATTACGATGTCCTACAAATGCACCAGTATTAACATCAACAGTCGTCATCGCTTCTGTTTGGTCAATAATTATATAACCACCTGATTTTAGTGTAACTTTACGATGTAGTGCTTTTTGAATTTCGTTTTCAACGTCAAACAAATCAAATATAGGTCGCTCACCTGGATAGTATTCGAGTACTTGAGACAGTTGTGGAACAAACTCTTCAGTAAATAACTTTAGCTCTTCATGAGTAAGTTTAGAGTCAACGCGAATGCGCTCCATATCTTCGCCTACATAGTCACGTAGGGTTCTAAAGGCAAGCGTTAAATCTTCGTGTAGAATACTGGCTTTACTGGTTTTTTTGCGACGAGCTGTAATTTTTTCCCACAGTTTTCTTAAAAAACCGGCATCGTGTCGTAATTCTGCTTCGCTAGCGCCTTCGGCTGCTGTACGTACAATAAAGCTGCCATTTTCGTCGCCATATTCTGCGACTATTTTTTTAAGGCGTGAGCGCTCTTCCTCAGTTTCAATACGCTGACTAACCCCTACATGGGTCGCATCTGGCATAAACACTAAATAGCGAGAAGGAATAGTTATATCAGTGGTGAGTCTTGCGCCTTTAGTGCCTAGCGGATCTTTTACCACTTGCACCATAATGTATTGGCCTTGACGAACTAACTCTCTAATATCTTGTACTTTTTTTATTGGTACGTCGTCTACACCTTCAACAATAGAGGCACTATTTACAATATCGGATGCATGCAAAAATGCCGCTTTTTCAAGGCCGATATCAACAAAAGCAGCCTGCATACCCGGAAGTACACGGCTTATTTTTCCTAGGTAAATATTGCCTACAATACCTAGATTACCAATTCGCTCTAGCTGTATTTCTTGCAGTACACCGTTTTCTATTAGGGCAACACGGCTTTCGCTCGGTGTGACATTGATCAGTAATTCTGTACTCATGTTACCTTCTTAAGAATGTTTTTAATAATTGTTCGGTTTCATATAAAGGTAAGCCTACAACAGAAAAATAGCTACCCGCAATGTGAGTTACAAAGCGACCACCTAAACCTTGGATACCGTAGCCACCGGCTTTATCTTGTGGCTCATTAGAATCCCAGTAGGTATTTATTTCTTCATCAGTTAAAGTTTTAAAGGTGACATCTGTGCTTACAACACAGCTAAGCACATCATTTTGCGTCGCAAATGCAACTGCGGTAAGTACTTGATGTGTGTTACCTGATAAACGTTTTAATGTGTGTATAAAATCGTTTTTATCACGAGGTTTACCCAGTGATTCGTTATCGATAACAACCACAGTATCACTACCAAGTACAGGGCGATCGGTATATCCAAGCTCTACACCGCTTTGGGCTTTCAAGCGAGCTAAACGTTCAACAAGTGCTCTAGGTTGCTCGTTTGGAAGTGGGCTTTCATCTGCATCAACACTAAATTGTGTAAATTCGACACCTAATTGGCTTAATAACTCTTTACGACGGGGAGAGGCTGATGCCAAATATACTGCGGTAGTCATTACCTGATCCTAAAATGTCTGCGATATTTACGAAGTAGTAAAAACACCCAAAACCAACTAACCATTCCGGTTGCTACTGGCCATAAATACTGTGGATTAAAGTAAACCCCTAACAAAAAGTGATTTAGCCAAAACTGCATTAAATGATACAGCGTTAAAAACAAACCAATTAATAAGCTTTGTTGCCAAAGCGAAAAGTTACGAATTTTTTGAAAGTTGCTCGCGGTTACAAATATACATATTGAAAATGTAAGCGAGTTCACACCTAGCGGTGAGCCAGATGCTAAATCTATTAATAAACCAACAACCCAAGCAGTACCAATATTTAAACGATGCGGTACTGCCAACGACCAATACATAAGTACAAGTAAAACCCAGTCAGGTCTAAATGGTTCAAACGAAAAAGGGAGCGGCATTAATGCCATTATTAACGCAAAAAAGATGCTTAGCGCAATTAACAATGAATAACGGTTAATCATCGCTGATTTGCTCCTGTTGATTACGCCATAAAATAACCAGCAAACGAATGCGATCTAATTGCGCAATAGGTTCTGCAAAAACTTGTGCAAACGGGCGGCCTTCATCACGATTTATTTCGGTTACTACAGCCACCGGGTATCCCTCTGGGAATGTGCCACCTAATCCTGATGTAACAAGTACATCGCCAATTCGCACATCTAAGCTGTGCGGAACGTGAGAGAGCTTAACGACGTTAATTTTACCTATGCCCTCAACAACCGTTCGTACATCGTTACGCAGTATACGCACAGGTGTGGCATGCGTAGTGTCGGTCATGAGTAATACGCGTGACGTAGTTGACCCTACTTTAGTTAATTGCCCTACTACACCCATCTCATCAATGACGGCTTGGCTTTCACTAAGTCCATCGGTGGTACCACGATTTATAACAACTTGATGGCTATACGGGTTTGAATGCACAGAAAGTACTTGAGCAATAATTTTACGATTTGATTGCTTTGCAGATGAGCCTAATAAGGCGCGTAGTTTTTGGTTTTCTCTGGCTAGAAATTGATACTGCTGAAGTTGCTCGCTTTGTAGCATTTGCTTTTTTTTCAGCGCTTCATTTTCAGTAAGAAGTTGCTCTCGCGTATGCAGGCTTTTAGCACTTAAGCTAAATAATTCGTAGGGTAAATTAGCAACATAAATTAGTGGGCTAACTAAGGTATTGAGGCTGGTACGAACAACGGTACCACCTTGCGTATATCTGTCTCCAACAATGAGTACGATACTCAAAAGCACTGCGACAAAAAGTCGCAGTTGCAAAGAGACTGTGCGTCCAAACATTAATTTCATTAGTCGTAACTAAAAACGTCACCACCATGAACATCGATCATTTCAAGTGCTTTACCACCACCACGTGCAACACATGTAAGTGGATCATCAGCAACAACAACCGGAATACCCGTTTCTTCCATTAATAAACGGTCTAAATCTTTTAACAATGCGCCACCGCCAGTAAGTACCATACCGTGTGCAGAAATATCTGATGCCAGCTCTGGTGGTGATTGCTCAAGCGCAACCATTACTGCACTCACAATACCCATTAATGGCTCTTGTAGAGCTTCTAGGATTTCGTGTGAGTTAAGTGTGAATGAACGCGGAACACCTTCAGCAAGGTTACGACCGCGCACTTCAATTTCGATTGGCTCATCAGTTTTAAACGCAGAACCAATTTGATGCTTAATATTTTCAGCTGTCGCTTCACCAATTAAGCTACCAAAGTTACGGCGTACATAATTAATGATAGCTTCGTCAAACTTATCACCACCAATACGAACAGATGATGAGTAAACAACGCCGTTAAGTGAAATAATAGCAACTTCAGTTGTACCACCACCAATATCAACCACCATAGAACCGGTTGCTTCTGATACTGGTAAGCCTGCGCCAATAGCTGCTGCCATTGGTTCTTCAATTAAGTAAACTTCACGAGCACCTGCACCCATTGCAGATTCACGTATTGCACGTTTTTCTACTTGAGTAGCACCACACGGTACACAAATTAGTACACGCGGACTTGGACGCATAAAGTTATTGTTATGCACTTGTTTAATGAAGTGTTGTAACATTTTTTCTGTTACAAAAAAGTCAGCAATAACACCGTCTTTCATTGGACGAATCGCTTTTATATTACCCGGTGTACGACCTAACATAAGCTTTGCTTCTGTACCTACAGATGCAACACTTTTAGGTCCACCAGCACGCTCTTGGCGGATAGCAACAACAGAAGGTTCATTTAATACAATGCCTTCGTCTTTTACATAAATTAGGGTATTGGCTGTACCCAAGTCGATCGATAGATCGTTAGAAAAAATACCACGGAGTTTTTTAAACATGAGGCTGGATGACCTTTGAAATACGTTCTTATATTAGCTGCCTCACTTTAACATGCTCAACTATATGAGCAATATAAAGCGCAGCGCCTTTGTGAATTTGTGAAAAAAGGAAGCAAAGCTTCCTTAATTGAGTTTTATCGTTCGCGAACTAAGCGAAAACCAATGTAGTTAGATCTAAAATCAGGCGCTAAAATTAAACGCGTAGATGCACGAGCAAGGCTTGGTGCAAAGTTCCACGCTCCGCCTCTTACTGCTACATCAGACTCACCTGATTCTTTATCGGTCCATTCCCATACATTGCCTACGGTATCGTATAATCCAAATGCATTTGGAGAAAAAGAACCTACTGGTGATGCACGTCTGTTTGACCATTCACTACCACACCAACCACAGTTAGCTAGGTTTTTACCAATTTCGTTACCCCAAGGGTATTCTGTTTCAGTTCCTGCGCGTGCTGCGTATTCCCACTCAACTTCGTTAGGTAAACGAAATTGCTGTCCTGTTTGACCAGATAACCACTCAGCGTAAGCTTTTGCATCGTTATAAGTTAAACATACAGCAGGAAAGTCACTGCCTTGCTCAAAACCAGGATTACGCCAATTTAAATTTGCTTCCCATACTGGTTCGCCATTTAAATAATACGCACACCCTTTATTCTTTTCCGCTTGAGTTTTATAACCTGTATTTGCTACAAACTTTTCGTAGGCACCCACGGTTACTTCTTTACTTTGCATAGCGAAAGAATTTGCTATTACTTTTTCAATTACTGGACGTTCATTAGCTAAACCATTGCCGTTAATATCGCCCATTTTAAATTTGCCTGCAGGAATAACGACAACCGGCGTTTCAACGTTTGCATTTAATACATTAACGTTTTCACTAACCTGGCGTGTTGTTACTTCTGGTTGCTCTCGAGTATAGGTCGGTGCAGCAATCGACTTAGGCTTTTTTACTAAATTTGCATTAATTGTTTGCGCTTTATTCAAATCAACACGTGCTTGATAAGGTTTATAACCAAGTTTACGTATTTCAATGTTATGAATGCCCGGCGGTAAACGTGTAATCAAGCGTGTTGAGCCAAAGCTTACACCATCGATAAACACTTCATCGTCGTATACGTTTGATCGTAATGTTAGCTCTACTGATTGATCCTTCTTCTTATTAAGGATAGAAGGGTAATCTTTTTTCACCGATGCAGGTTTAACTGAATAATCACGTACTGGCTGCTCATTTAAACGAGAAACCGACACCGTGTTGCTATTATCCGCGCTATTACTGAATGTTAACTGACTATCGGTAAATGTATTGTTATACGCTGGTTGATAAGCAGCCGTAAGTGGCGTGCCGTACTCAGAACAATAGCGGTTATCTATGCTTAATAAGCTACATAAACGGCTGCTATTAACTTCGCCGCGCATAGTTACGCTTAAGTTAACGTTGTAATTACCTTGGCCGCTAAATGCACTGTTAACTACATGGCTACTTAATATTTGTACTTGAGCGCCCGCCAAATTGCGTTTTGGCTCAACAATGCGCTCTTCTGTTAGATTTGCAAAAATTTGATCAACAAAGCGTTTAGTTGCTTTTTGTAGACCCATTTGCTGACCGCGTTGCTCACATGCTGCTAGCGTTTCTGTTCGCTTACAGTTAATAGTGTGGTTAACCTCAAGCGTACCTTCACGTGTAAACTCGTTACGTAAACGCTCTACGCGGGCTGTAGTTAACTGCTCTTTTAAACTTTCTAATGTATTTAAAAGCGTATGCTTAGCAACACGAATTTGTTCTATATCTTTACGGTGGGATGCAATTGCCGCCAACTGCATAGAAATATCATCTTTATTTTGCTTATGATCAATCACCGCTTTTTGATAGCGTGATTGAGCCGCACTAATATTAATAGTGGGATCGTCAATTAAACGACGGTACATTTCGTTCATCGCATCGAGCGCTTGGTTTTTTTCTTTATCTAGCTCTGTAGAACGAGAACGAAGTAGCTCTAATTGATTTTGTAACTGACTTTCTTCTTTAAGATGTTTTTCAAGTATTCTTGTCGAGTTATCGTATTCTGTCTGTTTAACACTAATCTCTGAGTCAATTCCAGTCACTGTAGCTGTGTCTTGTGCAAATGCACTACTAGCTAACAAACTAGCTGAAATTAACAGAGATAAAGGAGTAATTTGCATATATTCCAGTCCCAAAAAGCGGCAATTATTTGGTCGTTATTATTTTTTATAATTAAAGCCTTATGCTATGTACTTGCAGCACAAAACACAAGCTTTGTTCAATTATTATATTAGTTTACAACTATTCGCGTGTTTCACGCCAGTAAATAACCCGATCATTTCCTCTAAAGCGTCCAAATTGTAAAATAGTACGAGG
Source organism: Pseudoalteromonas sp. SWYJZ12 (assembly GCF_015864395.1). Taxonomy (NCBI): domain Bacteria; kingdom Pseudomonadati; phylum Pseudomonadota; class Gammaproteobacteria; order Alteromonadales; family Pseudoalteromonadaceae; genus Pseudoalteromonas; species Pseudoalteromonas sp. SWYJZ12. The sequence continues at coordinate 55,558 of NZ_JADYXH010000007.1, forward strand.
ATCAAGCAGTGTTCCATCGCCCTGCCAATCCCACTTTAACCAATCATAAGTATTATATTCTAAGGTCAATTCACCCAAACCATTTGGCTGTGCATAAATACCGTTATCTGCCGGATACACTCCCGCTTCTAGCTGGCCAGATACACCAGTCCCATATTTATAGGTTAATTGTGGGCTGCTAGGTGATATTTGAGTGATTTGGGTGTGATCAAATACACTACAGTTATCTTCAGCGTTATTTACAAATCCACTGCCGTTGTAATACTGAGCCTGCATAGGAATAAGTAAAGGGTCGAGATCGGAGCCTGCGTTATTGCCAAGGACTAAACGTCCAAACCTAAACTCTATTGGCAATGCATTTAGTCGTACGCTATTACAACCACCCGAGCATACTGTTTGTGTATTAGGTTTATCATTTGCATCAATAAGTGTTGCCCCTTCTATGTCAGAAAGTGTTGCCATTAAGCTCACCATAGCGAACGGTCCGTCTGCTTGCCCTACACCTAATCTTTTAAGTGTCGTGTTGAGTTGGCTCATTTGCCATTGGCCGTCGCTTATATCTCCCCAGTTGTTATTTCCTAGGTTTACTAAGCGGCTAGTAAAATTAGTTGCAGGTACATAGTTACCTACTTCATTATTTTCGGCATTAACGTCTACACTGGACTTATCAAAGCCCTCTTTATAATTAGCCATTAGCTCACCATTTTGATTTTGTGCTTGTACTGTAAAGCCAAGTTCAAAAGGTTGATCAAGATAAGTTAAATTACTGCCGTATTGCGTGCATTGCGCGGCAGCTTGAACCCCCACTACCTGAAACTGCGAAGGTGCAAAACGACCAACGTTATATAGCTCACCTTTTACATCTCCCGCACCAAAATAATCGGCATCTTGAAGGCCTGCTGTTAAATCAATGATGCCAACTTGGTCGTAATTATATTGCGATATAGATTCACTCAAACTACCTGTATCATTAAAGGCAACAGTGCTCATCGCTTCAAGCGTACCTTGAATACCTGGCGTAGGCGCTTTAAGTAATGCCTCTACAAGTGGTTGCTCTGTAATAAAATGCTTAGCTATACTGTTATTTGTAATATTGCTGTAGTTGTCTGGGAAACCATCGTTGTTAGTGTCTTGCCCTGTTTGCCACTGCACCGCATTCATTTTCAAATCAAATGCTTCGCCCGTTAATCTAAATAAACTTCCATTGGCATCTGCTGCATAACCATCACTTGCTACCTCCATGGCTAATCCAAAAGGTTTTACGACATATTCATTTGAACTACCCGTTAAATTTACTGACAGGTTAGTAATAGGATCTAAAATTAAGTTGGTTTTTACATTTAAACTCAACTTTCCTGCATCGGGATAATTTATAACAATCGGGGCTTTAGACTCACTATCAAAGTTTAGCGTGAACGATTTAGCTGCTTGCTCGACCGCAAAGGTATTATTGTTGTTACTAAGTGAAACCGTATCAGAGCAACTTGCACCAGCACTGCATGTATACGATAAATCTAAGCTTACATCGCCACCAGCGGGAAATGCAGCTTCGCATACGCCCGTAGTGGTATTTGTTTTTACCGCTTGAATAGATAGCGCTTTTGCATTAAATCCAGTATTTGAAGGCTTTGCTGATAACTGAGTAGGAATTGTAGTATTTCCATCTGTATCATTATTAAAAATAAATCCAGCATCAGAAAACGTAACTTTACAGCCACTCAAACCAACATTATTACCACCGATATAACAACGAAGAGGTGCAGAAGGATCAGCAGTGTTATATCCAAATGTAACGCTACCAGTTATACGTTTAGCAAACTCAACAGTTGTTGAGCCTGTAAAATTAATATTCTCCCCTGTAACCCAACTTTGCTGACCACTATTATCTGGAGAAAGGTTTAAACTAGACGGCTCAGCAAATAATAAATCGCAGGCATCATTAGCGCAGGCTGTTAGTGTCATTTCTTTAGCTTCACACGTTAGACCTTTGTTATCGCTTATTGTTAAACGATAATGATCCAGTGTTTCTGGTGTATAAATACCACAAAAACCAGGGATACTTTCGGGTACTGGTAAAGCGTCAAACGTTGAGCTCCCTTCGGTAATAATTTGAGTAGCCGATGTAATTGATCCCTGATACGTTACATTTTGAGCGATTCTTACCTCACCAGTGGCAACAATATAGCCCGCAATATTTGCATCGGCTGCAATAGCAACCGCACCATCCACATAAATAGCCAAGTACGCGCCAGTTTCTACTACTATATTTGTTTTACCTATATTCAAAAATGAAGTTGATAGAAGTGAGGTTGTGTCTTTTAAAAAAATACGTGTAGGCGCTGTTACTCTGTACTCTGTTTCCAGCATACTTAACTGCAACTCATCGTAATAATAGTCGCCAGCTAAAGAAGTAGGTACGGGCCCTGTTAAACTACCATCGTTTGTAACCGTTGGCACCTGCGCCGCTTGATTCGGTTCTAAAGAGTTATAACCACCAGCAACACACGCCTGACCATTACACAAAGGAGGGCTCGTCAGCGCTGTAGAAATTAAACTTGTGGTGGTGACAAACTGCGCATTACCATCGGTTATTTCTACTCCCTGCACCAGCTGCACTTCACCATTGTTATAAGTAGAAATAGCGCCCGGGAATAACGTATCACAATCTAAAATATCACCATTAAATACAAAGGTACTGGTCATGGCGAGTATTGATGCTTCCTCGTTTACGTGACGGCGCTCGTTATCGCCATCACGATCTTCGTCAACAACAAGCCCTAACCTGTCAGTTCGCAGGTTACAGCTGCGTAGCCACCCGCCATCATCTTCTTGGCGTGAGTTTTTACTTGCTACAACTAACGGAGCCACACTAAAGTTATTAGTAAAACTAAAGTAATTACAGCCATTGCTCCAGCCGTCAACTTCAAAGCCTGTGAAAAAAGTTTCCCATGATACCTCAACGCCATTATCGTCAGAAAATGTGCGGTTACTTCCTGGCTCTACGGCCATATAAGCAACAGTTTCGGTTTTTATAAGCCCAAGTGCTGTTTCAGATGCTTCTAAAGCAATATTAACGCCGCTGGCAGATAGAGAATTACTTTCTACTGCAACTGTTAAAAACGGAATTAATGCCTCAGAAGGTGGATTGCTGTCTATGCTATTGAGTGTTTGTAACGAATGAAAAAAGTTTGGCCTTTGAGTAAACGGTTCAGCAAATGTTAAAGGCTTATAGCCTTTAGGTGTTAGTGGAGCAAAACCAGACTTAGAGCCATACTGTAATTCGAGTAATAGATCAGTATTACCTACTTCCATAATTGTGCCGTCTGGAAATTGATGCACACCATACTCAATAGCTAAATAGTGCGCTCCCATACTAATATGCCCGCCATCCTCTCCTGAAGGTTCAAGCGGTAAGGCCTCAAAGCTAGTTGTGGTTATATTACGTATTCTTATTATTGCAGGGTTTCCGCCTTGGTTTGTTGAGAGCATAAAAACAGCAGGAGGCGTTATATATTGCTGTTGAAAATTAACTTTTGTCCAAACAGGCGATGTATATGTATCTTGCAGCTCTATATAACGGCCTTCGATTTTTGGAGGCACTGCATTTGCGTAATTACAAAGTAACACGCAGCTAAAAAATATAGTGACCAATGCATTTTTCATCATGGTAAAGTTTTAGCCTCCAGACTGAGCGTTCTTTGTGTTTGCCAATAATCTTTTCTGCAGCTACTCCCTGCAGGGCAATCAATTGCGGCGCACGTTGCACTGCTTTGTAAGTAATATATATTCACAAGCCCGTTTGTTGTACTGCTATCAGGTAAGCCTATATATTCGCTACAATTCACTTCGACCTTACAGTTGGCTAAATATGTAGTTTGGTAGGTTAAATCAGTAGTAACTGATGCACAGCTTTGAACTGAGCTATTTATTGGAAATAGTTGCGTTAAACCACTTTCTAGGCCGCTTTGTGCTGCCATAAAAGCGCGAGCCCCATAATACTCAATCGTATTTTGTTGAGATGCACCAGAAAGCACTTTAACTGATGCTAATCCTAGTGCTAATAAAGCAACAATAATTACCAAAGAAACAATTATTAAGTTCCCTTTTTGTTTACTGGGTAAGGCTTTTCCGTGAGGATTTTTTTTAAGGTACATTAGGAATATGTACCTCATGGTTAAAGTTCATTACTTCAGTATCGTTAAATTGCATTTGCGCATTCACATTAAGCACAGCGTTTCTTTGTAGGGAGAGCGCATCAAGAGTAAAAAATAAATCGCTCGCTAAATTATTGGCAATGTAAATACCTAATAAATCACGTTTAACACCACTGCTTATTTGTAAGCTCACGGCATCTAATTGATTAACAGTAAAACCGTAATTGGTATATCTATATAAATACTGCCCTTCAACGCAAAAACTTACAGGTTCTGAAAGTAAATAAAGGCGTTTACTCGGCGACTCTTGGGTAAATGCTTTGCTAAATTGCCACTCATCAATTTCGCTCGCTGAACTATTAAATGCTGATACTTGCAAACGCTTATTATTATTCTCATCGTATATATCAGCACTGCTTAATGGGTAAATAGTTGCCCAATCTCCAGCTTGCGGCTGCGTTAAGTTATTAAGTTCAAAATCAACAGCGCTAACATTAAAAGGCGCTACGGTAGGTAGGTAATTTGTATAGTGAGTCGCTGATAAAAACGGCGTATATTCTAAGCACTGCTGAGCACTACACGCTCCGCTAGTACTGTTATCGCAAGAGAGCCTTAAAGAGTTTGGCGTAGCGTGGCGAAGCTCTTTACTAAGTCGCGTTATTAAAAAGCGGGCCTGGGCTACTGCTTCTTGGCGTTCAACCCCTTGCGAATAAATACTGACCCCAGCACCAATAAACGAAAATGCACTTACGGCTAAAACACCAATAATAACCATGACAAGTAATAGCTCTATAAGGGTAAATGCATTTTGGTATTTAGCTCTTTGCATTAGTAATTCCCTTTATATGCACTAAATCCGTAAACTTCGCCTAAGGGTGATGTTACTTCAATAGTAATACGCTTAAAGGTTGTGCCATCGTTGATGGTCAATTCGTTAAAGTCGCTATCGTACTCAACAGTAACAACTAAGTTAAAGTCACTGTATTGGCTTAACACCTCTCCTAAGCTATTAGTAATAGGCTGGTTAGACAGTGCAATATAGTCATCTACATCGTTATAACTAGTTCGGGTTTCTAGGCCTGCCCCTAAGTTATCGACGCCTAAATCGCCCTCTGCGGTACAAGGTTCAGCACCCAAGGTTGTTTCGCCGCAACGCCTAAAAGGTGCGCTTCTATCGCTGTGCTCATCAAACGATTTACTTTGAATTTCGTTCATTAGTGATTGACCAAATTCAGAGGCTCTTAAAGCAATAATTGGCTCTGCACTTTTTTTTGCTTGCGGGGCAATTAAAGCGGTAATAATGCTTAATGCAATAGCAAACATCACTATGCCAATAATAAGCTCAATTAGAGTAAAACCTTTTACTTTAAGGGCACGCATATATAAGCCCTTCACCACTTATGCATACGCCAGCTAATCCAACATCTATTCGACACTGCGAAGTGCAGGTTTGATTTGATTTACCTAAAGGATCAAAACTAATTTGGGTAAATATATTTGCGTTACTATCTAAAGCGCTAAATGTTATATCACTTATTTGCGTGTTTATTTGTACCACTAAATGATCGGTGTTGTTGGTATCAGCGCCACCGATACATGTATCAGGTGTGGGGGGAGCAATAATTGTGGAGGTTATATAAAGCGTATGGCAACTTGTTGTCGCTGTATTTTGCATGGCACGTAACTGCACTGTTCTAAGTGCATTTAAAGTACGGTCTCGATACGAATAGGCGTCTTCTGTTGAGCTGCCCAGAAATTTGGGAACTGCCGTTACCGACAGTATTCCCAATATCACTAGAGTAATAATTAACTCAATGAGTGTGAAGCCACGCAATCGTTGCTTACTACTGCTTATCATTTAATATTAATTAACATTCATCAGTAAAAATATTAATTGTAGGAGCCGTTACTACAACAGGCCCTGTAGTTGCAGTTGCTTGTATGTATTCAATTCTGCACTCATCATCAGCAATGTAACTATTAGGGTATATAATAACTGTTCCTGTTGTTGTCGCATCAATATTAAAGTCATCTGTGTCTGGTGCTGTAGATGGAGCAAAGCTAACATCTAAAAATGCTTCAAATGCAGCAAGTGTTGCTGCTGGGTAACCATAAACAGTAGGTACTGGTACACCAGTATCTACAGTAACTGTAGCCGTTGCCTTTTTGTGATCACTAGCAATAATAGACTTGCCGTTTACGATATTCATACCGCTGCGAATAGAGCCTTGTAAGCCTTCGAGTGTTGAAGCATTTGCATCACCTTGCAAGTTTAAAAAACGAGGGGCTGCGGTAACGGCTAAAATGCCTAAAATAACAATTACGATGATCAATTCAACAAGTGTAAAACCTGCTTGTTTATTCATTGGTAAACTTTTTAACGATTGCGTTTTCATAAATAAGCCTCTTTTTAATTACTTAGTTTTAAATATTTTTACTTTGCCTGTTTTAGCAAAGTATGAAAAACCTGTTAAACCTGATATTTCACCCGTATTGGTTGGTATACTTTTAATATCAATGGTATGAGTTAAATAATAGACGCATTGCGTACTTTCTGCATTGTACCTAACTAAAAAACTTACACTTTTTATTATCGATATTTCACTACTTAAGGTACTGCTTGGTGCATCTTGTAAAATTACATTTAATACTTGGCGGCATTTATGAGCATTTATAGACTCTGCGCGAGTATCTTTTTTTTCTGTTTCATCACCCGTTGGTGTACCTAACGATCCATCAACAGCAACTATCACTCCTCCATAATTAACGAATGTTATATTTGTCTTACTATTTGGTCTCCCTTCTAACTCCCATTGACCTCTAACCATGCCAATAGCCGATGAAAAACTACCCGCAATAGCATCTGCGCTTGCATTATGCGCTTGATTTTTAATACCTATATATTGAGGTATAGCAAAACTCAAAATTACTGCCAGTAAAATAACAACAATAACTAACTCAAATAATGAGAAACCTTTTGAGTAAGCTATTGTTGTGTTCACCTTAATTCCCTTTAATTGCCGACATCATGTTCCACATAGGCATAAAAATACCCAATGCTAAAATCAGCACCATAATGGCAACAAACACAGTTAAAATAGGTTCTATTTTTGCAGTTAAGCTTCGTAAGTCATAATCAACTTCACGCTCATAATAATCAGCTGCTTCTTGAAGTAACTCATCAACCCGACCGGTTTCTTCACCTACGGCGACCATCTGTAATACAAGCTGAGAAAACAGCTCAGAACTTTTTGAGGCTCTAAGTAAGCTATCGCCTTTTTCTATATCTTGGCGCATAGTAATAATCGCTTTTTCCATATAGCTATTATCTACGGCATGCGCTGTTAGCGATAACCCCGTGGTCATAGGTACGCCAGAGCGCAATACCATAGCTAGACTTTGGCTGTAGCGCGCAAGCAATGTGCGTTTTAAAATATCGCCAATAAATGGAATTTTTAATTTATATTGATCCCACTTGAAGCGCCCGGCATCTGTATTTAAATAACGCTTCCACGCAAATACCGCTCCAATACCCATTACCAACAATAACCACCAGTAATTAACAAAAAAGCTGCTAGTACCAATTAATATTTGAGTCATTAACGGCAATTCGGCATCGAATTTGGCAAACATGCTAGCAAAGGTAGGAATTACAAAAATATTTAAAATAACCATAGCTGCTACAAGAGCCAAAATAACAAAAGTAGGGTAGCGCATAGCTGCTTTTATTCGTTTGCGAGTTTCCTGTTCTTTTTCAAAGTAAATAGCGAGTTGATAAAATGCATCTTCTAATCGGCCAGAACCTTCACCAACCATTACCATTGACACGGTTAAGCGGCTAAATACCTCGTTATGAATTGCCATTGCACTGGATAAGTCCCGGCCTTGCTCAAGTTGCCTGGTAACTTCCATCAATACATTTTTAAATTCTTTATTTTGTGTTGTATCTGCCAATCCAATCATTGCTCGTATAATTGGAATACCCGCTTTTAGTAGCGAATACATTTGCCTAGAAAACATAATCATGTCGTCTAGCGTTATTTTTTCGACAAATAAATTATCAAAAATTTTAATATTATTTTTTGTTTCAACTAAAGAAATTGATATTGGTATAAATTGACGCTTCATTAAACTATCAGCTACGCCAGCTTGGTTACTCGCTTCTAATTGGCCTTTTACCAATACACCTTTGCTGTCTTTCGCTTTATAGCTATATAGTTGCATCAATATCCCCTACTATTTCTGGGATATATTCAGCCACTTTAAATACTTCATCTAAAGAGGTAATACCTTTCTTAGCGTAATTTAATGCCATTGCTGAGAGTGGCGAAAAGTTTGCGCTATTTTTAGCGGCTTTCGCAAAACCTTGTGTGTCGTTCACTCGTAAGGCATCCATCATTGCATCATCCATTTCGAGCAACTCAAAAATACCTACACGTCCTTTATAACCAGTGTGATTACATGCTGTGCAACCTTGCCCTTTAGAAAATTGAGCATCTGTAATCTCTTCGCCTAAATATTTTAACCAACTTATTTCTTGGCGATCTGGCAAGTACGGTACTCTACAGTCATTACATACTCGCCTTACTAATCGCTGAGCAATAATCGCTCGCAGTGAACTTGCCACTAAGTAAGCCGGTGCACCCATATCGATTAAGCGCATAGCGCTGGTAATTGCATCATTGGTATGTAACGTTGATAATACTAGGTGGCCTGTTAAAGCGGCCCTTAATCCAATATCTACGGTTTCTTGGTCACGCATTTCGCCAACCATTATAATGTCAGGATCTTGCCTTAGAGCTGTCCGTAAAATACTGGCAAAACTTAGCCCTATTTTATTATTTATTTGTACCTGGTTAATACGTCCAATACGATACTCAACCGGATCCTCTACGGTAATAATTTTACTTTCTTGTTGGTTTAACTCACTCAATGCACCATAAAGTGTGGTTGTTTTACCCGAGCCTGTTGGCCCAGTAACTAAAACCATGCCATGTGGACGTTTTATAATGCTGCGCACACGTTTTAATATGTGTGCCGGCATACCCGTTTCATCTAACGATAATAATCCTGCAGATTGATCAAGCAAACGCATTACAACTGATTCACCATGCTGAACCGGCATGGTAGATAGGCGCACATCAATACTATGGCTGCGCACTTTTATATTAAACCGGCCATCTTGAGGGAGGCGTTTTTCAGATATATCTAATCCTGACATAAGCTTTAAACGTAGCACTAGTGCCGATGCTATTTTTACTTGGTTAAGAGTGTGCTCTTGTAATATTCCATCTACACGTTGACGAATGCGAAGCAAACCTTCATCTGGCTCAATGTGAATATCAGATGCGCGAACTTGCACAGCGTCCTCAAATATTGATTGCAGTAACTTTACAACGGTTGCATCGGATGTCTCATCACCTAAAGAGTTTAAATCAAATTCTTCTACGTCTTGATATTCTTCATGGAGTTGTGCTGCAAAGTTGGTAATTTCATCTGTACGACGATATACGTTGTCAAATGCAGCCATGATTTGGCTTTCTTGTACAACAGCTAAATCTATTCGTTTAGGAGCAAGCATAGTCGCAAGTTGATCAAGCCCCCTTAAATCAGCTGGGTCGCTCATCCCGACCAAAACAGAGTCACCATTATCTTCGATTACTAGTGCTCTGTAACGACGCGCATATACCTCAGATAAAAGCTTAGACACATCGTGTGATATTTTTCGCTGTGATATATCTAAAAAAGGTACCTGTAATTGCTGCGCTAAAAAGCGTAATAACTGTGGCTCACTAATAAACTCAAGTGTAATAAGTGTCGAACCTAATTTACGGCCCGTTGCAGCTTGAACATTTAATGCTTCACTTAGTTGCGCTTCAGTGATCATGTGTTCGTGGACAAGTAAATCGCCTAAGCGCATTTTTAAACTAGGTCTCATACGGCCTCCTTTAGTGCAACTAAACGCTGTAATGCATGCTGGGTCATAGCGGTATTTAACCCACCTAAATCTAGAGCCACCTTATAAAGCTGTTTAGCATCGAGGTACTCTCCTAGTGCATCTTTTGAGGTTGCAAGTGCAAGCCACCACTTGGCTTGACTAGGCTGGAGCTGTGTAAGATGTTTAAAGCTTTCAAGTGCTTTATGGTGCTTACTCGCACTTTGCGCAGCAGTACCTTGCAGCACCCAAAAATCTAGATTCGCCTGGGATTCAAATTCATCACTTAAAAGCAGTAATACTCCTTCATACTGTTGTTGCATAATGAGTATTTTGCTTAGCATTACACGCCATTCAAGTACGTTAGGGTTTTGGCGAATACCTGATTGCAAAACCTGCTGTGCAGAATTTATATCTTGTTGTTTAAAGTAAGTTGCAGCCAGTAAATTTCGAGCCTCAACATGTAAAGGCGATTGCGCTAAAATAATGTTTAAATCACTAATAGCTTCGTTGTATAAGCCAAACTGTATTGCCTGTTTAGCTGCTGCTAATTGCTCGACCAATAAAGCCTGTGATGACTTAGTTTCTGCCGCGCTTTTGATCATAGTATTTTGTGGCTTAGTTTTAGTCACTGAAGTAATTTTTGGCTTGCTGACAATAACTTTGCTAGCCACTAACATATTATCTTTAGCTAGTGCAGGGCTTTGTTTAACCTCGGCAATTACAACCGGCTCAGCCGTTGGTTGAGAAACCTGTAATGTTGCTTCACTCAACTTGGATTCAGCTAAATCATTCAATTCTGGTTTTATTTGCTCAACTTGCACAGCCTTCTTCACAATTGCTTGCTCAACTAAAGGCTCTACAGTGCTTTTTTCATCTTGAGAATCAGATAAATTAGAGCTCAAAACCGCGACCATTTTTTGCTGTGGTAGCACAGACTCTCGTTGAGTTTCTTTTTTGTCGGCGGTCGGTAAATACAGGTATGCTAAAAAAATGACACTTAGCATAATAAGTAAAATTGCGGCTTTAAATACAATGTTTTTTACATCATATATTGGCTTTACGCTTATACCTTCTTGAATATTCACTTGTTTAGCTTCACGTTGCTCAATATTTTTAAGCATATTATTTATAACGCTCATAACCACTGCCTCCAAACCCATATGGCAGCAATAGCTAAAACACTAAACATTAACGCGCTGTAGCTCCAATATTGACCGGTTCGATATTTTGCGCAGTCTTCGGTATCTTTTATGGCAAGCTGAATATGGCGATTTGTTATTATATTTAACCCTTCACCGTAAGCTTGTAATAGTGCTTTGTGGCATAAAATATTAACTAATCTAGGAATTCCACGGCTTGCTCTGGCAATCTTAAGCCCCATACTATTATTAAATAAAGGAGGTCTATTAAATCCTGCAACTTGTAAGCGATGATTAATATAATAAACAACCTCAGCGCCAGTCATCGCCCGTAATTTATAAGAAAAACTAATACGTTGGCGCAGCTGCCTTACTTTATTGTTTGCCAGTTTTTCATCAAGTTCAGGTTGCCCAAATAACACAACTTGAATCAGCTTTTCGCTTTCTGTTTCTAAGTTTGTAAATAATCTCAGCGCCTCTAGTGTCTCCCAACTCAAGCATTGCGCCTCATCTATCAAAAGTACTACGCGCTCATTATCTTCTTGTAAGTCGAGTAAGTGATGATTTATAAGCTGCCCTAGTGCTTGTTGGTCCAATGCTTTATCTACATCCATACCCAGTTCAATTGCAATCGCCCATCTAAGCTCTTCAGGACTTAAATAAGAGTTAGGTAAATAAGCCACAATGTAATCTGGCTCAAGTTGGTTTAATAGCTTTCTACAAAGCAACGTTTTACCTGTCCCAACTTCACCGGTGACTTTAATAAACCCCTCACCCATTTCAATGGCTGTTGTTAGCACTTGCATCGCTTCGTGGTGCGGTTCAAGTGCACAAAAAAATTGTGTGTTAGGGGTTAGCGTGAAAGGCATTTCACTTAAATTAAAAAAGCTTAAATACATAGTTAGTTTTCATACCATGTTTTTAAAAGCTGACGGCTTTCACCTTGTTGTTTTTTCCAAGTATCGGGCATAACAACGGTTGGTTTGATTAAAATAATTAGTTCTTTTTTCTCTTGGCGTTTACGAATACTTTTGAATAAGTTGCCAAATATGGGGATATCACCCAGTACGGGTGTTTTTGATTCTTCATCCTGTGTTGACGTTTGCATCAAACCACCAATAACCACTATTTCGCCACTTTGAGCGCGAATAACGGTATCTGACTCTCGAATGTTGCTCTGCGCTAGAGGTAATTCAAAACGTTGATCGTCTAAAGTAATTACCTTTAGCTGCTCTTCTGTTTCAGTTACTGAAGGGTGAACATGCAAAATAACTGAGCCGTACTTGTCAATTTGCGGCGTTACATCAAGGGCAATACCAGAAAAGAACGGTGTTAAATCAATCTCAGGCGAGGTAGTTGTAGCAGTACCAGTTACCGTCGTACTTGATACATTAGTAACAAAGTATTCGTCTTGCCCTACTTTTATAACTGCTTTTTGGTTGTTTGTAGCCGTAACGCGAGGGTTAGATAACATTTGCACATCACCTTGGGTTTCTAGCAAATTAATAACCCCGTTAAAGTCACCCTTTTGAATTGTCAGCGATGACGCTCCGCCAATGGCAGCCGAAATACTATTACTAATTGTAGAACCCGCTGTTGTAGCAAACGAAATACCGCCTTCTAAACCACTGGCTATGCGCTCCCAGTTGACCCCTTGTTGGTACTCATCTTTTAAGGTTACTTCTATTATTTTTGCTTCTAAAATAACTTGGCGTTGCAGGTTTTCTTGGCTTTGACGTAAAAACTCTTTTAGCTGACTAATTTCGCTTGGTAATGCATTTACGGTTACCAAACTAGCTTGTGGGCTTGCAACAACATAGCGCCCATCGCTTGCGCCAATTAAAGACTTAAGGGCAACTTCTAATTCCTTCCAAAAATCGTTTTTATTAATTGTTTGGATTCGAGAACCATTTAAATCTAAGCTTTGATTATCGCCGCCAAATTCACTATTTTGCTGGTTACTATTACCTGAACTTGAACCACTCGAACCACTGCCACTTTGTGCAAATTGACTCACCCCACCAGCAACAACACTCACTGTAGACTGACCATGGCGTTGCATCATTAAATAATTTACAGGTATTGTTTCTGTGCGCATTTTGGCTGGTAGTACTTGTACAATTCGTCCTTCATTAACAATATCTAAAGGATACATACGCTTAATAACATTAATGACTTCATTAAACGTAACGCTTTTAAGATTTAAATTAATTGTGCCATTTACCTCAGGATGCACAGCAACACTAAAAGGGGTATCGTCTGTTAAGCCTGCAAAAAAAGCGCCTATTTCAACATCATTTGCAGCGACATCAAAACGCTTGATAGATAAATCATCACTTATTGTTTGCTCATTATTTATAGATGACAATAAGCTTTGTGTAAGTTCGCTTGGCATTTGTAAAGGCACAATTACTTTAGTCTCTGTAGGTCTTTCAGATAACTCTTGCTCTATATGATTTTTAACCTCTTTACCTGGTTTAAAGCTATGGCACGCAGTTAAAAATGTAGGTAACAATAGAAGAACAAGCCACGGATGAGATAAATTATTTTTTAATTTCATAGTCATATAATTCTAATTTTATTTGTTTATCATCATTTGCTAACACAACCTGTTTTGAGTTAATGCTTAGCACCCGAAAATCATCTACAGCATCACCAACTCGATAAATATGGCCTGAAATAATGGCCTTAAATGCTGTACTGTTTTTAATAATAGATTGCAATTTAAGTTCTGTACTTTGCTTAACTGGACTATTGTTACTCACAAACATATTTGGCTGAGTCGGATCGCGAAGTTGCGCAAGCGCACTCGGCGCAATAATGTAAAAAGCCAAAGTACAAATACTATAACGCGATAAATTTTTCATTAGCGCTCACTGTAGCAATTTGTAAAGTTAATTCAGCCTGAGGGTACTCTAGTACCTGATAACTAAACTCTTGTATTAATAACTTATCTTGATTATTTTTTAATGCGGCTAAATATTTTTGTAAGCTAAAGTAGCTACCTTGCAAAGTAACTACCATCTGATGCTCAAAAAATAATGTTTGCGTATCATGTTCACCTAGTTTTTCTACATCGATAGCCCGTGCTGGTTTTACATTAAAGCTACTCACTTTTACGTCGCTACTATCTACGAGCAAATCTTTTAAAACGGCAGGTACATTTTTAGCAGCTACAAAGCCTTGGCTAAAACTACTAAGTTGATTATTTATTTCGGCTAATTCATCTCTGGTTTGTGCAATTTGACCGCGTAAAACCTTAGTGTAGTCGTAGTTTAGTGCTTGGTTTAACATGGAGAGTTGCGCATTTATCTGCTGTAACTCTTGCAGCGTTGTATTGTGCTTTGAACGTATGTTGGCAACTTCATCTTGCTGTGGAAAAATAACGAACCAGAGACCGAGGTAAATCACTATAAACAAACCAACAAATAAGGTGGAATACTTCTCACGTTTTTGCAACGATGCAAACTGAGCTTGGTATTTGACCCATAATGGCCAACCTTTATTTTTATTATTCGGGCTACTTGTTGTTTGGCTCATGGTTTATCGCCCTCATCACTAAGGTCTGTCGCTACATTAAATTCACTCACACCTGCTTGCGTAGATAACTCTAAAACTGAAAACTCTTTATCAATAAAAAATGGCGACTGTTTTAAATTATCAAACCAAATTGGTAAGAATTTTGATTGCGATGTTTGACCTTGAAGCGTCACACTCTGCCCTACAAACTTAATGTGGGTCAGCCAAATATTAGGTTCATGATACTTCGCTAAATCGTGCATTACCTGTGCGTAGTCGGTTGCAGACTGATCTGAACTTTGCTCTAAATAGCTAAATATTTGCTGCTTGTGTAAAACCTCTTGCTGAAGTGTTTTTAGCTCATTAATAAAGAGTGTTTTATTTTGTTTCTCTGCTAACTGTTGTTTTACAACTTCTAACTGAGCTTTTCCTTGTTTGAGGTATTGCCTATTTTGTTCTAAATCAAGCTCACTAGAATATGTTTTATAACTGTAAAAAGCCCACGTGATTGCAATAATTAATAGCGCACCTAACCACAACGTAATCATTCCCGATAAAGGGACTGGGTCTCGCCGTACGCGTAAGGTTTTTTGATAAAAGTTAATCCGGGTTTTCATAGCACAGACTCAGGATCTGTTAATTGATAGGCTGCCCCAAGCGCATAATAAAAATTTGGCTCTAATTGCTGCGCTAATTCTAAGTTAGGCTCAAAATCTACAACTTTTACTTGTAAAAACTCTGCAAGCCCGGCTCTAAGAGTTAATGAAGATAAATCATCGCACTGTAACTGAATGCTGCGAATTGGTGGTTGCTTGAGCTGGCTTTCAAAAAAGTCCATAGAACGCTGAATTTCTAATCCTAACGCTTCTACCAATTCTTGATTTTGATCTTTATCAGAAATACCTAAAAAACCATTTAATCGCCTAGCTAATACTAATTGCCCATCACGAATAATTAAGATTCGAGGTTCATGATTAGCATGTTGCACAATCAGCATATGCGCCTCTTTGTATGAGCCAAACAAGGTAACTAAAACCATTTCTTCAGAGGTCATTGCACGCAAAACAGGTTTAGTTTGTTCAAAACTGTCTATAAACGGAAGTAGTTGCAGCTTATTCGTAATAAACACATTCATTTTGCTGCTTTGCATCGGTAATGTTATTGGATAATCGATAAAATCAGCCACAATATTTTCAGAAGCTATATCAACTAAGTCTTTTGTAGTCCAAGGGAGTGACTGAATAATTTCTTCATCACTAAGGTTTGGTTTATCCATTTGCACTATTTGATAAAAGTAGTGCGGTATGACTAAATTAACTGCACAAATATCAGTAGAAACCTCATTTGTACAAGCAACAATTGCAGCGGTATAATCGGTTTGCTCAGACACATTTACACTGTGAGAACTGTGAACCATCCATTGGTCGCGTTGTTTTTTTAAACATACTGCGTTAACAGTATCTGCGTAAGTTGCAACACCAATAGCTGTATTTGGATCTAAACTACGATTTAACCATGAAAACAGCTTTTCTTTCATATAGCTACTATTGTTAATTATGTATGAAATAAGTGTCGTACATTTTAACTACTTTGCCAAATTGAAAACCAACAAAATGCATGAAACATTCAAAATAGATGAAAATAACTATATTCAACAAATAGATAGCTCGTTTCTAAAAAAGAGAAATATTTATTTAGGTATAAAACGTGATGATTTGCTCCATCCGCTAATAAGTGGCAATAAATGGCGTAAATTAAAATATAATTTAGCGTACATGCAAAAGATAAATAAAACAGAACTTCTGACTTTTGGTGGTGCGTTTTCAAACCATATTCACGCCTGTGCAGCTGCCGGAAAAGAATTTAATATAAAAACTCGCGCGATTATTCGCGGACCTGAACTGGATAACAACAACCCAACAATCCAATTTGCAAAACATTGTGGTATGAACCTACATGTAGTTAATCGTATAGAGTATCGAAAACGCCACGACACCGATTACCTTAATGCTCTGCAAGAGCGCTTTCCAAATGCTTATATTATTCCTGAAGGTGGTACAAACGAGCACGCCTTATTAGGATGTAAAGAGTTAGTACAAAGCTTACCTGAGCATAACTACTTAGTGTGCCCTACCGGTAGTGGTGGCACGCTTGCTGGATTAATAGAAGGCAGTGCTTCAACAACACAAGTGATTGGTGTAGCAGTATTAAAACAAGCTAATTATTTAAATGAAGAAATAAAAAAGCTGAGCGCTAAAGCCAATAATCAAACTAACTGGCAGTTACTCACCGAGTTTCATGGTGGTGGCTATGGTAAGTTTTCTCCTGAGTTATGGCAGTTTTGCCAAGATATGAGTCACACTTATAGTCTGCCACTTGAGCCTATTTATAGCGGAAAAATGATGTATGCATTGTGGCAGCTTATTGAGCAAGATTATTTCCCATCTGGGAGTAAAATAATTGCTGTTCATACTGGTGGGCTTCAGGGTTTAGATGGGCTCAAATATAGAGGGTTAATCTAAATGCTAATGAAATACTGTTTTAGTAAATTCTTGCAAAGGCTCTGAAAAATAAAACCCTTGCGCGCCCACTATCCCTAGTTTTTCGAGCATAAATAGCTCTTTTTGTGTTTCTACGCCAACAGCATAAACTGGTAAATTTAGTAGTTTAGCTGCCTCTACTATCTTTTTAATTTGTATTTGATTGTGATTTTTCTCATGGACTAAGCGAACAAGTTCATACGATAGTTTAAGAGCGCATACTTCATTGTGATTGATCAAAGCCGTAATTTTCTCACTATTTTGTACATTATCGATAATTACTTGAGAGCGATTTTTTTTGATTATATTTAATGCATTCGTTATTTTTTTTCTTTGTGTAAAAAAATCTTCTTCACGTATCTCAAATTGTAACTTGGCGTTGAATTTTAATTGTGTCAGTTGGCCGGACAACCAATGCCAAAATTCATCATTAAACCAGCTATTGGGATGCAAATTTACACTTACGGTTAAAGCCGATGACTCACTTTGTATTAATCTTTTAACTTTGTTTATCACTGCCTTATCTAATATTAAGGTATCTTGATCACTATAAATTTGATTAATAAAATATCGAGCGGCAAGCAAACCATGTTTGCTGTGGCGAACTCTAATTAGGACTTCGTGCTGTAAAATATCACCACTTGAGAGTTCAAATAATGGCTGAAAAAACAATATGAATTTATTCTTTTCAATATTTTCGATTACTTGTTCACTAGATAGCGCTCTTTCTTGACTATGATGCAGTGGTAAACGATGGCAATGCTGCAGTAAACTACTTTGCGACAATGTAAGTGCTGACCTTGCAAATTGATTTACCATTATTTCGTCTGCACCTAATTTATAATCGCATGCGCCTATTTTAATATTTTTACGAGTAATACCTTTTTGATTATTTTGACATAATACAAATACACACTTATGTAATCGTGCAACGTAGCAATCTAATTCAGTAACAGGGACGCCTCGCAAAGTAATCGCTAGGTAATTAGAGTCAACGACGTTTACCGATCGCCCTCTAAGTTCAGAAAATGTTTTAGCCACTAATACGTTAAAGCTCGCTTGTATATCTATATTTTGATCAAAGTTACAACTGCAGCTAACAAGTAAAAATAAGTGATGGGTTGCTGGGTTCACTCCATATAAAGAGCTCAGTTCGCAGTTTTTCACTTGCTTAATAAACATTGTTTTTTGCTGCTTTTGTTTAGCCTTTTTGGTGGAGACAGTTGGTGTGTTTATAGTTTCTCGACTTATTTTAAGTAAGCTCCACCAGCGAAAAGACCAACCTGCAGTCCCTATAATAATTAAGTTTAGCAATAAAAATAAGTAACTTTGCATCACCCAGGCCGGATAATGATACAAGCTCAAACTGAGTGTTTTATAGCTAAATACTTCGCGCTCAACACTCACTAAATGCATAAAGTGTGAAGAGGAAGGCTGCGCTTCAAGCATAAACCCTTCACTTTTAGCCAACGCGAGCAACACCTCGTTATTTATCAAAGGTGCTAAATTTAATTCATGTACTTGTTTGACCAATTGCTGCCCTGACGCATGTATCTTTTGATGTAATGCATCGTTTAATAAAAAATTAAAACTCAGAAGTACACACGCTATAAAAGTGAAATAAATCCCTTTGAATTGCTTTAAAAACCAGAGTTTGCTTTGTTGCATGGCGTACTCACTCGTTAAATTATTAACTAAAGTGTTGTTCAAGATCTGCATAAGTACAAGGCTCAAACTAAGTTTAAACATTTATAAGGAGTTCTTAAAAAAAAGCCTCGCATAAACGAGACCTTATAAAGCGATAGGTTTAATTTGCAATGTGTATAGAGTCAATACTTCTGCTTTATCGTGCTCTGGCAGTATTGCTTGGCCATCTGCTTGGAAAACTCGTCCACTGCCTCCCTTTCTAATGAGTTCAAACCTGTTTTACTAGGGCAACAAAGCCCTATACCCTTTACAGTACAAAAAATCGGCCTATCAACTAATATCAAATACTCAAGCATAGTCTCTAAAATCGTATCTTCCGTTATGTCCTCCTTTAGTAAAGCAAGCTCTCTAGCTGGAAATTTTGTTACGCGAAGCGTAGCTTTAACTGCAATACCTACGTCTGAAAGTAGCGCCTATAATTGTAATTTTGTTCAACCCTCTTTGAGACACTCTATTACACAGGCCCATAGCCCGAGGCTTTAATAGTGCTTAATACATTACGGGAAGTCCTACTATCTGGGTTATTATGTATAACAATTACTGCTAGCTCTTCTTACTTAAACCAATGGCGCGTTCTATTTGCGAACCAAACTAAGCTCAGCATCACAGGTACTTCAACTAACACACCGACTACGGTTGCAAGTGCAGCTCCTGAGTGTAATCCAAACAATGAAATAGCAACGGCAACCGCTAATTCAAAAAAGTTCGATGTTGCGATCATGCACGCTGGCGCAGCTATGTTGTGCTCAAGTTTCATTTTTTTTGCAGTAAAATAGGCAATAGCAAAAATACCGTAAGTTTGAATAAGCAGCGGAATAGCTATAAGTACAATCGCTTCAGGTTTAGCTAAAATAGTTTGTGACTGAAAACCAAATAACAAAGTAACGGTCGCTAACAAGCCCACGATAGAATACGGCTTCATAATGCCTAAAAACCGATTGAGACGAGAATGATCCCCAGTGTTATCTAGTTTTTTACGCGTCAACGCACCTAAAATTAACGGTACAAGTACATATAACACCACCGATAAAAATAGCGTATCCCATGGAATTGTTATATCGGTTACACCCAGTAATAAACCAGCGATAGGTGCAAACGCAAAAATCATAATTATATCGTTAATAGATACCTGTACTAGCGTATAATTAGCATCGCCTTTAGTAAGTTCGCTCCATACAAACACCATTGCAGTACATGGAGCTACACCGAGTAAAATCATACCTGCAATATATTCAGTTGCCGTTTTTGGATCGACCCAGTCTGCAAATATGCCCTTAAAAAATAGCCAACCTAACAGCGCCATAGTAAATGGTTTGATAAGCCAATTAAGTACAACCGTCAATAACAATCCTTTTGGCTTTTTACCAACGTCTTTAATAGATGAAAAATCGATTTTCACCATCATTGGGTAAATCATTAACCAAATAAGTACAGCGATAACCAGGTTAACGTGAGCATACTCCAAACCTGCAACAACGTTAAAAAACTCGGGCACTACTGAGCCACTAGCAACACCAGCAGCAATAGCCAATGCTACCCAAACCGATAAATATCGTTCAAACAACCCCATTACATCCTCCTAAATAGAACGTTGATTGACTCGCTCACTAAGCTTATCAGCCGATTCAACACGTTCTGAGTAGCGATCTACAAAGTAATCTTTTTGATCCCGCAGTAATAAAGTAAACTTCATCAACTCCTCCATAACATCAACAATCCGATTATAAAGTGGAGAGGGTTTCATACGCCCATTTTCTTCAAATTCCAAATGAGCCTGTGGCACCGACGACTGATTAGGTATTGTTACCATACGCATCCAACGCCCTAGTACTCGCAGTTGATTCACCACATTGAATGATTGTGAGCCACCACAAACTTGCAGCACAGCTAATGTTTTACCTTGCGTTGGCCTTACACCACCTAAACTAAGAGGTATCCAGTCAATTTGGTTTTTGAATATACTCGTCATTGCGCCGTGACGTTCTGGCGAGCACCATACTTGCCCTTCTGACCAAAGCATTAAATCTCGAAGCTCTTGTACTTTAGGGTGTGATTCATCTTCGCTATCGGTTTGAGGTAAACCTTCAGGGTTGAAAATTTTAACCTCTGCACCAAAATGTGTTAATAAACGCGCACTTTCCTCTACTACCAATTTGCTATAAGAGCGCGCTCTTAATGAGCCATATAACAATAAAATTTTAGGTTTATGCTCAGAAAAGCTGACGTTAAAATTTGTAGTGTGTGGAACAAAACTGTGTGCTTTATTTGTATTTGGTAACCCATTAACTTCTAACATTTATAACTCAACCTTTGTTGAAATGAATATATGAAAAATCGAATATATGAAAAATCGAATATATGAAATTTCACATATAAATTATTAGGAGTCAAATTCTATTTTATAAATTTTTCTTTTAAGTTAAAAAAACTAGGCTCGAGCCAATAGGAAATATTACGGTAGGTATTTGATATAGGTAATCATTAAATCACTTTAATGACTCAAGTATTTATTTAAATAGTGGATTATAGTTTTACGTAGATTTTGCGTTTAATAAGCTTTGCAAGATGGGTATTCATGCCAATAGATAAATTAAAAAATGAAAATTATTACTTCTACTATTTCATTGTACGTTTTAGTGCGCACAAAAAACCCAGCAATTACGCTGGGTTTGTAAGTTGCTTCTTTATAAAAGCATTTAACTTAACACTTTAAAAGTTCCAGAACTAAAACGGGATATCGTCGTCAAAATCAATGGTTGGTTCCATTGGGTTTGATGCGCCGCCTTGTGGAGCATTTTGTGGTTTAGGAGCGAAACCACCTTGCTGCTGCGGTGCACTATTTTGTTGTGGTGCAAAGCCGCCTTGCGGTTGTTGGTATTGATTATTTTGTTGTGGCGCAGGCGCTGACTGAGATTGCGCTGCAGGTGCTGCTTGCTGTTGTGGAGCGTAACCACCTTGTTGCTGGTTATTTTGGCCTTGATTATTTTGACCGTAACCGCCGCTTTGTTGAGCACTTTGCGCTTGATTACCTTGGTAACCACCACCTTGTTGTCCACCTTGCGGCTGATTACCTTGGTAACCACCACTTTGCTGATCGCCACCACGTGCGCCCAACATTTGCATTTGACCAGTAAAGCCATCTACAACTATTTCTGTAGTGTATTTTTCTTGGCCTTGTTGATCGGTCCACTTACGTGTTTGAAGCTTACCTTCAACATAAATTTGTGAACCTTTACGACAATATTCACCAACAATTTCAGCTAATTTGCCAAAGAACACAACACGATGCCACTCAGTTTTATCAACCATTTGGCCAGTGTTTTTATCTTTATAGCTATCCGAAGTTGCTAAGGTAATATTTGCTACACCATTGCCGTTAGGCATATAACGAACTTCAGGATCTTGCCCTAAATTACCAACCAAAATTACTTTGTTCACACCGCGTGCCATGGAACCATCTCCTATAAATGTTAGATTAAACCAGCTACTTTACGTGCTTGGTCTAGGTCAAATTCTTTATCATTAATCTTTAAATAGCTGCGACTTTCATCGCGAACCACAGTTGCTTCTATTACGCCTGGTAAAGCAACTAACTGAGAAGCAAGTGTTTGAGCATGCTCTTCAGAATCTAATTTGGTCATTAAACTAATAACTTTACTTTTGGGTGGGACTTGCATTTTCCACGCAATAATAAGCCATATTAACCCAACAAGTGCCGCTGCCGCAAACACAGCTTGCGTCGTTGTAGTTTGTGCTACATAACCACCTAACATACCGCCTAAAAAGGCGCCTAAAAACTGACTAGATGAGTAGCCACCCATTGCCGAACCTTTTTGGCTTGCAGGTGCTATTCGCGATACAAGCGCAGGCATAGTCGCTTCTAAAAAGTTAAACGCCACAAAATAAAGCAGCATACACACAGCAATGCCTACTACGCTATTAACCCATACCGACATTGCTAGCATACTAATAGTTAACAAGGCTACTGAGCCAATAAATGCTTGTTTTTCTTTCTCTTTTTTAATGGCTACAATCATTATTGGTACCATTAATAAAAATGCTAAAAATAGCACTGGAATATACAAATACCAGTGATGGTCGGCAACTAAGCCATCTTTAATTAATTGACTCGGCAGTACGACAAATATTGTGGTTAGCGTTAAGTGTAATAGCAATACACCTGCATTTAATCGTGCTAACTGAGGGTGCTTAATTAGTTTTTTAATGTCGCTAAAGCTTGCTAATGTATCGCCTTTGGGCGCTTTATTTACCGCATTTGGCACTAGCATAGTCACTATAAATATACCAAAAACAGCTAAAATAGCAGTCAACCAAAATACACCCGCAATACCCCACGAAGCTGCAACAATTGGCCCAAGTAGCATAGCAAAGGCAAAGCTCATTCCTATGCTCATACCAATAACGGCCATTACCTTTGGTCGTTGCTCATCGCGGCTTAAATCTGAAGCAAACGCGAGTAGCGCACTGGCTATTGCGCCCATACCTTGTAGAGCGCGGCCTACGGTAACCATTTGAATAGAGTCAGCTAATGCAGCAACTACAGAGCCAATAGCAAATACGACTAAGCCACCAACAATAACCTTTTTACGACCAATCTTATCGGATAATCGACCCATAGGTATTTGCAATACGGCTTGCGTTAAACCATACGCACCAATGGCAAAACCAATCCAAATAGGCGAAAAACCTTCAAGCGATTGTCCATAAATAGCCAATACAGGCATCAGCATAAACAAGCCGAGCATTCTAAATGCAAACACACTCGCCAGCGATACTGCGGCGCGTTTTTCTCGTGAATTAAGTGAAGATGCGGTCATTATCTGCGTGATCTTACTCTATGAAAAATTGAGGTTGGGATTCTACCATAAGCTTGGCAATAATTAATCGCCTATAAGTAAGGATTTTTCATTGATCAAGGATTAATATTGCTTCGTATTATGCGATACTGAGTAAATAATTTTGGTAATAAACGAGATAGCATGGAAAACATTGAAGTCCGAGGCGCCCGTACGCATAATTTAAAAGACATCAGCCTAACCATCCCACGTGATAAATTAATAGTTATTACTGGTCTATCTGGTTCGGGGAAGTCATCACTTGCATTTGATACACTTTATGCAGAAGGACAACGCCGGTATGTTGAATCACTTTCTGCGTATGCAAGACAATTTTTATCGCTTATGGAAAAGCCTGATGTAGATCACATCGAAGGCCTCTCTCCTGCAATTTCTATTGAGCAAAAATCAACGTCTCATAATCCACGATCAACTGTGGGTACTATTACCGAAATTTACGATTATTTACGACTTATGTTTGCCCGCGTTGGCGAACCACGATGCCCTACACATGATTTACCACTTGCTGCGCAAACCGTTAGTCAAATGGTAGATACTGTTTTGGCACTGCCTGAGGGCAGTAAGTTAATGCTGCTTGCGCCAATAGTAAAAGAGCGTAAAGGTGAGCATGTTAAGTTATTAGAGCAGCTATCAAGCCAAGGTTATATTCGCGCCCGTATAGACGGTGAAGTATGTGACTTGTCTGATCCACCAACACTTGAGCTTCATAAAAAACATACAATAGAAGTTGTTGTAGACAGATTTAAAGTAAAAGATGGCTTACAACAACGCTTAGCAGAGTCATTTGAAACCGCGCTTGAAATGTCTAATGGCGTTGCACATGTAGCATACATGGATGATAGCAGCGCTGAAGAAATTCTATTCTCAGCAAACTTTGCCTGCCCTACTTGTGGCTATGCAATGACTGAGCTAGAACCGCGTTTGTTTTCGTTTAATAACCCTGCTGGTGCGTGCCAAACCTGTGATGGTTTAGGTATACGTCAATATTTTGATCCTAATCGCGTAGTGCATAACCCAGAGTTAAGTCTTGCTGGCGGTGCAATTAAAGGCTGGGATAAACGCAGCTTTTATTACTATCAAATGCTACAAGCTGTTGCTGAGCATTATAGTTTTGATTTAGATGTGCCTTATCAAGATTTAGACAGCGACTCGAAAAAAATTATTTTAGATGGCTCTGGTAGCACTAAAATTGCGTTTAATTACCGTAACGACCGTGGCGATTTAATTACGCGCAATCATGAGTTTGAAGGCGTGTTAAACAACATGAATCGCCGCTACCGCGAAACTGAGTCAAACTCAGTACGCGAAGAGCTTGCTAAATACCAAACAAGCCAAGCATGTCCTAGCTGTAATGGCTCGCGTTTACGCGAAGAATCTCGAAATGTATTTATTGGAAAAACCAACTTACCTGCAATCACGTGCATGAGTATTGGTGAAGCTATGGAGTTTTTTGAAGGGTTAACGCTAACCGGACAAAAAGGCCAAATAGCTGAAAAAATACTAAAAGAAATTCGCGACCGTTTATCGTTTTTAATTAACGTTGGCCTAAATTACTTATCACTTGAGCGCAGCGCCGACACACTATCAGGTGGTGAAGCTCAGCGTATTCGCTTAGCGAGCCAAATTGGTGCAGGCCTTGTAGGTGTAATGTACGTACTAGATGAGCCATCTATTGGGCTGCATCAACGCGATAACGACCGTTTATTACAAACATTGGTACATTTACGCGACTTAGGTAACACCGTTATTGTGGTAGAGCACGATGAAGATGCTATTCGTGCCGCTGACCATATTATTGATATTGGCCCAGGCGCGGGTGTTCATGGTGGGCATATTATTGCTCAAGGAACACGCGACGATATTTTAGCAAGCAAAGAGTCTGTTACGGGCCAGTTTTTATCAGGCGTACGTAGAATAGAAATACCAAAAGAACGTCACCCAACAAACGACAAATGGCTAGAGCTATTTGGCGCAACAGGTAATAATCTTAAAAATGTGGATTTAAAAATCCCATTTGGTTTAATGACCTGTGTGACAGGTGTATCGGGCTCGGGTAAATCAACGTTAATAAACGACACTTTGTTTAAACTTGCTCATACAGAGCTAAATGGCGCAACAACTGCCGAAGCGGCACCATATAAATCAATTAGTGGTTTAGATCATTTTGATAAAGTGATCGATATTGATCAAAGTCCGATTGGTCGTACTCCGCGTTCAAACCCGGCAACCTACACAGGTATATTTACCGGCATTCGTGAGTTATTTGCAGGTACACAAGAAGCGCGCTCACGTGGCTACAAAGTAGGTCGCTTTAGCTTTAACGTTAAAGGCGGACGCTGTGAAGCGTGCCAAGGTGATGGCTTAATTAAAGTTGAAATGCACTTTTTACCTGATGTGTATGTACCGTGTGATGTATGTAAGAGTAAACGCTATAACCGCGAAACCCTCGAAGTACAATACAAAGGTAAAAACATACACCAAGTGCTTGAGATGACTGTTGAAGACGCTCATGATTACTTTGATAAAATACCGGCTATTGCGCGTAAGCTTAAAACGCTGATGGACGTTGGTTTGTCGTACGTGCGTTTAGGTCAAGCCGCTACTACTCTCTCTGGTGGTGAGGCGCAACGTGTAAAATTAGCACGCGAGCTATCAAAGCGTGATACTGGTAAAACGCTCTACATATTAGATGAGCCAACAACAGGCTTACACTTTGCTGATATTGAACAGCTGCTTGTTGTACTTCATCGTCTGCGCGATCACGGCAATACAATTGTTGTTATTGAGCACAACCTCGATGTAATTAAAACAGCAGATTGGGTTATCGATTTAGGACCTGAAGGCGGAGCTGGCGGTGGTGAAATACTCATTGCAGGCACGCCAGAAGAAGTAGCCGAATGTGAGCGTTCACATACTGGGCATTACTTAAAACCTCTATTAAATAAATAGAGGTTTTGCTTACCCACCATAAGGAAAGTCGGTATTAAGTACTTTAGAGTTATAAAGTGGCGGGCAAATAAGCTTCTATATAAAATATAACTCAATTAATCAGTATTATATAAAAAATGCCGCTTAGTAAAGCGGCATTTTTTGTTTTTAAATTTATATATAATTTAACCGCGAGGTATAAAACCAAGCGCATCGTATACCGATTTCAATGTTTTCTCAGCACGTACACTTGCTTTTTCAGCACCTGATTTCATTATGCTATTAAGTAGGTTTTGATCTTCTCTGATCTCTTTAAAACGTGCTTGTATTGGCTCAATCATGTTTACAACTGCATCTGCTGTATCTTTCTTTAAATGGCCATACATTTTATCTTCATACTCAGGAACTAGGTCTTCTATTGAGCGCTTAGTTGCAACACTCAATAAAGTAAGCAAGTTTGATACGCCAGGCTTTTCTGTGCGATCAAAATAAATACGTGCTTGTTCATCTGAATCTGTTACTGCTTTTTTAAGCTTTTTCACAATTTGTTTAGGCTCATCTAATAACATGATGTAACCATTTGGGTTTTCGTCAGACTTAGACATCTTTTTAAGTGGGTCTTGCAAGCTCATTACGCGTGCACCAAACTCAGGAATGTACGGCTCTGGTAATTTAAATACGTCGCCGTATAAATTATTAAAGCGTGTTGCTATATCGCGAGTCAGCTCTAAGTGTTGCTTTTGATCTTCACCGACGGGTACTTGATCAGCTTGATATAATAAAATATCTGCAGCTTGCAATACCGGATACGAAAATAAGCCCACGTTTACGTTATTTGCATGCTTAGATGACTTGTCTTTAAACTGAGTCATTCGATTAAGCTCACCCATTTGCGCGTAACAATTTAATACCCACGCTAACTGTGCGTGCTCAGGTACTTGTGATTGTACAAATAACGCAGATTTTTCAGGATCAATGCCACATGCTGCGTAAAGAGCAATACCATCCAACACTCGAGAGCGCAGTAATTCAGGCTCTTGGCGAACCGTAATAGCGTGTAAGTCTACTAACATAAAGAAACTTTCGTGGTCTTCCTGTAACTTTAGCCACTGGTTAATAGCGCCAACATAGTTGCCTATTGTCATACCACCGGTTGGCTGAATGCCGCTTAAAACTACTGGTTTACTCATGATTTTCCTTTATTTTGCTTAATTAATAATATTTAACGCTGCGTTAGAACAGGTATTATATCTAAGAAGTTATCGCATAGGTACTGCGGATTATAATCCTCAAGATTTTCACCTTGGTTATAACCGTAACTAAGTGCAATCACGTCTATATTAGCGGCTTTAGCTGCAAGTATATCGCTTTTAGAATCCCCTATCATTATTGCTTTATTAGGCTCCGCATTTAGTTTTTTGCAGGCAAACAGCAATGGCTCTGGCGATGGTTTTTTTGCCATGTCGTCACCACATACAATCACATCAAAATGACTCGTTAGTGCCAGTTTGTCGAGTAATTTTTCTGTAAATATTCGAGACTTATTAGTGATTAATGCTTTAGGCATACCACGAAGTGCTGCAAGCCCGGTTTCTACATGTTGGTACAGCACACTATACTCACCAACTTGTTGTTCATAGTGCTTGTAAAACTGTAATATTGCTTTGCTACTAAGTGACTCATCTAGATGTTCACTCACTTGCATATCGCCACTCAAAGCGCGTTTAACGAGGACTTCAACCCCATTACCGACCCAGCTTTCAACCAAGCGTTGACTAACAATAGGGAAAGCAAGACCACTCAAGGTTAAATTAATAGCAATATACAAGTCGTAAACGCTATCAACCAAGGTACCATCTAAATCAAATAAGGCGACATCGTACTTCATTACTTAACACTTCCAAGCTGTTTACGCATTTGATCAATCACAACCTTGTAATCTGGTTGATTAAAAATAGCTGAGCCTGCAACAAACATATCAGCACCCGCTTGTGCTGCTGCTGCAATGTTATCGACTTTAATCCCACCATCAACCTCTAAGCGAATATCTCGGCCTGACTCAATAATACGCTGTTTAGCTTGGCGTAATTTTTCAAGCGTATGAGGGATAAAGCTTTGCCCGCCAAAACCAGGGTTAACCGACATAAGTAAAATGGTATCTAGCTTATCAATAACATGATCTAAATAACTTAAGCTTGTAGCAGGGTTAAACACTAAGCCTGCTTTACAGCCGTGATCTTTTATTAACTGTATTGTACGATCGACGTGCTCACTGGCTTCTGGATGAAAAGTAATAATTGATGCGCCAGCCTCTGCAAACAATGGAATAAGGCTATCTACAGGCTTAACCATTAAATGTACGTCGATAGGTGCTGTAATGCCGTAATCTCTTAGTGCTTTACACACCATAGGACCAATTGTGAGATTAGGTACATAGTGATTATCCATTACATCAAAGTGAACCACGTCAGCGCCCGCTTCGAGTACTTTATCAACATCTTCGCCTAGTTTTGCAAAATCAGCAGACAAAATAGAAGGGGCTATTAAATATTTTTGCTCTGGGTTAAACATGATTAACTCCATCAATAAATAGTGTATTGCGTTAATGTAACTTAATTGAAGATGTTACCCAAGTAATATGGCGTAATAGCCCCTATTTCAGGTAACTTTAAGTTTGATATTTAATCAATATTTGCTATGATTAAAAAAGTAACAAATTATTGGATTTCATCATGCGTGCTTTTAAAACTGGGATATTAATTGCGTCGGCATTACTGCTTATCGGGGCGTTTAGCTTTGGTTCAAGCTCTGAGCAAGAATTAAGCTCAGTGGGTAATTGTCATAATACACAAGTGATAAGTGCTCAAAACACATTAACTACAATCACGTGTATTAAAGCCGAAGAAGAGTCATCGTGGTTTTCGTGGTTAACTGGCGATAGCCGTAGTGCTCAGTTTCATTACCTCGATTTACTAGAGCTACTTACTAGCTCTGATGATTCTAAAAACACTCCATCTTTAAAACCTTTATTTTAAATAATGCTGCAATTTTTTAGTGCGTTGCAAAGTGTGCTAGCAGCATTTTTTGGTGTTCAATCTGAAAATAAACGCCAAGTCGATTTTAAACAACACTCTCCTGTCTCTATCATCCTAATTGCGGTTGTACTATTTATTGCTTTTGTTATCGCAATTTACGCTGTGGTTGCTTGGGTGCTAAATACATAGCCATCAACTCGTCAACTTTATTTCTAGAGCCACCTTTGGGGCTAATAGTGCGCTTTACTTGAATTTGGTCAAGTGATGCTTGGCTATAAATTTTTCGAGTCCATACGGTATCGTGATTAGAGATAAGCACTGGTGTATCATTTTCAAAGGCAGCCTTCTCAGCCAGATTAGCCAAATTAGCCTGATCATCTAAATTAAACCCCCCTTTAGCGTAAGACGTAAAAGAAGCGGTTTTACTTAATGGTACATAAGGTGGGTCGCAATAAATAACTGCATTGTTAGGCACTAACTTAAAAACGTCATCGTAATCTAAACAGGTAAAGGTTGCTTTTTGTGCTTTTTCAGCAAAAAAATACATTTCTTTTTCAGGAAAGTAAGGCTTTTTATATTTACCAAAAGGCACATTAAAAATACCTTTTAAATTATACCTACAGAGTCCGTTGTAACCATGGCGGTTCATGTATAAAAACAATATTGAACGTTCATATACATCACGACTTTGATTAAACTGCACACGATATTCGTAATAAGCATCTGCGTGATTATTCAAATCTACAAATAACTTTTTAGCGTCACTAATCAGCTCATCTGGAGAGCTTTTTAGCTCTTTGTATAAGTTAATTAAGTCTGCATTTATATCGTTGAGAATATAGTGTTTAAAGTCACTATTTAAAAACACAGAGCCTGCACCAACAAAAGGTTCAATCAACGTATCAGCATGCTTGCTAGCTTGGTTTAATCGCGCATTAATATTTTCAACTAGGCTGTATTTTCCGCCGGCCCATTTAAGGAAGGCTCTACTCTTTTGCTGCATTGGCTCTTTACTTCAATCTGGTGTTGCGCGATTTTACACTAAAGCAGTGTGTTTTACTGATCAACGAGTGCTATTTCTTGCTTTATTTTACTAATTTTTTTATAGAAAGGTTTATTTTTTCTAACCTCAGCAGATAAAGTATCCATTGCTGATTTTGCTTCGTTTATACTTTCAAAACTGCCAAATGTAACAACCCACCATATTTTATTATTTCGCTTTGTTTGGTAAGTATGAGTTTGCTGCTGTAGATTGAATTGAGCAATAAAATTATCGCTAACTTCCTGCTGAGTTACGGCTAATAATTGAATAACACTATTTGTATCTATTTGCTGCATGTACCATATATTATCTTGGCTGATCTGAGTTTGCTCTGCTGTATTTACTTTTAGAGCTTCAGATTTAACGTCACTTGATACACTGCTTTTATTATTAGTACTATCATCAACATCATTGTCTAATACGTTAACTGTGTTGCCAGGTTCGGTAAGGCTTTGCATTATGGCAGGCACATCATTAATGTGTACACGCTCTGGCTTAATATCTGGCTCAACAACTTTGGGGTCATTTAAGTTAATTATTGAGTCATTTTTCTTTATAGCCGGCTCACTTACTTGCTCTATAGATATTGCTGTATTTACTACTTGTGTTTCTTCTTGCTGATAATACTGTTGCCACCACTGCGTCATATCCGACTTATAAAGCAGACCAATAATTAAAAGCATAATCAGCAACATCAAAATCAATAAGTGTAATCGCCAAGACACTTTGTCTTTAACAATAATATCGGCTATGTGCTCACTAGGTTGCCAAGCAAGCAATAAGCTGGGATTACCGTGAGCCTCAGCTAAAAAAGTACTAAATACAGGGTCTTCATCATAGGGTAAGTCTGTAAAGTACCACTGCAATAACATCTTGCTTTCTCGAAGCGTTAGCGGCTCCAGATAAATTTCAACAGCGTTATTTAAAGCCAGTTTAGACTGTGAAGCTATTATAATATATAGCGTATTTGGGCTGTTTTTAGAAAGTAACTCAAGCTCAATTAACATCTCATCAGATAATTGCCTACCGCCATCAAGTACCCATAAACATGGCCCGCATGGTTGCTGCTGCAGTAATTGGTAATAGTTTTCAGGTAAACTTAAGTTATGATCAATCAGGGGAGAGTTAAAGCTTTGCTCTAATAACTCACTCATTAGCTGAGCATCAGTCATTTGCGCACTTACTTGCACGAAGGCTTTATTAAAGTCGTTGTATTTATCTGTAATGAAGGTTTCGAGCATATAACTTTTACCTAGCCCAGAAGTGCCAAGTAAAACAATTAAATTTTGCCCGTACTCAAATTGCAGTGCGATTCTATCCACCAAAGCCGCACGGCTTGGTAAAATTTGTGACTGCATTTACTGCTCGATTAAGTCTCTAACTTGATCATCAGATACATTATCAACTAATGCACACTGGCCAAATTGGGTAGGTAGAATAAAGCGGATAGTGCCTTTTTTATTCTTTTTGTCTTTACGCATATGCGTTAAAAACTGCTCGCTAGTCATTTGCTTTGGAATTTCTGTTGGTAAATTATATAGCTCAAGCAGCTTAATAATTCGATCAACTTCATCTGCGCTTAAATCTTGGCGTGTCTTGGCAAGTTTAGCTGCTAATACCATTCCTGTTGCAACAGCTTCGCCGTGTAACCAAACGCCATAACCCATCTGTGCCTCAATTGCATGGGCAAATGTATGGCCTAAGTTTAACAAAGCCCGTAAGCCATGTTCTTTTTCATCTTGAGCAACTATAAGCGCTTTTATTTCACAACATCTAAAAATGATATGCTGTAAGCATGCTTCATCTAGTTGCTGTAAATTAGTCACATTTCGCTCTAAATAGGCAAATAATTCGGTATCGTAAATCAGACCATACTTAATTACCTCAGCCATACCTGCTGCAAACTCTCGTGCAGGTAGAGTGTGTAATGTTTGCGTATCAATAAAAACCGCTTGAGGCTGATAAAATGCCCCTATCATATTTTTACCTAACGGATGATTTACTGCCGTTTTTCCACCTACCGATGAATCAACCTGTGAAAGCACTGTCGTTGGTATTTGAATAAACGGTACGCCGCGCTGATAACAAGCCGCTACAAAACCAGTTAGGTCACCTACAACACCGCCACCTAACGCAATTAAACACGTATCTCGGCCACAGTTATTTTGTAGTAAAAATGCTGATATTTTTTCAAACCATTCTAGTGATTTATATTGCTCACCGTCAGGAATAATAAAAGATAGCGGATTTAGATCAGCTAATGAATCAAGTAACCTTTGCAAATATAAAGGCGCTATTGTGTCATTAGTAATGATGATAGGCCGACAATCACCAATGTGGTGAACCAGGCGGCCATTATCTTGAAGTGCAGATTGCCCAATATAAATAGGATAACTTCGCTCGTCCAAATTAACAGTTAATTTAAGCATGCTTGGCTATTCCTTTATTATTGGTTTTTAAAAATCTAATTTCTCGATGATTTGGTTAGCAACAACTTTAGCGCTTTGCTCATCGGTACGTACAACAAAATCAGCAACTTCTTTGTATAGTGGCTCGCGTTCTTCTGCTAAGCGCTCTAGTACGTTACGAGGTGCTTCTTCAGTTTGCAGTAATGGGCGACGCTTGTCGCGTTGCGTGCGTGCAACTTGCTTCTCTATAGGTGTCTCTAGGTATACAACGATACCTCGAGCCGAAAGCTTGTTTCGAACTTCTTTGCTCATTACTGAACCACCACCGGTAGCAAGTACAATACCTTGCATCTCGGTTAAATCGCCAATAACAGACTCTTCTCGAAGTCTAAAGCCTTCTTCACCTTCAAGATCGAATACCCATGCAATATCTGCACCTGTGCGGCGTTCGATTTCTTGATCAGAATCAACAAATTCAAGGTGTAATTGGTCAGCGATGTGACGACCAATCGTGCTTTTGCCAGCCCCCATGGGGCCAACTAGAAATATATTACGTTTCTCAGCCATATCTTTTAGTACAAACAAACTCTAAAATTTGAAATAAAACCCCGCCTAACGACCTGGCCCCAAAATTAAGGAGGGGATTATCTCAGTAATTGCGGGGGTATTTCAAGTCAATTAGCATAAAAAGCCATATAACGAGCAATTAATCTAAATAATCACCCGTTGGTTAACATAAAACCACTGTATTTTAATCAATTTGTATTTTTGGTGTCACAAAAATAAGTAATTCACGCTTTTCATTAAACTCACTTGTGGTTTTAAATAGTCTTCCTACGTAAGGAATGTCACCTAAAATTGGCACTTTACTCGTAGTATTAATGATCTGCTGCTGGAAAATACCACCGAGTACTACGGTTTGTCCATTCTCAACTAACACTTGAGTTTGAATCTCTTGGGTATCAATTGACACTGCTTCACCTGTTCCCGTTTGTACAGTATCACCACGTGTGTCTTGAGTAATAATTAAGTCTAGAATTACTTTATTATCAGGTGTGATATGAGGGGTTACTTCTAAGCTTAGTACCGCTTTTTTAAAGCTTACAGTAGTAGCACCACTTGAAGCTGACTCAGTGTAAGGGATTTCAGTACCTTGCTCTATTCGCGCTTTTTGCTGATTAGCCGCTATGATACGCGGGCTAGCAATAATTTCGCCTTTATTCTCTTCTTCAAGCGCACTTAGCTCTAAATCAATTAATGTACCGTTAGCCAATTTTGCTATGTGCAAACCAATACTGGCCGCAGGATTAGAAATTGGTAAATTTACATTTAATCGATCTGAAATACTTGGCGCATTTGAAGTTGATGTCGCATTATAAATACCTTCAGCGCCTTCAAGGGAGCCAGAAATACCAACACTACTGCCTTGATCACTAAAGCCCCAGCGTACGCCTAAGTCTTCAGTAACGTTATCGCGCACAGTTACCATTCGAGATTCGATTACAACCTGCTGTACCGGAATATCGAGTGTTTCTATCATCCGGCGAATGTTTTCTATACTCTTAACAGTATCTTTCACTAATAAAGTATTTGTACGCTGATCAACCGATACACTACCACGGGCAGTTATAATACTGTTCCTATCTGTTTTTAATAAGTCAGCAAAATTTTCGGCTTTAGCATAGTTTAATCGAATGTATTCACTATAGAGTGGTTCTAAGTCTTCAACTTGCTGTTTAGCTTTTAAATCCTTAGCTTCACGTGCCGCAAGCTCCTCTGCAGGCGCTACCATTAAAATAGAGCCATCCATTCGTTTGTCTAGCCCTTTAATACGCAATACTACGTCAAGCGCTTGATCCCACGGTACGCCATCTAAGCGCAGTGTTATATTACCTGTCACTGAATCACTGGTTACTAAGTTAAAATCGTTATAACCCGCAATAATTTGTAGTGCTGCACGCACAGAGATATCTTGAAAATTTAAGGTCATAGGGCGACCTTGGTACTCAACGCCACCGTCTAAATAGGCGTTTTGCGTTTCATCTTTTTCTACCGTCAGCGTTAAAATATTATCTATTTGCTGGTACGTAAATGTAAACTGAGCGTTTGGCTCAATAACAACACGACTTAATCCATCTTCTTTAAAAGTCTCAATATTACTTACAACAGTACCAAAATCTAATACATCCAGCTCATAAAGTAAGTCATCTAAAATATCAGTATGATGGAAGTCTGCATAAATTTTTCCGCCGCTCTCATGTACTTCAATTGCAGCTTGAGTGTCTTGTAAAAATACGAGTACTTTAGCTTCGCCCTTTTCACCACGTCTGAAATCAATTGACTGAATACGATTAATATAATTTCCGCTTACATCACCTGAATCCATCACTACATCTTCGTTTTCAGATTCTGTAAGTGGGTTGTCCGATACGCGTATTGATACTAAATTATTATGAACTTCGGTTTCATAAATTTTTAATCTATCTAGGTTTACTGTTACTTTTAAACCACTATCAGTGAGAACATTAGTTACATTGCTAATCCCAGCTTGATTAACTGCAACATCATTTAAACCAACCTCTAACTCTGCAGTATCAAAAAACATTTCGATTCTGGCTGGGCTATTAAACACCTGAACTTTTGGCTCAAGCGTTAACTCTTCATCAAAAACAAGCTGTAATTCAGTCTCGCCTTTAAGTAATGGGTTATAACGAACATCATATAGTAATGGCCCTGCAATGGCTGTATTTACAGTGACTAAAGCAACAGCAACCAATAATACTCGTGAAATACGATGAAGCCAAAGTACGTCCTTATACATGCTATTTTTACCTTTTTTATTATTAATTTGCGCCATCTGTTGCCGCCTCTAACATTTCTAATTTAGTCAGGCGCTCTTTCCAACAACCAGACCCATCAGGGATTAATTCCACTAATTCTATATAATCATTGCTTACTGTTTTTACTTTTCCATCATAACTACCAAGGTAATTCCCTAACGTTACGCGGTGTAAAGTGTCATCTGCTGCTGTTATTAATGCCCATATTTGTCCACTAGAACCAATTGTGCCTTTCATTGCTAAGTTATCTAGCGGGTATTTCTCTAATGGTTCGCGACGACGCTCTTGATCTGGGTGCAAACAGTTTTTTACTTGCGTTAATTTATTTTGAATTATTTCAGGCTGGGGCGCTACAAATGGACTACGTAGCTGCCCTGCACTATATTCAAATATTTCAAACTTTGTAAGCTCAGGAATTGATTCAACCTTTGGTGTTGTACTTGCCTTGACTTGATCAATGAATTCTTTTTGCTCAGACGTATCATCATTACAACCAGCTAAAACAAACGCTATTGCTACAGGTACTACGCGAAGGAGTTTCATTTTTTAACCCCTTCTTCATAACGATATGTTTTTGCAACAACACTAAATGTTAACTGTTTATCGCCCGATGATAAAATAGAAAAGTCATGTAAGCTTACAATTCGTGGTAACTGAGCTACTTTACCCACAAACTCACCAAATTCATGGTAGGTCCCTATCACTTCTATTTTAATCGGTAATTCAGTATAAAATTCTTTCTCGACTTCTGGCAACCAACCTATTTTTAAAAAAGTCAGGCCACTCGTTGTCCCAACATACGACAAATCATCAAGTAAACCAGGAGTTTCGTTTGAAGTAGGTAGACGTTTTAATAGCTGTGAAAACTTATCTTCCATTTCAACCATTTGTTGACGATAGATTTCAAGCTTACTCGCTACAGCATACTTAGTACGATAAGTAGTACGTAATTCAACTTCTTTAGCAACCGCACTATGGTAACTATCAATTTCATCAGAAACTAATAGGCTGTAACTAAAAAACAATACAAGTCCGGCAACAAACGTACAGCAAATTGCTTTAACTGCAATAGGCCAATCGCCAATGTTATCGAGCTCTATTTCATTCCAATCAATTTCACTCAGTGCTTTAAAATCAAGGCTCATCGCTAACCTCACCAATTTTATCAAATGGTTTTACATAAAATTCCATATTAAAATCACTAAGTAAACGCGAAGATTGATCGCCTGCAACAATACCTTGCATTGAAGGATTCTCTAGTAAATATGAGCTTTGTACTTGGCGCAGCATAGTTGATAAACGATTATTAGATTCACTGCGTCCCAATACATGTATTTGGCTGCCTCTGCGCTCGAGTTTTGTTAAATAAACGCCACCGGGCACTATTTTGGCAACTTCATCCATTATTTGTGTACCCAAATTACGGCTGCTTTGTAATTCTTCAATGAGTCTCATACGCTGTTGTAAGTTTTCTTTTCTTTTATCTAAGCTTCTTATTTCACTTATTTTTTTATCTAGCATGCTAATTTCTGAGCTTAAATAGTTATTCTTTAAGTTTTGACCGTCTTTTAATGCACTATAAAAAGAGCTTAATAAGTACATACTCGCAAAACAAATTATAACGACACCAACAAGTATAGTTACAAATTTCTTTTTCGATTCTTCGCGTTGTAATTCGCGCCAAGGCAGTAGATTTATATATGGCATGTTGAAAAACTCCTTAATGCCAACCCAGTCGCAATTGCAAACTGAGTTTTGTGACGCTGCATCACATTACGATCTACTTTAGGGGAAATTTCCATACTCTCAAAAGGCTCAGCAACGACAGAGTGAATACCGAGTTCTTCGATGAGCAATCGGTCAATACCTTTTATCATCGATGTCCCACCCGTTAAGACAATATAGTCAATTTGTTCTTTACCACTGGTTGTTAAAAACATTTGCACTGCACGTCGCACCTGTTGAAGTAACGAGGTTTGAAAAGGGGCCAATACTTCAAAGGTATAGTTTGGTGGTAAATCACCTGATGTTTTACCAATTTCGGCTTCATCAAAGCCTTTATTATAATAAGCGACAATACTATTTGTATATTGATCGCCGCCAAAAACCTGGTCACGGGTATAGATTGTTTCCCCTGCTTGTACTACGCTTACAAGCATTAAAACTGCACCAATATCAACCACCGCTACACATTTATTAAACGCATCGCTAGGTAATTGTTGATAGTAAACATCCATTGCACGACTTAATGCATAGCTTTCTACATCGACTATTTTAGCTTCTAAATTTGCAGCTTCTAAAGCGCCAACACGCGCTTCTACACTCTCAGTACGAGCAGCTGAAAGCAAAACATTCATTTTACTAGGATCGGCCTCATTCGTCGAAAGCTTCTCAAAGTCGAGGCTCACTTCATCAAGAGGATATGGGATTAAACTATCAGCTTCAATTTCAATTTGTGATTCAAGTTCAGCATCAGTTAACGATACATCCATGAAGATCACTTTAGTAATAACTGTTTGACCAGAAACAGCCACCGCAGCAGATTTTAACGATTTTGGTAATTTTCTTCTTAATTTTGAAATTACATTACCAATTGCTTCAATATCTTGAATTGTGCGCTCACTCATGGCGCCTTTTGGCATTGGCTCAATTGCAAGTGCTTCGAGTCGAAATCCTGTTTCAATTTCACGTAAAAGCACAGCCTTAATAGAGTGCGATCCAATATCAATTCCTACCATCATCGGGGACGGTTTTTGAAATAGTTGACTTAGCATGTTTCAACTTGGCCTTTGTTTTAATAATAAACAAGTTATAATTTTTATATGAAAAAATATTATTCATTTTTTAATCAATATATACTAACAGTCAAAACTCGCAATTGGGAGTCCATTTAGGGAAATATAAGTGATTTTATTAAAACGAACTTTACAATTTTTTATCATTTGTGTGTTAATTGGTCTGATCACTTTGGTCAGTCTTTATTACTACGTTAAACCTGATATCCCCAGTGTGCAAGTTTTAAAAGACGTGCAATTACAAACTCCTATGCAAGTCTTCACTAAAGATGGGCTTTTAATCAATCAATTTGGTGAAAAACGCCGTATTCCTGTGACTATTGATGAGATCCCTCAAACGTTAATTAATGCGTTCTTAGCTACGGAAGATAATCGTTTTTACGACCACATAGGCATAGACCCTATAGGTATTGTACGCTCAGCCCTTGTTCTCATATCTACCGGCGAGAAAAAACAAGGCGCAAGTACTATTACTATGCAGCTTGCTCGTAATTTCTTTTTGACACGCGAAAAAGCCTATATTCGTAAAGTTAAAGAAATATTTATAGCACTGCATATCGAAGATGTATTAACAAAAGACGAAATTTTAGAGCTTTACCTTAATAAAATAGAATTAGGTAATCGTGCTTTCGGTATTGGTGCAGCAGCGCAAGTTTATTACGGTAAAGAGCTAAAAGATTTAACACTTGCACAAATGGCGATGATTGCAGGTTTACCTAAAGCACCTTCAGCTTTAAACCCAATTCGTAACCCAACGCGTGCAAAAGCACGCCGAAATGTAGTTTTAGGCCGTTTACTGACCGAAGACTATATAACACAAGAGCAATATAACGAAGCAACTAGCCAACCTATCACCGCTTATTTTCACGGTGCAGAAATAAACTTATACGCACCGTATATCTCTGAAATGGTGCGCGCTGAAATGGTTTCGCGCTATGGGGTAGATAAAGCCTACAACTCTGGTTTTAAAATTTTTACCTCAGTAGAGTCAAAGGTTCAAAAAGCAGCGCAAAACGCACTTGTAAATAACTTACACAGTTACGATATGCGTCATGGTTTTAGAGGTCCAACTGATGTTTTATGGAATCCTGAAACACAACCAGCTTTAACTGAGCAACAAATACTCAATAAATTACAGAGCGTAAATGAGTTAGGCACTTTAAAAGTTGCAGCAGTACTCAGTGTTAATAATAAAACAGCTACAGTACTACTTAAAAATGGTGAGCAAACAACTCTCAGTTGGGATAGTTTAAAATGGGCGCGTAAGTATATTACTCGCTACCGCCAAAGCTTTGCTCCAAAAGCAGCTACTGATATTTTAACGCCAGGTATGCAAATATGGGTACGTCAAAACGAAGATAACAGCTACTTATTAAGCCAAATACCAGAAGCATCAAGCGCTATTGTATCCCTCGATCCACAAGACGGTAGAATAAAAGCTATTGTAGGGGGTTACAGCTTTGAGCAAAGTCAATACAACCGAGCGATACAAGCTAAGCGTCAAGTGGGTTCTAATATAAAACCTTTTATATATTCGGCAGCACTTGAAAAAGGTTACACGCTTGCGTCTATATTAAATGATGCACCTATAAACCAATGGGATAAGAGCCAAGGCGTAGCATGGCGTCCTAAAAACAGCCCTGCTGTTTACAACGGTCCTATTCGAATTCGCCGTGCTTTAGCACAGTCTAAAAACGTTATTTCGGTGCGCTTACTACGTGGTGTTGGATTGCAACGTACAGCTGATCACTTACTAAAATTTGGTTTTAAAGACGCTGACATTAATCGCAGTGAATCATTAGCACTTGGTAGTGCTTCCATTACTCCTCTTGAACTTGCAAGAGGCATGAGTACATTTGCCAATGGCGGTCATTTAATTGAACCTTACTTTATCTCAGAAATTCAAGACGCTTACGGCAATGTATTGTTTAAAGCAAACCCTGCTCTTGCCTGTGACGAAGAGCCTTTGCCAATAAATAATGCACTCTCAATGCATAATAGTGATGATGAAATGGAGCAAACGAAAAAATGTGCGCCGAGAATTATTTCTAAGCAAAATGCATTTTTAATTGCTGATGCTATGAATAGTGCAATTTGGGGGGGTGGTAGCTGGGCTCATAAAACAGGTTGGAGTGGAACCGCTTGGCGAGCACAAGCGCTAGATCGTCGCGACATTTCAGGTAAAACAGGCACAACTAATGACTCAGTAGATACCTGGTTTAGCGGTTTTAATAGTAATGTGATGACCTCAGTTTGGGTTGGCTTTGATAATCCGGGCAACGCTCTTGGTCGCTCTACATATAATAACAACCTAGATAGCAGCCAAATATCAGGTGCGGAATCTGGCGCTAAAACCGCGCAGCCAGCTTGGGTTGAATTTATGAAAGCGGCACTTGAAGGCAAGCCTGAAGCCCCAATTGAGCCGCCTGAGGGACTTGTTTCTATTCGTATTGATTTAGCTACCGGCTTACTTAGCCATAAAAATGATTACACGAGTCGATTTGAATATTTTGAAAAAGGTACTGCACCTACAAAGTATGTGCTATCTCAGCCTAACGATATATTTGAAGAAGACACTAAAACAGAAGAAGAGCTATTTTAATAATATGTATGTAATACAAAAACGGCAGCTTATTTAAGCTGCCGTTTTTGTTTAAACCAAAGGTTTATTTTAAGTTTTGAACAAGCCAATATAAATCAGAGTGCACACCCGCAGCGGTCACTTCTCTACCCGCTCCTGGCCCCTGAATCACTAATGCGTTATCGCTATACCATTTGCTATTAATTACAAAAATATTATCGCCAGGTGTAAGGTTTGCTAACGCATCGCCATTAGGCACATACGCTATTCCCACTTTAGCAATTACTTCACCTTGTGTGATTTCTAATAAGCCCGTATATCTAAGTACTAAATTTTTAGACTTTGCTGTCACTGCATGCTCTTCGATGAACGCGTCTAGCTGTGCTTTTTTATTTAAAAAGTCATCCCAACTTCCCAGCGCAAGTTCATCTGGCATCAATGCCGATAAGCTAATATCGTCAAGTTCAAGCTCAACACCTAGCTCTCGAGCTAAAATAAGTAGCTTACGCTGCATATCTCGCCCAGATAAATCTTCGCGAGGGTCTGGCTCTGTGAATCCCATTTTCTGAGCTTCCAGTAGCAACTCAGAAAATGGCCTTGTTCCATCATATTTACTGCATAACCACGAAAGCGTGCCTGAGAAAACACCTTCTATACGTGTTATTTTATCGCCACTATTTTGCAAATCAGCCAAAGCAAAGTTAATAGGTAAGCCAGCGCCTACACTGGTGTTATATCGCCAATGTAAATTACGTTCTGTAATATTACTACGAAGTGCTTTATACCAAGTAGTCGGTGCTGTTCCAGCGTATTTATTAGCACTAATTAAATGACAGTTTCTATCTACAAAGTCTGGATATAACAAGCTAAATTGTTCACTTGCGGTAATATCAATTACAATTTTATGCTCGTAATCGAGCTCATTTATAGCATTCAGTAAATCTGCAGATTGATAGCTATTTGCCTCATGCTGCCATTGAGTTTTCCATTGCTGTGTATTAATACCACTTGCATTAAACAGCATTTTTTTAGAGCGAATTAGACCGACTAATTTAATACTAAAGTCATCCGATAAACGCTCAAATTGTGCCGACAACTGTTTAATGAAAACGTCGCCAACGTTACCAAGCCCCGCAACTATAATTGCGATTTCTTGGCCTTTATTAATTAGCTTATCGTGTAAGTCACTTTGTATATCACTATCTATAAATTGATCGGTAAGCAATAAAGCATAGCCAGTATCTTGATGGACAAAACGAGGTTTTATGCTGTGGAGTTTTAATAAATCTAATGCTTGTAAGCTTAATGTATTAACGCCTTGCTCAGGCGCTACAATTGCACAACCGTTTAAATTTGACTCGCTAATATTTGCCCTACCCGCAAAATAATTAATAACCAGATAAGTTTGTGCTGCAGGTACTACTAAATACACTTCACCATTATGGGTAAAGTGATGAAGACTATGCTGAATAAGCTGACTAACACTTGCAACCTCACCTTCACTTAATCCTTCAACCATTAATAGGTCAACATTTTGCAACGTGGTTATAAAGCGCTTTTTCTTCGCTGAACCTTCTTTGACTATATCTGTTGGACTTGCTTGTACGTCAAAACTACTGCGAACAGCTAGCTTAATATCTGTGTTTTTAAGTGGCGATAGTGTTTTTGCATGTAATACAGGGTTACCCAAACGAGCTAATAAATTAGCCTGTCCACGGCAAATTTTGCCGTATTTAATCGCTTTTTTTACCTTTCGAGGATCAGTGCTAAACACACCCTGTGTATCGGTCCAAATACATACTTGCTTAGCATTACAGTAATTTGCAAGTAGTGTTGCACTGTAGTCACTCCCATTTCGGCCAAGTGTTACAGTCTCGCCTTTGATATCTGCGGCAATAAACCCAG
The DNA here is from genome assembly GCF_015864395.1 of Pseudoalteromonas sp. SWYJZ12. NCBI lineage: Bacteria > Pseudomonadati > Pseudomonadota > Gammaproteobacteria > Alteromonadales > Pseudoalteromonadaceae > Pseudoalteromonas > Pseudoalteromonas sp. SWYJZ12. Next base: position 98,966 of record NZ_JADYXH010000007.1, read on the forward strand.
TAACAACATTTATTTTATTAGGCAAAATTAACTGCCCACATTGCTGCGCATTTTGCGCATGCATTAATTCGCCATCATTTAAGATAAAAAGAGTACGTGCATCTTGAGCGCATGCCTCAATATTTAGCTGCTGTAAATAAGTAGCGAGTAAACGTGCTGACCACAGTTCGCCATGTGCAAGTAATGCAGCCTCTTTTAGCTGCTCAGCTTGAGCAAGTTCTGCAATATAGCTAAGTTCGATACTTAGTGTTTTAAGTGCACTTCGTTTTAAATCGGCTTCTAATAGCTGCTCTATTAAATCACTTTGATGGTTATTTAACTGCAGTAAAATATCAGCGACAGCTTGCGTGTCTTGCTGCTGATAACTTTGCCACAACGACACAAGTGTATCTGTAGTTTTACCTGCAGCAGACACCACAACACAGTCGCCCGTCTGAGTATGCCCAATAATTATTTTAGCTACGCTTTGATAGCGCTCACTAGAGCTTAAGCTTGAACCACCAAATTTATGTACACAATTAACCATATTAATCACCAAAGCGCCGGACGGGCTGCACTTAATTTAACGTTACCACCAGAAGTGCCTGCTCCCTTGCCTACACGGCCAACATTTTTATTTTGCCCTGGTTTTACAAGTTCAAACACTCGCTCAAAATCAGCGACTAAATCGTGTATATCTTCAATACCTACCGAAATACGAATAAGCGTATCGCCCACACCCGCTTCTAAACGTGCTGTTGCCTCCATACCTGCGTGCGTCATAGTTGCAGGGTGACAAATTAAGCTCTCTACGCCACCTAGTGACTCAGCTAAACTAAACGTTTTAAGGCTAGTTAAAAATGCCGCAGCGTCATTTATATCGCCTTTAATATCAAAACTAACCATGCCACCAAAACCAAGTTGCTGTGCTTTAGCCAGCTCATGCTGAGGATGCGACTCAAGACCTGGGTAGTAAACTTGGCTTACATATTCAGAGCTTTCAAGGTACTTAGCTATTGCCAGTGCATTTTCTTGATGCTGCCTTAGGCGCACATTTAAAGTACGTAAACCACGAAGCGTTAAATAGCTATCAAAAGGCGCACCCGTAATACCAATGTTATTAGCCCACCAAGCAAGCTCATCGCCTAACTCTTGTGTTGCGGCAATAACAGCGCCGCCTACTACATCTGAGTGTCCGTTAATGTATTTAGTGGTTGAATGCACCACAATATCTACACCAAACTTAATAGGATTTTGTAAAGCAGGCGACAAAAACGTGTTATCTGCAGCCACCAATGCACCGCATTGCTTAGCCACATCGGTAACCGCTTTGATATCTGTTAAACGAAGTACTGGGTTACTTGGGGTTTCTATCCAAATAAGCTTAGGTTTAATTACTAAAATTTGTTGAAGGCTTTCTTCTTTTGTTAAATCTAATATTTCGAGCTTTAGTAGTCCGCGTTTTTGTAAAGATGTAAATAAACGATAGCTGCCACCATAACAATCATGCGGAATTACTAACGTATCGTCACTATTAAGTAGCTGAGTAGCTAAATGCACGGCAGCCATGCCTGTAGCTGTAATTATGCCACGAGCGCCACCTTCAAGCTTAGCAAGCGTCTCAGCTAAAATATCACGATTAGGATTACCGCTACGACCATAATCATACTCACGCTTAGTATCAAAGTCGGCAAACGAATAAGTAGTCGATAAATAAATTGGCGGTACCACCGCACCATGATGTTTATCAGCATCAACGCCGTTACGTACAGCAATGGTCGCTTTGTTTTTTTCGCTCATATTCGTCACCTGATTAATTTGGATGTTTAGACGTCTAAAAGAGTAAGTTATCCGTTTTGATAAGTCAAAGTATTTTAAAGCTCTAGATGGCTAAAAGTAGAAGGGGCCTCTGCGAATAACACATTTTAGCTCACAAAAGTGTGCTTATCTTTACACCTACAATAGGCTTATTAAGATAGATCGGTATCTATTATTTGACTATCTTTTTTAAATCGATAGAATTTCACGCATATTTACACGCTTTTTATACCGTGTGAGAAATTAATAATCTGAGGCAACGATACATCTTATGGCTAAATGGAATGGTGAGTATATTCACCCATACGCAGAACACGGTAAAAAATCAGAGCAAGTTAAAAAGATCACCGTTTCGATCCCGCTAAATGTATTAAAGGTATTAACTGACGAACGTACACGTCGTCAAATCAATAACCTTCGCCATGCTACAAATAGTGAATTGCTATGTGAGGCATTTTTGCATGCTTTTACTGGCCAACCTTTACCAAATGACGATGACTTACGTAAAGATAACGCCGAAAAAGTGCCAGAAGAAGTTAAAAAAATAATGCAAGAAATGGGTCTAGAAGTACCCGTTTTAAACGAAGAATAAATATTACAAAGACAAAAAAAACCTCAGTAATTACTGAGGTTTTTTTATGTCTAAATTTTATTGCATAGCTCTACTGTATAGATTTACTGCATATAGTTTTCAGGTAGCTCAATTTGTGCAACACCTGACTCAATAGCAGCAAGTGCAACAGCTCTTGCTATACGCGGCAGTAAACGTGGATCCATTGGTTTTGGAATAATATACTGCGCACCAAATTCTAGTTTATCTACACCAGCGGCTTTTAAAACTTCTGCAGGTACTGGCTCTTTGGCAATACTTCGAATAGCATCTACTGCAGCAATTTTCATTTCATCGTTAATAGCGCTTGCACGTACATCAAGCGCACCACGGAAAATAAACGGGAAACATAAAACATTATTAACTTGGTTAGGGTAATCAGAGCGCCCTGTTGCCATGATTAAATCGTTGCGTGCGCCGTGCGCAAGTGCAGGATCAATCTCAGGATCTGGATTTGAACATGCAAACACAACTGGTTTTGCAGCCATTAGCTTTAAATCTTCAGCCGCTAATAAGTTAGGGCCAGAAACACCCACAAATACATCTGCATCTGCAATTACATCTTGCAATGTACGCTTATCGGTATTATTAGCAAAAAGCTGTTTGTATTCATTTAAGTCATCGCGGCGGGTATGAATAACACCTTTGCGGTCAAGCATATAAATGTGTTCACGCAGTGCGCCACACTTAATTAACAGCTCCATACACGCAACAGCGGCAGCGCCTGCACCTAAACATACAATAATTGCATCTTCAATTGACTTACCTTGTACTTCTAGCGCATTTAACATACCAGCAGCCGTTACAATGGCAGTACCGTGTTGATCGTCATGAAAAACAGGAATACTACAACGCTCTATTAATGCTTTTTCTATTTCAAAACACTCTGGTGCTTTAATATCTTCAAGGTTAATACCACCGAATGTGTCGGCAATGTTGGCAACCGTATTAATAAAGTCTTCTGTTGTTTTGTGCTTAACTTCAATATCGATAGAATCAAGCCCTGCAAAACGTTTAAACAATAACGCTTTGCCTTCCATTACAGGCTTAGACGCTAAAGGACCTAAATTACCAAGGCCTAGAATTGCAGTACCATTAGTAATAACCGCAACCATGTTACCTTTACCAGTATATTTATAAGCATTTGCAGGATCTGCAGCTATTTCACGTACAGGTTCGGCAACACCTGGGCTATACGCAAGTGCAAGATCATGAGCCGTTTCAGCTGGTTTTGTAAGCTCAATGCTAATTTTACCTGGTACGGGATGTGAGTGGTAATGTAGTGCTTGTTCACGAAAGTCAGACATAACGCGATGGTATCCTGCAATTTAAGTTAAAGTGAGAGATGGAGTCTTGGGGTACGATACCCTTATTATTTTTAAATTCCAAGCAATATCAGGTCTATCCTGTTATATGCTATATCCTTTAATTTTAAGAGGTTTTTCAGTAACTTTGCAGGATTATATCAACATTTAATAAATAAAAATTCACCTAAAAAGTAAGTTTTAAGGTGCTTTTATGCCTATCAAAATCTTATAAAATGTATACTTAAAGTATCAGCATAAACTTAGAATAACAGCCTACTACCCTACTTTAAAAACAGATAAGCCCACGTTAGCTACTTTTATCAACCTAGTTAAAAATTGTACTATTTAAAATATAGAGAATATCTATCGATTTGTCTGTAAAGGATTATGCATACTCAGAATAAGAATAGGAAATAGTTATGCAAAAGGAGGGGATAGTTAAAATCAACGAAATAATACCAATCTGCTTATATATGGGGTCTATTTAACGTTAAGAAAATTACGCTAGAACTAGGCAAAAATTTTTGTATCTAGTTGTTCTAAATAAAAAATTTTTAACGACGTTATAGTGCAATTTAATTCGTTAAATTGCTCAAAGATTTATGTAGGTTAGTTTAAGATAATAAATAACAAATTTTAGGCACAAAAAAAGCACCCTAAGGTGCTTTTTTTAACTAAACAGCAATAATTACTTCTTGCTGGCAAGTGCACCGAAGCGCTTGTTGAAGCGATCAACACGTCCGCCAGTGTCTAAAACTTTTTGCTTACCAGTGTAAAACGGGTGACACGCAGAACATACGTCTAAGTGAATGTCTTTACAAAGAGTTGAGCTAGTTTCGAATTTATTTCCACATGAACATGTTGCAGAAATTACTTCGTACTTAGGGTGAATACCTTCTTTCATAGGAACCTCTAGTTAAGGCCGCATCGCTCTCCAAACCCGGAGTTTGGCACCATACGTCGTTAAAACAAATTTGTTGGTGGCGGATTTTATCCAACAACCTCCCCCCACACAAGTATTTATTTATATTTTTGCCAAAAAAGTGAACAATCTCTGTCTCAAGCGCTATTGCTAGTAGGTTTTTAGCGTTATTTTTAGTACATTACAGCATTAATTTTACGGGTTGAGTTGTTATGAGTTTTGTTGAAGTTGCTATTAAAGTCCCGCTTCCACGCACCTTTGATTATAAAATAGAAGAACAGCTCAGTGGCTTATCAACTCCTTTACTACCTGGCATGCGGGTTTTGGTACCTTTTGGTAATCAAAAAAAAGTAGCGGTTGTTCTGGGTATTAAAAGCAGTACCGACGTCCCTTTAAATAAAATTAAAAATATTATAGAGGTAATAGATGACGCCCCTATTTTAAGTGCCCAGCATTTAGAACTCCTTAGCTTTACTGCCCGCTATTATTGCTATCCATTAGGCGAAACTATTCATATAGCGCTACCTGGTGCACTTCGCCAAGGTGAATCGCCTGATAAAACCAGTATTAATATGGTTGCCCTGACAGAAAAAGGTGCAAAAGTACCGTCATTAAAAGCTAAAACACAGCTCAACCTATTAAAGCAGTTATCGCAATCAGGTAAGTCATCATTAACTGAGTTAAAAGCACTGGGCTTTAGTAAAAAAACAATAGATAGCTTAATAGATAAAGAACTCATAACACAAACTATTGAGCACGATAACCAATGGCAAAGTGTTGCTCCAACCGTCGGTAGTAAACCAGTACTTAATAAAGAACAAGCGGTTGCTTGCACAGCTATAAATCAAAGTACTGGCTTTAGCAGCTTCTTATTAGAAGGCGTAACGGGCAGCGGTAAAACCGAAGTGTATTTACAGTGCCTAGAAGAAGTACTCAAACGTGGCGAGCAAGCCCTCGTACTCGTGCCCGAAATCGGCCTAACACCACAAACCGTAAACCGTTTTCGCCGCCGCTTTCCTGATACACCCATTATGCTTTGGCACTCAGCACTTACCGACAACGAACGTTTACAAACATGGCGTTTTTGCGAAAAAGGCAGTTGTGCGATAGTTATTGGCACACGTTCGAGTATTTTTCTGCCATTTTTAAAACTCGGTATGATTGTTGTTGATGAAGAACACGACTCGTCATTTAAACAACAAGATACCCTTCGTTACCATGCTCGTGATTTAGCCGCTTACAGAGCTTTTCAGCATAAAATCCCGCTTATATTAGGCAGCGCCACACCCGCGCTTGAAACACTTCACAAAGCAATTAATAACAAATACCAGCTATTAAGTTTAACGGAGCGTGCGCAAACAGCGACTGACAATCAGTTTAAGTTACTCGATATGAAAGGTCAGCCCGACCAAGCAGGTATTGCACATGCAAGCCTTGCTACTATGCGTCAGCACTTAAATCGCGGTAAACAGGTTATGGTATTTTTAAATCGCCGAGGTTTCTCACCAACCCTTATTTGCCATGAGTGCGGGTGGTTGAGCGAGTGTAAACGATGCAGTACCAGCGCTACATTTCATAAAGCGATTGGGCAAATGATCTGTCATCACTGTGGCGACCAGTACCCTGTCCCTCACCAATGCCCTGACTGTGGAAGTACGCAAATATTTCCTAACGGTAAAGGCACAGAGCAAATTGAAGAGTTTTTATCGACCGAGTTCCCTGATACACCCATTACTCGTATAGACCGCGATTCAACTCGCCGAAAAGGTAGCCTTGAAAAAGCACTTGATGAAATAAACCTAGGGGGCGCACGCATTTTAGTGGGCACACAAATGCTTGCCAAAGGCCATCACTTTGCAGATGTGAGCCTTGTTATAATTTTAGATGTAGATAGCGGCTTATACTCATGCGACTTCAGAGCGACAGAGCATTTAGCGCAATTAGTCACCCAAGTAGCGGGGCGTGCTGGACGTTCAGGAGAACCTGGTCAAGTGTTATTACAAACACACTTTCCAGAACACCCTCTTTTGCAAGACTTAGTTAATAATGGTTACCAAGACTTTGCCCGTTTTGCTCTTAGTGAGCGCGATGATGCTGACTTACCGCCCATTACAAATATGGCCATTGTGCGTGCACAAGGACATAGTATTAAACTAGTCGTCGATTTTTTGACGGATTTGGTTCCTGTGAATGGGGTATCTGGTATACAATTGCTCGGTCCGATCCCTGCCCCACTTGAAAGAGTCGCAGGTATGTATCGTTTTCAATTGCATATTCAAGCGCAAGATCGTCGCATATTACATCAGTACCTTGCGCAAATGGTTGATTATTTAAGTACCAGTAAACTTGCACAAAAAGTACGCTGGAGCTTAGACGTAGACCCTATAGACATGATTTAGGTTAAGGCCAAAATAACACCATGGCACAGCACGATTATATTAATAAAAAGCCTGCAGGCAGAAACAGTAAAAAAAACGCACCCGCTAAAAAACCATTTCCTATTCTTTTAGCCGTTATAGCCATCTTACTTGTAGGTGGTTTTGCCTACACACTATGGTTTATAAAAAGTAATGCCGATCCAAAACTTGTCGAAAAACAAGCTAACCCAACTGCACCCGCAAAAGTAGAAGTTGTTATTCCACGTACACCGGAATTTATTAAAGAAATTAGAAACCACGAGATTCAAGTTGAAGTAAAAGAACTTGAGCAAAAAGGTCCTTATGTTATGCAATGCGGTTCGTTCAGGACTCATGCACAAGCTGAATCGTTAAAAGCTAAAATCGCATTTGCAGGGCTCATTTCTGAGATAAAACAGGCTGAAGGCAGCAATGGTACTTGGTATAAAGTACGTTTAGGCCCTTATAAAACCAAACGCCAAGCCGAAAGCGATAAAAACAAACTTAAACGTGTAAAAATAGTCGGCTGCGGAATTTGGGGCTGGACTTGAAAATAAACCATTCACCCATATAACCTCATCATAATCGTTTTTTACGAGTTGCCTCTGCAGCTCGATGATGAGGAATAACATGACTACTATCGTAAGTGTTCGCCGCGGCGACAAAGTTGTAATTGGCGGCGATGGCCAAGTTTCACTTGGTAACACCGTAATGAAGGGCAACGCCCGCAAAGTTCGACGTCTTTATAATGGCAAAGTAATCGCTGGTTTTGCCGGCGGTACTGCTGATGCCTTCACTCTTTTCGAACGTTTTGAAAGCAAATTAGAAATGCACCAAGGTAACCTAACTAAAGCCGCAGTAGAAATGGCTAAAGATTGGCGAAGTGACCGTGCCCTTCGAAAACTCGAAGCGCTGCTCGCTGTAGCAGACGAAACAGCCTCTTTAATTATTACCGGTAATGGCGATGTAGTTCAGCCAGAAAACGATTTAATTGCGATTGGTAGTGGTGGTAACTTTGCGCAATCAGCTGCAACCGCCCTTTTAGAAAATACAGATTTAAGCGCTCGTGAAATAGTAGAGAAAAGCTTAACTATTGCAGGCAACATCTGCGTATTTACTAATAACTTCCAAACAATCGAAGAATTATAATAGGAACTATTATGTCTGATATGACCCCAAGAGAAATTGTTCACGAGCTAGATCAGCATATTATAGGTCAGGCTAAAGCTAAAAAAGCAGTCGCTATTGCGCTTCGTAATCGCTGGCGCCGTATGCAATTAAATGAAGATTTACGCAGTGAAGTAACACCAAAAAATATACTAATGATTGGTCCAACAGGTGTAGGTAAAACAGAAATTGCCCGCCGTTTAGCAAAACTTGCTAACGCACCATTCATTAAAGTAGAAGCGACTAAATTTACTGAAGTTGGTTATGTTGGTAAAGAAGTAGATACGATCATACGTGACCTCGTTGATGTTTCAATTAAAATGACTCGCGAACAGCAAACTAAAAAGTTTAAACATCGCGCCGAAGAAGCAGCAGAAGAGCGTATTTTAGATGCACTTTTACCACCGGTTAAAGATCAATATGGCGAAAGCCAACGCGACGATACTTCATCTACTCGCCAAACATTTCGTAAAAAATTACGTGAAGGTCAATTAGATGATAAAGAAATCGAGATTGAATTAGCGCAAGCTCAATCAAACGTAGAAATTATGGCGCCTCCTGGTATGGAAGATATGACCAACCAGTTACAAAGCATGTTTCAAAACATGGGCGGTGATAAACGCACTAAACGTAAGTTAAAAATTAAAGAGGCCTTCAAACTATTAACGGAAGAAGAAGCCGCTAAATTAGTAAACCCTGAAGAGCTAAAAGAACAAGCTATTTTTGCAGTAGAGCAAAACGGTATTGTGTTTATTGATGAAATAGACAAAATTTGTAAACGTGGTGATTCTTCAGGCCCTGATGTGAGCCGAGAGGGTGTTCAGCGCGACTTACTACCGTTAATTGAAGGCTCAACAGTAAACACTAAACACGGTATGGTTAAAACTGACCATATGTTGTTTATTGCCTCAGGTGCGTTCCAAATGTCTAAACCATCAGACATGATACCTGAGCTACAAGGTCGCTTACCGATTCGAGTAGAACTTGAGCCACTAACTGCAGATGACTTTAAACGTATCCTGACAGAGCCGCATGCATCGCTTACTGAGCAACAACGAGAGCTCCTTAAAACTGAGCAAGTAACGATTGAGTTTAGTGATGATGCTATTGAGCGTATTGCTAAGGCAGCGTGGCAAGTTAACGAAAAAACCGAAAACATCGGTGCTCGTCGCTTGCATACTGTGATGGAAAGATTGATGGAAGAAATTTCATACGATGCTTCTGAAAAAGCAGGTTCATCACTTGTTATTGACGCCGCTTACGTTGAAAAACATCTAGGCGCACTTGTTGAAGATGAAGACTTAAGCCGCTTCATTCTATAAAACGAATATAAACGTTATACTAAAAGCCTCCAGATTGGGGGCTTTTTAATGGGATATATAAAATGAAACACGTTACAAAAGTGCATTACCACAGCGTGAGTAAAAATTTAGATGTTTATTTTGACGACGATAGCCAAGCAGTCTTTAGCTGTGAATTTTTACGCGTTCACTCTCCCTCTGCTGAAGTGCAAGGCCATGGCTCTGGTCCAATGAAGCTAGTACTTAATAAACAATCTGTAGGTATAAAAAACATAGTACCTGTCGGGCATTATGCACTGCGTTTAGATTTCGATGATGGTCACAATAGTGGACTGTTCAGTTGGAGTTACTTTGAAAAACTACAAGCGCAGCAACAAACGTTGAGCGATGAATATTCGGCACGCGTAGCCGAGCACGAACAAAACAAAAACAGTGTACCAATAAAGTTTATTCCTTAAACCTTATTGGTAACTTTAGGTGGGTATTTTTAGATTAGTTAACCTAAACCCTGGTTAAGATATTTACTATCCAGAGTTCAGATTAGTTACACTTTAAACTTATCAATAGCGCTAAATAACACTCTAGCTTGCTCAGATACTTCTTCGCTAGTTTGGGCGTTTTTAGCAGCATGTTCAGTTGCATCTTGCGCAATATCGCGAATTCTTACTACATTTTTATTAACCTCTGATGCCACTTGGCTTTGCTCGTCAATAGCAACCGCTATTTGAGAGCTCATTTCCATTATTGTTTGTACATCTTCAGTAATTGCGCCTAATAACTCACCTGCTTTAATTGCTTGCGAGGCACTTTCATCGCCTTGAGAACGACATTTGTGCATAATACTCACCACTTCTTGAGTACGCTGCTGTAAGGTACTTATAATACCTTCAATCTCACTCGTGGACTCTTGAGTACGCTTCGCTAATGAACGAACCTCATCTGCAACAACAGCAAAACCACGACCATACTCACCAGCACGTGCCGCTTCTATTGCCGCATTAAGTGCGAGTAAATTTGTTTGATCTGCAATCCCCCGAATTACATCAAGCACTGAACCAATTGTTTCGCCATCTTTTTCAAGTTGCGATACTACATTTGATGCATTCCCTAACGAATCAGATAGAGCTCTAATGTGCTTAACGGTAGAGTCAACTTCACTGCGCCCTTGTTGAGCACTTAAGTTTGTTGACTCTGCTTTTTTAGCAGCCGCTTCAGTATTATGTGAAATATCCTGAATCGTCGCCTGCATTTCGGTGGCTGCAGTTGCAACCATGTCGGCTTCATGTAATTGCTCTTGCATACCGGAGCTTGTTGCTGCGGTACTTTCTGATAAATGCTCTGTTGCTATGTTAAGCGTATTTAAAGCACCATTAACTTCGTTAATTAAGTTTTTAAAATCGCCTATTAAACTATTAAAGTCGACCGTCATGGTGGTAATTTCGTCTTTACCTGTTTGCTCTATCATCACGCTTAAATCATTATTACGACGAATATCGTTAATGGTGTGATAAACCCGCTCTATAGGCACAATAATCGAGCGGCTCGTGAAATAAACCAACATCAAAACAATAATGCCAGCAATCACAAAAATAAGAATGGCTAAAAATTGTGCCTGTTCAACGCTTTTATCTACCTGTTGCTTAGTGCTTAATAGTATCTGCGCAACGATTGCATCACTTTGTTCAACACTTTTACGCATTTTTCCAAGTGCACCTGAATTTAAATCTAAGCCCAATTCAACCTGTGCCTGGACCAATGCTTGAAATTGCGTTTGGTAGGAGTTTAAAAAGCCATTTAATTGAGCTGTGTACCCCGTATCAAATTGAGCCTGAGCGATTTGCTGCTTTAAAGTATCAACCCCTTCATCAAATCGAGTTAAATACTTAAGATCAAAACGTAGCATAAAATCTTTTTCAGCCCGTCTTAATTGTAATATAGAAGATAAGAGTTTGTAATTATCTTGCTCTTTGAGCAAGCTTTCGACCTCGTGTACTGCACTTCTTAGTTCGCCATACAGCCCATCTTTTGGGTGTAATCCTATGCGTTTTTGTAGCACAACAACACTCATAAAGTCATTGTTATAAGCACTTACCAAATTATCGAGATTACTTATTTTTTGGGTTTCGATACCCTGCTCTTGCATAATTACATTCAACTTAGCAATTTTACTTTTAAGCTGGTTATAATCTTGTTCAAATAAGTCTAATGCTTCTTCTTGTTTATAAAAAAGAAAGTTTTTTTCATGTTTACGCAGTTCTAATTCATGGATATTAAGCTCTTCAGCAAGCTGAATTGTTTTATTTAAGCTTAACGTTGTTCTCGCTTCATAAATTATTACGCATAAAAGGACCACCATTGCTAAACCAACAACGACTGCGTTTAACTGTAAACGTCGTTTGATTGTTAAGTTTTGTAAAAAATTCATCGCTAACGCCTTTTTTAAATATGCATTTGTATTATAGCTGATAGCTCAGAAGCGACTCATTAATTTAACTTTTTATTATTGGTTATTCTAAGCTACTTCATTATGATGGCTATAAAGCGACACTATCCCACAAACCTTTGTGTAACGATTGTGTGTTATTCCACTGTTGTTTAACCAACCAATCAATTAAAGGCGCGGGATCGCTAGGGTAATTTATTTGCTTATTTTGCGGGGCGCTATTCCAGTCATCAAGGGCTTGCGGGTTTAAATAGTTCATAACATGCGCCATGCCCATGCCAAACAAAGTTTGTGCATTTGCGGTTTGCTCAAACTGCCCATCTAAAGGCTTTAATAGTAACTTCTTACCTAACTTAAGCGCTTCACTGGCAAGCTCAAACCCCGCATTACCAATAACGCCACTCGTGTTTGCTAAGTCATTTAAAAAACCAGAGCGTGAGGGGGGGCGCAAATGTATATGTCCAAAAGACTGATTGCAGGCATTTGGGTGATAACAATAAAATTCTTTTTCGGGAAAGTCTTTTAAGTAATCAACAATGCTATCTAAGTTTTCAAACGGTAAATATACCAATACCTTATTTAGTACCGCGACAGGATTCTCATGATTATGATGAGCAATAAAAGGCGGGATTATATTATTTGCAAATGGCTTCCAGTGTACGCCTAAGTAGGTAGATGCTGGTGCATAATGCTTGATGAGCGATTTTCTAAGTACACCACGACCAAATATAGGTACGTTTTCTGACAAAAATGCGGCTTGGTGGCTAATACCGATAACGGGTATATCGGCCCGTTTTGCAGCCCATGCTGTGACTGGCTCAAAGTCATTAAGTACAAAATCGTACTGTTTTATATCAAGCGATTTTATATCACTCACCAGCTTACAAACTCGCATGTTTTTAAGTGTTTTTAAATTTTTGACTTGCCCATTTTCAGTATCAAACGATAAGCCCCGATACGCTTTATAATCTGAGAATTCGTGCATATCAAAGTAATCTTTATTTGCTCGCCCTGAAAACACATAATCAACATCAATACCAAGTTTATTAAAGCAGCTTGCCATAACCCTAGCCCGCGTTATATGACCATTACCGGTACCCTGCACTCCATACAATATTTTCATACAGGTACCACAAGCGCTAAAGCGAATAAGCCACAAACACTGCCAATAATCGCACCTATAATAATATCAGCAGGAAAATGTACGCCTAATACAACACGAGAAATAGCCACACCAGCAGCCCAACTAAGTAGTAGCCATATATATTCAGGGAAAAAGTGACTTAGTATAATCGCAACTAAGAACGCTGCAGCGCTGTGGCCCGAGGGCAAACTAAATTTATCACTTGGTACTATGTAAGCATTTGTTACTAAGCAGTCGCATGGACGGATGCGGGCAAATCTATTTTTGGCCAGTAAGTAAATGGGCCTTTCTAAAGCAAAACCAACTAATATCGTTACAGGTAATAATTGTTGCTGCTCATTATTACTAAGCCACCACACCGCTAAACACACAAGTATGTAAAGTCCACCATCACCGCTTTTTGATAATCCAAACGCCATTGTTTTAAACCACTTCGGTGAGTTGCAATTAAACAGAGTTAAAAATAATTGCTCATCTAGCAGAGCTGCCTTTTTAAACATATTATTGTTATACATCACTTCCCCTCATTGCATAATATATGAACACCGATTTAGCTTATGTGTTGTAAATAACAATTGAGTGACGCTTTTAAGACACTATTATTGCGATTAATGATTTAGCGCTTGTTTTGTCTAAATTTACTGCGATTAAGTCGTTGTTATTGCTTATAAGGAGGGTATACTGAGGTATAAATTAATGTACCTTTTGAGGATAAAATAATGGATTACAGCACTTCTGATTTATGTGACCACTTTGCTGATGTGGTTGACGTGCTAGAGCCAATGTTCATCAACTTTGGTGGTCGACACAGCTTTGGTGGCCGCATTAAAACGGTTAAATGTTTTGAAAATAATGAACTGATCCGCGAATTACTTTCTCAAGACGGTACAGACTTAGTGCTTCTTATTGACGGTGGTGGCTCAACTCGCCGTGCACTTATTGATATTGAATTGGCCGAACTTGCACTTGAAAACAACTGGAATGGTATTGTTGTTTACGGCGCAGTACGCCACGTTGATGAGCTTGAAGAACTTGATTTAGGCATTCAAGCAATTGCTTCCATTCCTGTTGCAGCTGACAGTGAAGGTGCTGGCGAGGATGCTATAGGCGTTAACTTTGCCGGTGTATCATTTTTTGATGATGACTTTATTTATGCTGATAGTACTGGCATTGTTTTATCTGCAGAAGAATTAGAATTGGAAGTTGTAGAAGTATAACGTGACCTCCCATTTAAAAGTATATGATGAAAGCGCGGTTAGAGCACTTTGCTCTAGCCGCGTAAATGAAAAAAAAGCATGGCAATCAATGGCCTTGCTAGACACTCAAGTAAACCTGCAACAAGCACTTATTGACGCAGCTCAATTTGGCATTCGCTACGTACTTCTTGGTATTTGCGAAGATATTGGCCCAAAAGCCAATTTAGGAAATGGCGGTGCAAACGAAGCATGGTCTGCTTTTTTAAAACGTTTTTTAAACCAACCTCATAATCAATTTATTGCCACTCAAAAAGTACTTTTATTGGGTGAAGTAAATACTGATGATTTAATGGCGCAAAGCAACCAACTTAATAATCAGCAAGCCCAGCAGTTAACTCAATTACGAGATTTATGCCAACAACTTGATGAACGCGTAGAGTCAGTATTAAGCCTTATTTTTAAAGCAGGGCTTGAGCCAATCGTCATTGGCGGAGGTCACAATAATTGCTTAGGTATTATTCGCGCGCTAAGTAAGTCAAAAAACACGCCTGTTAATGCTATCAATTTTGACCCTCATGCCGATTTTAGAGAATGTGAAGGTCGCCATAGTGGTAATGGTTTTCGCTACGCGTATAACGAGCAACATCTAAGTAATTACCATGTTATTGGCTTACATGAATTAAAAAATAATCAAGCAATTATAGATGCAATGAGTGAAGCTAACTTTAAATTTGATAGCTATCAATCTATACAAGTTAAGCGAAAAATTACACTAACGCAGGCAATTGAAAATGCACTAAGTAATTTTAATGATTTACCTCTGGGTGTTGAAGTTGATTTAGATAGTATTACTTATATGCCAGTTAGTGCGTATACATATTGCGGATTTAGTGTGAGTGACACTGAGCACTTTGTGCATTTAGCTGCAAGCCACCGGCACTCTAAGTACTTACACTTATGTGAAGCAGCGCCTAACCAGCATCCTAACGGGTTAGATGCCGGTGCTGCCCATGTAGGGCAAGTGATTAGTGCACTTGTAAATAGCTACCTACAAGCCAAAGAAAACACTTAACGTTGTTGAACCGATCGCCACTCTTTTAGCCAGCTCATTAAACCGATACTACTTAGCGGGTGACCAAAGTAATAACCTTGGGCAGCATAACCTTTTAAGCTTTTTACAAACTTAAGTTGCTCAAGTGTTTCTACTCCTTCAAAAATCACTTTTGTTTTTTGTTGGCTATGCATATCAACCATTCCACCAACTAAACTGCGTATATTGTTTTGATTACTAAAGTCAGCGGTAAGTGAAGGTGAAACCTTAATATACTCAACTGCTAAACTTGGCAACTTAGAAAGTAGTACCGGGTTATCACCAAGTCCATCCACACATACTTTTAAGCCTATGTTATTAAGCCTTGCGATCATGCCTCGGCCTTTGTCATCTAAACCAGCAAAAATATGTAAAGGGCATTCAACAATTAAGTCTCCCGCCTCTAAGTGATGTTCATTTATAACAACATCAACAAATTCAACAAACTCTTCATTTAGCATTTCAGGGCCAAATACGTTAATGCTAAGCGGTATAGAAATACCTTCTACTCTAAGCGCCATTGCAAGCTCAGCGGCTCTCTCCATTACAAATTTAGCAAGCGGATAACCAAGCCCAGCTATTCTTATGTCGTCAATAAAACGATTAGCAGATAAAATTCCTTGCTTAGGGTGCTGCCAACGCAGTAGTAATTCTAAAAACTCAATTTGACCGTTTTCGTTACAAATTATAGGTTGAAAATAGAGTTCTAATTCGCTCGAAAAATCAATATTTGCTAATTCTTTTAGTCGCGCTTGTTGCTCTCGCAGTTCAATCATCATTTGTTGATGATAAGGCACAACCTTGCGATTTGGGTGGCTATCGAGTGCTAGGTATGCGTACGATATTAAATTATCAAAGTTATTGTCTTGCTCATTACAATCAACATAACTCGCCCTCGCTTTTACCTCTACAGTGCAGTTAGCAACATTAAATGGCTTAAGCGTTGCACCCAGTATTTGTTCAATAACCAACTCATGTAAATGTTTTTGATTCGCGAAACTACAAATAAATGCAAAGTTAAGGCCCCCTAAGTGGGCTAGCTTTTCTTGCCCAGTTAAAGTCACTATTTCGTCACTTGAAAGTAGCTCTTTTATTCGATTAGCCGATTGCGCTAACAGTATATCGCCAAAGTCGCGTCCTATATGCTGGTTAACTTGCTCAAATCCTTCAAGACGAATAACGATTAACGCTGCACTTACTTGCTTGTTGTCGCACCATGCATAGTAACCTTGGCGTAACTGTTTTCTATCTGCAAAAACCGAAAGCGGAGACTCTTCTATAAATGTATCACCTGTAGGTTCTGGCTCTATCACGACTTCTATTTCAGCGCTTTCGTCATTTAAAAAGCCAACAATAGCTAATAATAATATTGCTAACACAACCCAAAATAACGGAACTTCCAATAATAAATGAGCTGAAAATAGAACAACAAATAAAAGACCAGCCATTGAGCTGGTAATAATCATGCTCCAATTATTTCGCTCGAAGGCTTGCCATAAATGAAAACAAAATCCAAAGGCAAGTAAAATGGCAAGCCAAGCTGCGCCCGTACTCAAAATAGCCAAACCAACAGCTGCTGTGCATAAATAGCTAAATTTAATACTGGCATTTTTAACGGCAAATAAAGTGGCAATCATCGCCATCAATAGTGCACCACTAAAAAATATTGGGAAGTTACTGTCGGTTAGTATGTTCAAATTAACGGCATCCGTATTCGCTAAAAAAGTTTAAACCAGATTATATGTGGGCAAAAATAATACAAACTAGTTAATTCTACCCAAAATCCATAAATTTAACAGTTTATTTACGCCAAATTGGTAACTTAATTGTGATGGATGACTTATTTGCCAATGCGCAATATCAGCTCTTGCACCAACCTTTAAAATACCACGGTCGTCTAACCCTAGTGCTTTAGCAGCATTGCGAGTAACACCTGCCAATGCTTGCTCGGGTGTTAATCTAAACAATGTGCATGCCATGTTCATCATCAAGTGCACTGAGCACAGCGGTGAAGTGCCAGGATTAAAATCACTCGCAATAGCTATAGGTACTTTATATTGATTAAGTAACTCAATAGGTGGGAATTTAGTTTCTCTTAAAAAATAAAATGCACCGGGCAATAACACCGCGACCGTCCCAGCGTTTGCCATGGCTTTTACACCCTCTTCATCGAGATGCTCAATATGATCTGCCGAAAGGCCATTGAACTGCGCCACCAGCTCAGCACCATGTTGATTAGATAACTGCTCAGCATGGCATTTTACTGGGAGGTTATGCTTTTTAGCCGCCTGGAAAACACGTTTGGTTTGCGAATGACTAAAGCCTACATTTTCACAAAATACATCGACTGCATCAGCAAGATTATTAGCCACTACCTGATCAAGCATGTCAGTACATACCAAATCAATATATTCATCAGCACGGCCTTTGTATTCAGCCGGTAGAGCATGCGCCCCTAAAAAAGTAGTTTTAATATCAATAGGATGATGCTCACCTAATAAACGAGCTACTTCTAATATTTTTATCTCGTTTTCAATATCTAGCCCATAGCCCGACTTTATTTCAACGGTGGTTACACCTTCTTTTAACAACGTATTTAAGCGATCTTTTGCATCAACAAATAATTGCTCTCGATCGGCTGCTCTTGTCGCTTTAACCGTACTTGCTATGCCACCGCCTTGTGCCGCAATTTGCTCATAACTTACACCCTGCAAGCGCTGCTCAAACTCTTGCGATCTTGAACCTGCAAACACTAAATGTGTATGACAATCTATTAAGCCCGGCGTTAACCACTGCCCTTTTATACTCAATGTCGGCGTTGCAAACACATCAAAACTGGGCAACGTTGATTGCTCTCCAATCCACGCAATTTCACCATTTTTAATAGCTATAGCAGCATTTTCGATTGCGCCATAAGGGGCATTTATATTGCTATCCATAGTGGCAATATTGGCATCAGTTAAAAGTAAGTCGATTTCTTCTAACTCATAATTTTTTGTTGTGCTTTGCATTTTACAGCCCTTTTTACGCCCAGAGTGATGAAAATATAGTCTAACAACCCATCTTGTATATACAAGGTAATTGTGTCATCTTATTTATATAGTTTATTTTTAATGTAACCATAAATTTAATGACGACACCTAAATTTGCGCAAATAAAACAATTCATTGTTGATAAAATTCGCAGCGGTACGTGGCAAGAAAACCAACGTGTTCCCTCTGAAAACGAACTAAGTAGTCAATTTAGTGTCAGCAGAATGACAGCCCGCCGAGCACTAAGCGAATTAACCGAGGCAGGTATTTTAACCCGCAGCCAAGGGCTTGGTACATTTGTAGCCACATTTAAATCGCAGTCATCGTTACTCGAAATAAAAAACATTGCTGATGAAGTAAAAGAGCGTAACGGCAACTACACCTGTAGTGTACTCATACTTGAATCAATAAATGCAGTCGCACCTATTGCCATTGCGCTTGGTGTTGAGATTGACAGTGTTGTATATCGAAGTGTACTCGTGCATAACGAAAACGACAGCCCCTTGCAGCTAGAAGAGCGTTTTGTAAACCCTGCACTTGCGGCTGGTTACTTACAACAAGACTTTAGCACGCTTACACCTCATGAATATCTATCTAGTGTTGCACCACTTACCCAAGCGAGGCATACCGTAGAGGCTATTATGCCAAACAGCGAAATGTGCCAATGGTTAAACTTATACAACGAAGAGCCGTGCTTACAAGTTATTCGACGCACATGGTCTATTAACGGCATTGTAAGCTTTGCGCGCCTTGTATCACCAGGCAGTAAATATCGCTTAGGTGGTCACTTAACATTTAAAAAATAACAAACAATAGCGCTTACTGCGCTTTTTTTATAACAAATCACCTTGTATATACAACAGGAGCAAAACATGAACAACCGACTCGACACAAGTCGCGTAATACGTGCACCTCATGGCGATAAAATAAGTGCTAAAAGCTGGCAAACTGAAGCTGCTAAGCGCATGCTAATGAATAATTTAGACCCTGAAGTTGCAGAACATCCTCATGCACTTGTTGTATATGGTGGTATTGGCCGAGCAGCTCGTGATTGGCCAAGTTATGACAAAATTATAGAAACCCTCGATAGACTCGAAAGCGACGAAACTCTGCTTGTACAATCAGGAAAACCCGTTGGTGTATTTAAAACCCACAGTAATGCACCTCGTGTACTTATTGCCAACTCAAACCTTGTTCCACACTGGGCAAATTGGGAGCACTTTAACGAGCTCGATAAAAAAGGCTTGATGATGTACGGACAAATGACAGCGGGTTCTTGGATTTATATTGGCTCGCAAGGCATTGTACAAGGCACTTACGAGACCTTTATAGCCATGGCAAAGCAACATTTTTCAGGCAGTGCTAAAGGTAAGTGGGTATTAACGGGTGGCCTTGGTGGTATGGGCGGTGCGCAACCACTTGCCGCTACAATGGCAGGGTTTAGTGCGCTAGTTGTTGAATGTGATGAAAGCCGTATCGATTTTCGTATAAAAACAGGCTACGTTGATGTAAAAGCAACGAACCTTGAACACGCACTGCAATTAATAACCGACGCGTGCATAAAAGGTGAAGCCCTATCAGTTGGCTTACTTGGTAACGCTGCCGATGTATTTAGTACACTGGTTAAAACAGGTATTACACCTGATGTAGTCACAGATCAAACATCAGCTCACGATCCATTAAATGGTTACTTACCACAAAACTGGACAATGGAGCACGCAGCAAAAATGCGTGAGCAAGATCCAAAAGCGGTAGTAAAAGCGGCTAAACAATCAATGGCAGTCCAAGTTAGAGCCATGCTGGCGCTGCAAAAAGCGGGTGCCGCCACTACTGATTACGGAAATAATATTCGTCAAATGGCGTTTGATGAAGGTGTTACCAACGCGTTTGATTTTCCTGGGTTTGTACCCGCCTATATTCGCCCTTTATTTTGTGAAGGTATTGGCCCATTTAGATGGGTAGCATTATCGGGCGATCCTGAAGATATCTATAAAACCGACGCTAAAGTAAAAGAGCTTATTCCTGATGATGCACATTTACATAATTGGCTTGATATGGCGCGTGAACGCATTCAATTTCAAGGGCTACCTGCACGTATTTGTTGGGTAGGTTTAAAAGATAGAGCACGCCTTGCATTGGCCTTTAACGAAATGGTTAAAAATGGCGAACTTAAAGCCCCTATCGTTATTGGTCGTGACCACCTCGACTCGGGCTCAGTTGCCAGCCCTAACCGCGAAACAGAAAGTATGAAAGATGGCTCAGATGCGGTATCGGACTGGCCATTACTCAATGCACTGCTTAATACGGCAAGTGGCGCTACTTGGGTGTCTCTTCATCATGGTGGCGGTGTAGGTATGGGGTTTAGTCAGCACTCTGGTGTGGTTATTGTTGCCGATGGTACAAATGAAGCTAAAGAGCGTATTGCTCGCGTACTTTGGAACGACCCAGCAACGGGTGTAATGCGCCATGCTGATGCTGGATACGACATAGCAAGGAACTGCGCCAAAGAACAAAATTTAGACCTACCTATGCTAAACGAGGAATGATCATGTTCGAACTTACTCTCACACCAGGCTCACTTAATTTAAACACACTGAGAAAAATTAATAATTCACCGGTAAAGTTAAGCCTTGCAAAGCATGCTGAATCGCAAATAGCAGCAAGCGCGCAAACCGTTCAAAACGTTATTAATGAGCACCGCACTGTATACGGGATTAACACCGGGTTTGGGTTATTAGCTAATACCAAAATAGCCGACGACGAACTTGAATTATTACAGCGCTCCATTGTGCTTTCACACGCTGCGGGCATTGGCGAATACATGGATGACAGCACAGTAAGGTTAATGATCACCTTAAAAGTAAACTCGCTTTCGCGCGGCTACTCGGGTATTCGCCTGCAAGTAATCCAATTTTTTATGCAGCTGCTTAGTAGCGAAGTATATCCGTGCGTGCCTAAAAAGGGCTCTGTGGGGGCATCGGGGGATTTAGCCCCTCTTGCGCATATGTGCCTACCTTTATTAGCTGAAGGTCAAATGCGACATAAAGGAAAAATAATTAGTGCAGCACAAGGGTTAAAAATAGCGGGGCTTGAACCTCTTACCCTTGCAGCTAAAGAAGGCTTAGCATTATTAAATGGCACACAAGCGTCGACTGCGTTTGCACTACAAGGCCTATTTAGAAGCGAGAACTTATATGCACAAAGCTGCGTTATCGGCTCGATAAGCATAGAAGCTGCAATGGGTAGTCGCGCGCCATTTGATGCACGTATTCATGATATTCGTGGTCAGCGCGGACAAATAGACACCGCTCAAGTATTTAGAGAGCTACTCGATACGCACTCTCAAATTAGTGATTCCCACGTAAATTGTGAAAAAGTACAAGATCCATACTGCCTTCGCTGCCAACCTCAAGTGCTAGGTGCTTGCCTAACTCAGATACGCCAAGCCGCAGAAGTATTGTTATGCGAGTCAAACGGTGTAACCGATAATCCGCTAGTTTTTGCCGATGTAGGCGACATAATATCGGGAGGTAACTTTCATGCAGAGCCAGTTGCAATGGCCGCCGATAACTTAGCTATCGCAATTGCCGAAATTGGTGCATTAGCAGAAAGGCGAATTGCATTACTTATCGATTCAAACCTATCCAAATTACCGCCATTTTTAGTTGAAAACGGCGGTGTAAATTCAGGATTTATGATTGCTCAAGTTACCGCTGCAGCGCTTGCGTCAGAAAACAAATCATTAGCGCATCCGGCTTCGGTCGATAGCTTGCCTACATCTGCAAATCAAGAAGATCATGTCTCTATGGCAACCTTTGCAGCAAGGCGCTTAGATGAAATGGCCAATAATACCCAAGGTGTTTTGGCAATAGAATGGTTAGCATCGGTTCAAGGGCTAGAATTTAGAAAGCCGCTTGAACCATCAAATAAAGTGCAAAGCGCTAAAGCGTTGTTACGCGAGCATGTAAGTTATTATGATAAAGACCGCTACTTTGCTCCCGATATCGAAGCTGCTAATACATTACTAAGTGAAGGTAAGCTATGCGACTTCATAGAGAGCAGTCCCCTGCCTTCAGCATATTAAATACCATATTGGTAAGTAAAGCCTAGCGCTTCAATAGCTGAGCCAATAA
Organism: Pseudoalteromonas sp. SWYJZ12; assembly: GCF_015864395.1. Classification (NCBI taxonomy): domain Bacteria; kingdom Pseudomonadati; phylum Pseudomonadota; class Gammaproteobacteria; order Alteromonadales; family Pseudoalteromonadaceae; genus Pseudoalteromonas; species Pseudoalteromonas sp. SWYJZ12. Next base: position 121,504 of record NZ_JADYXH010000007.1, read on the forward strand.
CTTTGCGCTCAGCTTTATCATCACTGGTAAAGCGTGGTAACTCGCCACCATGTTCTGCACACTTCACTGCATAGTATTCAGCTTTTGTTGGGTGCGCAGGATTAACAACATTATAAATATTTTGCCCTACTTGCCAATGCTCTATCACCGCAAAAATAGCATTAATTACATCTTGTTGATGCACCATATTTACTACTTGCTCACTTGATGTATTGAGCTCTTTGCCTGCCACAAAACGACCCGGTTCTCTATTAGGCCCTAGTAATCCAGCTAAACGCAGCACTTTCCCGTCTTGCTCAAGTACTTGCTCTTCTGCCTCATAGAGCTTTATTTGGCGCTCGTTTGTGCATGAAATATCGCAACTTTCGCTATATACACCAGGCTCTTGATCGTATACCCCGGTTGACGAGCATAATAAAAAGCCCTTTGCGTTTAACTCCTTTGAGAGCTTAAGCGCTGCGGTGAGTGTTTCAGAATAATTACTTTCACTGTGCCTGCTACGTGGTGGAATAGCACATACCCAATAAGCATCTAGTAAATCAACTTGATGTCTTAATTGCCCATCTTCAAGTGTAAACTGACGCTCAAAATCAAACTCGTGTATATCTGTTCTATGCGTTCCTTGTACTTGCCAAGCCACTTTTTGTGCAATTACGCACAAAGCATGCCCTAACCAACCTGCACCTAATACTACTAATTTATTACTTTTATTTGTCATTTTTGTATAAGCCTTTATTTTAAACGCATAATTAGTGGTTTTTATCTAACTTTATAGAGATTTTAAGTAAGATATGATTAGATATAATTTCATAAATAATAAAAATATGCGCACTCATGCTAAATAATTTATCATTACGGAAGAAAATATTATTATTGATTGGTGGAACAATTACCGTTTTACTAATTATCGCCTCAACATTTTTTGTTAAACACATTGCCAACCTCTCTAGAGAAAACATAGAAAACGAAGCGCAAAGTTATCTACAGACAGAGCAACTTTCAATGCAAAGTTACTTTGCAATGTACGGTAAAATGGTATCAACCTTTGTTAATAACCCACATTTAATCAATTTTTTTGAAAATTGGGATACTCGCGATCAAGCACTCGAAAGCGCGTCAGGTTACAACGAAGTAAACCAAGACTTTGTGCGTTTAAGCTCAAACGACGAAAACATTTTATCGGCCTTTTTTGCCTCAGCAACCACCGGTGAATACTTTAAAGAAAATGAACGTACAAGTCACTACAACGGCCAGCCTTATTACGCCTACAAGCGTGGTTGGTGGCAAGAAGCCATGCAAGTTAACAAACTTTACGTAGGTCCAATCTCTGTTGATTTAACCACAGGCGTAGCATCTGCAGTAGTACAACAACCTGTTTATAACGCACAGCGTAAACTCATTGGTATGGGCGGTGTTGATTTACAACTAAACAAAATTAACGACATGGTCGAAAATATTCGCTTTAACGGCCAAGGTTATGGATTTTTACTCGATGGAAATCAAAAAGTAGTTCACTTTTCAAAAGCCACTGGACACAAACTTTCAATTACAGATGAAGGTGCAAACGGTAAAGAAGGACTCGATGCGCTTGAGCAACAATTTACAGATACAGCAGGCTTTAAAGAATTAAATACACAAATGCGAAATAACCTTAAAGGCAGCCAAATGGTTACTTTTAAAGGTGAGCAGTTTTATGTGGTTTACCATCGCTTACAGCTAGATCAGCCTTATATAGATTGGTATGTAGGTTTACTTATTCCTACTAGCATGATTGAAGAGCCCGTAAATGCCGCAGTAACCGCAACAACAACTGCAGTAGTTATTATCTTAATTATTATATTAGCCATGATTTTATGGGCTACCCATATGATTTCAAAACCCATCACAACACTTACGCACATTATGCGTGATATAGCATCGGGTGAAGGCGACCTTACTCAAAAAATTGATATTAATAGCCAAGATGAAGTGGGACAGCTGGCCAATCATATGAACACTTTTATTGATAAGTTACGCGCCATGATGCTAGAAACCGCAGCGCAAGCAGAACAGCTAAGTAATGCAGCAGCTCAGCTAAGACATGTTTCTGAGCAAACTAATTCTGAAATTCAGCAAGAGAAGCAGCAAGTTGATAGCGTCAGCGCTGCGGTAACTGAAATGGCGACTACTGTGCTTGAAATATCACGTAATGCACAACATACAAATAACGCAGCTGAAGAAGTTCAGGCAATTACAGCTGAAGGTGCAAGCCGTTCTACACAGGCGCAAAAAGTAATGACTGAACTGGCGTTGCATATTGGCGAAGCATCTAAAGTGGTAGCAGGCCTTGAGCAAGAAAGTAATAATATTGGCGCATTAGTCGATGTAATTAATTCAATAGCCGATCAAACCAACTTACTTGCGCTTAATGCGGCTATAGAGGCAGCTCGTGCCGGTGAACACGGTCGAGGCTTTGCCGTTGTTGCTGATGAAGTACGCTCACTAGCAAGTCGCACACAAGAATCAACTGACGATATTCGTAATATGATTTCGCGCTTGCAGCAAATAGCTCAACAGGCCTCAGTGATGATGCAACAAGGACAAGATCAAACCGAGGGCTCAGTACTGCAAACTAAAGAAGTACTTAGCTCACTTCACAATATTGCGCAGTCGGTCACTAAAGTACAAGACCAAAGTCATCAAATAGCCACGTCAACTGAGGAGCAAACAGTCGTTGCTGAAGATATTAATACGAGCCTTTCGGCAATTAATAACTTAGTGAACAGTACCGCTGACCATGCGCACACCCTCGCTGACGAAGCTCGTGACTTAAGTGGTTTAGCTGCAGCACTTAACAAAACGGTTAACCAATTTAAATTATAAAACACTCATTTAATAGCTGTGTTTAAGCGTCAAACTTAAGCGCAGCTATAACCCTTGTTTTTAATTTATTTAGCACCATATCTTTACAGTTCGCTACTATTTTTACTGTAATTGAGTAATACAAAGTTATTTTTACGAACCAGATCAAATTTTTCGATTTTATACACAGATCTTTTTATTGAGATAGTTTGTTGTTTGGCAGAGTCTGGTATAGTAGCGCACGTAATAAACAGTGCTTTTTGAGCGGTTTAATACGATATTGCTAATTAATATGTTCTAAGTGTTATTTAAAAGCACATATTAATTACCAATTGTTAAAAATGGGTTAGCCGATACTCGGCTGACAAAGAATACATTGTAACGGTTTTATCATGATATCTAATTTATTTACCAAGCTTTTTGGTAGTCGCAATGACCGCACTATTAAAAACTTAAGAAAGACGGTCGCGCTAATCAATGCGCTAGAAACGCAACTTGAAGCGCTTTCTGATGAAGATTTAAGAGCTAAAACAGCCGAGTTTAGAGAACGTTACGATAACGGACAAGGCCTTGACGATATCCTACCTGAAGCTTTTGCTGTGGTACGTGAAGCGTCAAAGCGTGTAAATGGCATGCGTCATTTCGACGTGCAGTTATTAGGTGGTATGGTTTTACATCAAGGTCGCATTGCAGAAATGCGTACCGGTGAAGGTAAAACACTAACAGCTACCCTACCAGCTTATTTAAACGGCTTAACAGGCAAAGGTGTTCACGTAATTACTGTGAATGACTACCTTGCTAAACGTGATGCTGAAACCAACCGTGCGTTATTTGAATTTTTAGGCCTTACTGTAGGCTGTAACGTACCGGGTATGATGCCACAGCAGAAGAAGCTAGCTTATACTGCTGACATTACGTACGGTACAAATAACGAATTTGGTTTTGACTACCTTCGCGATAATATGGCTTTTAGCATTGATGAACGTGTTCAGCGTCCATTATTTTATGCCGTAGTCGATGAAGTGGATTCAATCTTAATTGATGAAGCGCGTACTCCGCTTATTATTTCAGGCCCAGCTGAGGACAGCTCTGAGCTATACACTGAAATAAATACCATCGTTCCTTTACTTGAACTTCAAGAAAAAGAAGACGAAGAAGGTGTTGAAGGCGACGGCGATTACACTATTGATGAAAAGTCTAAGCAAGTTCATTTAACAGAACGTGGTCAAATTAAAGTAGAAGAGCTACTTACCGAACGCGGCTTAATTGAAGAAGGCGATTCGCTTTACTCAGCAGCAAGCATTACGCTACTAAGTCACGTTTATGCCGCCCTTCGTGCCCACAAGCTATACCAAAAAGATGTTGATTACGTAGTAAAAGAAAACGAAGTAATCATTATCGATGAGCATACTGGTCGTTCAATGGAAGGTCGTCGTTGGTCAGAAGGTTTACACCAAGCTGTTGAAGCTAAAGAAGGTGTAAATATTCAGAACGAAAACCAAACACTTGCATCTATTACGTTCCAAAACTACTTCCGTTTATACGAAACATTAGCAGGTATGACAGGTACTGCCGATACTGAAGCTTTTGAGTTTCAATCTATCTACGGCCTAGATACTGTTGTTATGCCAACTAATAAGCCAATGGTTCGTGATGATCGCGCCGACTTAGTTTACCTAACACAAGAAGAAAAATACGAAGCAATTTTAATTGACATTAAAGACTGTCAAGACCGCGGACAACCGGTACTTGTAGGTACTATTTCAATTGAAAGCTCTGAGTATTTATCGCAGTTTTTACGCAAAGAAAAAATTAAGCACAACGTACTTAATGCCAAATTTCATGCGCAAGAAGCAGATATCGTTTCAGATGCTGGCCTACCAGGTACAGTAACAATTGCAACCAACATGGCCGGTCGTGGTACCGATATCGTGTTAGGTGGTAACTGGAACAGTGAAGTTGAAAAACTTGAGAACCCAACTGCTGAGCAAATTGCTGAAATTAAAGCAGCTTGGAAAATTCGCCATGATGCGGTAATTGATGCTGGCGGTTTACATATCATTGGTACTGAACGTCACGAATCTCGTCGTATAGATAACCAATTACGTGGTCGTTCTGGTCGTCAAGGTGACGCCGGTTCTAGCCGTTTTTACTTATCGATGGACGATGCACTAATGCGTATCTTCGCTGGTGAACGCATGACTAACATGATGCGTAAACTAGGTATGCAACGCGGTGAAGCAATTGAACATCCATGGGTAAACCGTGCGATTGAAAATGCACAGCGAAAAGTAGAAGCACGTAACTTTGATGTTCGTAAGCAACTACTTGAATACGATGATGTAGCAAACGATCAACGTCGCGTTGTTTACTCTCAACGTAATGAGCTACTTGAAGAAGGCGATATTTCAGAAACTATCACAGCAATTCGTGGTGATGTTCTTGCTAGTGTAATTGATCAATACATTGCACCACAAAGCCTTGCTGAAATGTGGGATATTCCTGGCCTTGAAGAACGTTTAAAACAAGACTTCTTAATTGAATTACCAATTACTCAGTGGTTAGCAGATGACAATAAACTATACGAAGAAAAACTTCGTGAGCGTATTGAGCAGGCGGTTGAGCAGTCGTACAAGCAAAAAGAAGAGCAAGTTGGCGATTCTGTTTTACGTCAATTCGAAAAAGCGATTATGCTACAAAGTCTTGATCAGCATTGGAAAGATCACCTTGCTGCTATGGATCACTTACGTCAAGGTATTCATTTACGTGGTTACGCGCAAAAGAATCCTAAGCAAGAGTATAAGCGTGAGTCGTTTGAGCTGTTTTCTGAAATGCTTGAAAACTTGAAAGTAGATGTTGTAAGCATCCTAAGTAAAGTACAAGTACGCGCAGAAGAAGATGTTGAAAAAGTAGAAGAGCAACACCGTAAAAGTGAAAATGCTCCTCGCGAATACCAACATGAAGAAGCTGAGCAAGTAGGTGGCGAAGCGCCAGCACCAGAAACAGCTACTGTAATGGCTCGTACAGAACCAAAAGTAGGTCGTAATGACCCTTGTCCTTGTAAATCAGGTCAAAAATTCAAACAATGTTGCGGTAAATTAAAATAGCCCAATATTGTTATTAGCTTATTAAAAAGCGGCGCTAGCGTCGCTTTTTTTTATGGAGTTTTAAAGTAATGACTATAGAAATTGTACATGTAGCTGTTGGTGTTATTAAGAAAAATAACGCTATATTCATTTGTAAACGCGCAGATGAACAACATCAAGGCGGTTTATGGGAATTTCCTGGTGGCAAAGTAGAAGCAGGTGAAAGTGTTTTTGTTGCACTTAAACGCGAGCTTACTGAAGAAGTTGGATTAACGATTCACAGCTCTAGCCAACTTATGGTGATTGAACATGACTACGGCGATAAATGCGTTAAATTAGATGTACACGTAGTAAGTAACTTTAGCGGTGAAGCACATGGCGCTGAAGGGCAACCTAGTGAATGGGTAGCAATTAGTGAATTAGAAAATTATGATTTTCCTGAAGCTAATGCTGAAATTATCGAGAAAATAGTAGCTCGATACGCATAACAAACTAGGTACAAGTGAGCACAATGAACATCTCAATACAAAATAAGCTAAGCGAACAATTAGCATTAAATCCTGAGTTAACTCAAGTTAGTGTGATTGGTAGCGGCCATATAAATAGTACATGGCTACTTACGTGTATTGATAAACAGTTTATTGTGCAAAAACTTAATACTGAGGTATTTAAATACCCTGCTCAGTTAGTAAGTAATGCAAAGCTAATTGAGCAGCATTTAAATACCAAACAACTACAAAGCAACTACCCCCTTGAAACAGTTAAACATATAGCCATACAAAACAACGAACACTTAATAGAAATTGATAGCGCGCATTATCGCGTCCTTAGCTATATTAGTGACAGTTACAGCGAAGACGTTGTTAAAAATGCGCAACAGAGCGAGCAAGCGGCTTACGCCTTTGGCGTGTTTGCTCATGCATTACAAGATTTTGATACACAACAACTACATACTGTAATTCCTGATTTTCATAACTTAGCGATGCGCTTTGAGCAATTAAATACCGCAATCACAAATAACTCTGTAAATAGAGTAAAGCACTGCGCTGACGAAATAGAATATTGCTTATCGCAGCAACATTTAATCACCGAGCTTAATAGCATAGCTAAGCAGATACCACTTAGAGTGTGTCATAACGATACAAAAATAAATAATATGCTGTTTTGTAGTGCAACTCACAAAGCAAAAGCAGTGATTGATTTAGATACCTGCATGGCGGGATTTAGGCTTTATGATTTTGGCGACATGGTACGCACTTTCTGCTCCCCCGAAGCCGAGGATTCAACAAACTTACACAACGTTATTATTCGAAAAGATATATTTTCAGCCATTGTTAAAGGCTATGTAACGCCATTAAAAAGTAGCATGAGTACAAAAGAACAAGAAAGCCTGCTGTTAGGCGCTAAAATAATGCCGCTCATGTTAAGTGTGCGCTTTTTAACTGATTACTTAAATAACGATGTGTACTTTAAAGTGGCTCATGCAGAGCATAATTTAGAGCGAGCACAAAACCAACTCGCGCTTTATAAAAACATACTCAGTAACGAAAAATGGATGCACCAATGCTTAATGAGCTAAAGCTTATTTAACCTGAACTCTGGTTAAGAGATTTATTAACGTATTGAATCATGGTGATATTTAAATTTATTTTCTCTAGCCAGAGATTTTTAGTGAAAACAAGGCGAATTTACGCGTCAATAGCTGGCCTATTGCAAGTAAATTCAACGCAGTTAGCGCTGAAAATAGCTGCTTGAGATAGTTTTATTACCCATAGTTTAGGTTATTTACAAATTCAAGATACAAAAAAACCAGTAAGCTAAAAACTTACTGGTTTTTTATTAACTTTAAATCGGTCTATTTAGTAAATTACCAAATTTTTACGCGATCTTCTGGTTTGATATACATTTTATCACCTTCTTTTACGTCAAACGCTTCGTAAAACTCAGGCATATTCGACAAGATACCGATTACACGGTAGTGACTTGGTGAATGAGGGTCTGTTAATAAACGATTACGTAACTCTTCATCGCGATAGTTACGACGCCAAATTTGTGACCAACCCATAAAGAAGCGTTGATCGCCTGTGTAACCATCAATCACTGGTGATTTTTTATCACCTAAAGACAGCATATACGCTTTATGCGCAACCGTTAAGCCACCTAAGTCACCAATGTTTTCGCCAAGCGTTAGCTCGCCATTAACACTTGCATCTTCAAACGGTTTATATTCGTTATACTGTGCAACTAAAGCCGCTGTACGCTCTTCAAATTGCTTAAGGTCAGTCTCACTCCACCAGTTACGTAAGTTGCCATCACCGTCATATTTAGCACCTTGGTCGTCAAAACCATGACCAAGCTCATGCCCAATTACTGCACCAATTGCGCCGTAGTTTACAGCATCATCCGCTTCTAAATTAAAGAATGGCGGTTGTAAAATAGCTGCTGGAAATACAATTTCGTTGTTTACTGGATTGTAATACGCATTTACTGTTTGCGGAGTCATGTGCCACTCAGAGCGATCAACTGGTTTACCCAATTTAGCAATCATGTCTGCGTATGCCCATTCGCTATAACGAATGTAGTTACCTACTAGCTCATCTGAGTTAATATCCAGCTCTGAGTAATCTTTCCACGTGTCTGGGTAACCAATTTTAGGCGTAAATTTGTCTAGTTTTTCTTTCGCTGCAAGCTTTGTTTCAGGGCTCATCCACTCAAGATTTTCAATAGCAACACCGTAACCTTTAATTACGTTATCAACTAATTCTTCCATGCGTGCTTTAGCTTCTGGCGGGAAGTTATCTTTAACGTATACCTTACCTAAAATTTCACCAAGTACACTGTTAGATGCATCAACCGCTTGCTTCCAAAGAGGTGCTTGTTCTTCTACGCCACGAAGTGTTGTGCTGTAAAAGTCAAAGTTAAGGTTAACTAAATCTTCACTAAGTAGCTCTGCATAACCACTTACAAAATGAAATTTTAAGTAGTTTTTCCACGTCGCTAAATCAGTGTCTTTGTAAATAGTAGCAAGTGCTTCTAAGTAGCTTGGTTGACGTACAATAATGTCACTTGCACTCACGCCTGCATCTTTAAAGAATGCAGCTAAATCAAGGTCACCCATCAACTTGCTTGCATCTGCTACTGTCATCTTGTTATAAGATTTAGTTGCATCACGGCTTTGCACACGGCTCCACTGAGCATCAGCTAGTGTTTTTTCAAATGCAAGTACGCTCTTAGCTGCTTCTGCTGCATTTTTAACGCCTGACTTTGCTAAAACATCAGTGATGTATTGTTCGTAAGAAGCGCGAATTTTAGTGAATTTTTCGTCATCTTTTAAGTAATAGTCACGATCAGGTAAACCAAGACCCGACTGAGATAAATACAATGCATACTCACTTGAATTTTTAGCATCGTTATTTACAAACCAACCAAACGGTAAAGTACCGCCTTGTTTTTGAATTTTAGCCATTAAACCCACTAAATCAGCTTTAGATTTAACGCTATCAATTGTATCTAATGACGGTTGTAATGGCGTAATACCTAGCTCATTACGCGCATCTTTATTCATATAGCTTTTATAAAATGCACCAATTTTGTACTCATCACTGCCTTTTTTAGCGGCTTTGTTTGCGGCTGCACTTTCAAGGGCTATTTTCATCGCTTTTTGCGACTCATCATATAACTGCGAAAAAGAACCGTAGTTAGATTTATCACCTGGTATTTCAGTTTTAGCTAACCACTGACCATTTACATGGTAGTAAAAATCGTCTTGTGCGCGTACTGAACTATCCATATTAGCTAATTCAATACCAAGCTCTAGTGGTTTTTCAGCGGGTGCTGTTACTACTGGAGTGTCGGTTACTTTTGTTTCTTGTTGTTTTTCACCACAACCTACCAAGCCAAGCGCAAGTGCGATACTTGCAGCAGCCATTGTTACTTTATTCATAATTATTCCGTTTGTTAGTTAGAATTGAATCATACCAATCTGCTTATATATGGGGTCTATTTAACGTTAAGAAAATTACGCTAGAACCAGGCAAAAGTTTTTGTATCTAGTTGCTCTAAATAAAAAATTTTTAACGACGTTATAGTGCAATTTAATTCGTTAAATTGATCAAAGACTTATGCAGGTTGGTATCACATACCAACTCCATTAAATTCTTGAATATAGCAGGAGTAAAAATAGCACTGCCTACACGCTTTTACTTAATGGAATGGGTATCAAAGAGCTTTCGATCAATATAAAGCCCACGCAGTATCATAAACCTCATTAAGCCAACAATAAAATGGAATATGTAACAAAGTATTTTGAATGCGGTGAGCTGCCAAATTAGCCCCACCAATAACAAGATGGTGAGTAGTTAATACTTACTTTTATTTTTTCCGTGAAGCGCTAAACGCTCTAGTTTTTCTTTTAAAGAAGGGGGTGCAGAAGATGCTATCGCGTTTAAGTAATCAGCTGTTTGCTCACTCATTTTACGTGAGTTGGTAACTGCAGGACTGCCCGACTTATTCGCTGTACTTAATCTCTGAGTTGCTTGAGGATTTGCAGTTATTTTTATTTGCCCGAGCTCTGCCATTCCGGCAGCTCTAAAATGTGAAAGCATATCCATTTTTAAATAATTAAGCCTAAGCGCGATAGGTGCAGATACCGCCTCTATCATTAGCGTGCCGTCTCGGTAATTACTGACTCGGCATTTATCACCCAACTTAGGACCCAAAAAATCTTTTAATAGGGTTTGCTGTGTATCAAGTGCTTGGCTTTTGCCTGCATAAGCTGATAAACGATTATTTAACCCCGCCATAATATCGGTTAGCGGTTTTGGTGCATATCTATCTTTAGCCATTTTACACCTCGTAAAAGCTCACTTAGACCCAGAGATAATACTCTAGGTCTAAGTATACACTGCGTATTAATACTATGCGCCGGCTATTTGCATTTGCTCTATTAATACTGAGCCAGTTTGAATACCACCACGGCGTTCTATGTCACCACCAATAGCAGATATGCCTTTAAACATATCTTTTAAATTACCAGCAATGGTAATTTCGCTTACAGGATATTGAATTTCACCATTTTCAACCCAAAAACCAGCAGCACCACGAGAGTAATCACCCGTTACGGTATTTACGCCCTGCCCCATTAGCTCTGTAACTAATAAGCCGGTGCCCATCATTTTTAATAGTGCAGTTAAATCGTTATGAGTTTGCTCAACAAGCCAGTTATGTATACCGCCAGCATGCCCTGTTGGGGTCATATTCATTTTACGCGCGGCATAACTTGCTAATAAATAAGTTTGTAGCTCGCCGCCTTGAATAATTTCCCTATCGAATGTTTTAACACCTTCGCTATCAAACGGTGACGACGCCAACCCTTTTAAAATATGTGGGCGCTCGGCAATATTCACACAATTACTAAATACTTGTGTGCCTAAGCTATCAAGTAAAAAACTTGATTTACGATAAAGCGCACCACCACCAATTGCCGACACTAAGTGACCAAACAATGAATTTGCAATATCGGCTCTAAAAATAACAGGCACTTTCATTGTGCCTAACTTTCGGCTATTTAATTTAGCCAATGTTTCAGCTGCTGCTTCAAGCCCAACTGCCGCTGCGTCATTTAAACCCGCTTGGTCGCGTGCAACAGTATAAGCAGAGTCGCGTTGCATCTGCTCACCATCTTGACCAATTACCATCGTACTAATGCTATGACGAGTGCGTGGAAAGCCAGTTATCAAACCATGGCTGTTACCATAAACACGTAATCCTTGGTGAGATGAAAAACTCGCACCATCAGAGTTAACAATGCGCTCATCTGCGTTTAATGCAGCTTGCTCAGCAGCATGACAAAGCTCAATACCTTCCTCAGGGCTTACATCCCAAGGATGGTATAAATCTAAATCTTTAGGATTAAATTCAAGTAACTCTTTATCAGCAACGCCGTTAAATGGGTCATCCGATGTAAATTTGGCTATATCAATCGCTTTTTCGACTACCATGCGCAATGTTTTTGGATTTAAATCAGCGGTTGACGCCGAACCTTTATTATTACCAACGTATACACTAATGCCTAAGCCGCCGTCTTGGTTAAACTCAATGGTTTCTACTTCACCCATTCGTGTACTAACCGATAAACCAGACGTGCTAGACATAGCCGCTTCTGCAGCTGTTGCGCCTAATTTTTTGGCATGTTCGAGTACTTCTGCTACCGCATCTTTAACTTGCGATATTTGAGAATAAATTGGATCGTTTTGTTGGCTTTTCATAAATTAAGTCCTGAGCCTTAGAGGCATAATGCACGCATTTCTTATATTTAAATGCTAACACACTCAATGCATCACATCAGCTAATATTCCTAAGTATCATATTCATGTATAATGGCAAAAGTTATTTTTATTTAAGAGCACCCCATGGCAAAGAAAAAAGGCAAGCCTGCTGAAATTGAAGAAGAAATTGAATATGTATCAAGAACGGAGCTTAAGCGCGAAGCGCAAGAGTTTCATCAGTTAGGTACTGAAATTGCCAAAATGGGTAAAAAACAGCGCGAACGCCTGCCATTAAATGACGATTTAAAAGCGGCAATGGTTGTTGCTGATAAAATAAGTAATAAAAGTGACGCGTACCGCCGTCACTTAAACTACATCGCTAAAACGTTGCGTACTGTAGAAAACATTGACGCTATTAGAGCGATTATCGATGTAATGCTTAATAAAAATAACCAAGCTGAAGTATTGGTCAAAAAAATTGAGCAATTACGTTCAGACCTAATTGAACAAGGTGATGACCTTATCAATGAGACTATTGAACAGTTTCCGTCTCTTGATCGTCAGCAAATGCGTCAATTGGTTCGTAATGCGGCGAAAGAAGCGAAAGCTGAAAAGCCGGGTAAAGGTTATAAAGAGTTATTTCAATATCTCAAAGATGCCCATACTGTTACGTATTAATTAGACCGCATTAATTGATATTTTATTAAAAAAGGTGCTTCGGCACCTTTTTTGTTATAGATCAAACCGCCTCACTGCGTACTTTTTTATAATCACCCCCTAAATAAATACTTAGGTGCGCGTGATGATTAAACTTCCACAATGGGATCAAACCCTAATAAACAAATATAATGTGTCTGGCCCGCGTTATACCTCGTATCCCACAGCTCTATCACTGCGTGATGGATATCAACAACAAGACCTACTTAGCGCTGTAGAATCATCAACGAGCCGTTCACTTTCTCTATATATTCATATCCCGTTTTGTAGTCAGCTTTGCTACTACTGTGGCTGTAATAAAATAATTACCCGCCATCAATCTAAGGCAGATACGTATCTCGACTTTTTAGCAAAAGAAATTACTGCCCAAGCGCCTTTATTTAAAAGCTACACGGTTGAGCAATTACATTTAGGTGGCGGTACTCCCACCTTTTTAACCGCAAAACAAATGACTCGTCTAATTAAGCTTTTAGAGCAGCACTTTAATTTTACAAGCACAACAGAGCGCGGCATTGAAATAGACCCACGCTCACTTGCCGATAATATGCTTGTTGATTTAAGGATGCTTGGCTTTAACCGTGTCTCATTTGGGATTCAAGACTTTAACGACGACGTGCAACTTGCTGTTAATCGCCCGCAAAATGCAGATACGGTCAAGCAATTAATTACACAAGCTCGCGAGCTGGGATTTCAATCTATTAATGCAGATATGATTTACGGGCTTCCTCTGCAAACGCCAGAGAGCTTTAAGCAAACTATAGAGCAACTTATTGAGTTAAGCCCTGACCGAGTATCGGTGTTTAACTACGCGCATTTACCAGAGCGCTTTGCCGCACAGCGTAAGATTAAAGATGCAGATTTACCCAGTGCACATAATAAACTCACTATGTTTAAAAACACGCTGGAGCAGATGACGCAAGCAGGCTATCAATTTATTGGTATGGACCACTTTGCAAAAACCGATAACGAACTAGCTATTGCGCAAAATGAAGGCAAGTTACATCGTAATTTTCAAGGTTATACAACCCATGGAAATTGTGATTTATTAGGCTTAGGCGTGTCATCAATTTCACAAATTGGCACTGCCATTTTACAAAATCAAAAAGAATTAAAACATTATTACCACAGCATCGAAACACAAATCGGCTGTGCCCTTAATAAAGGTATGCACTTAACGCATGATGATGTAATTCGTGCTGATGCAATTAAGCAGCTCATTTGCCAGTTTGAATTAGATATACAAGACTTTAGCGAAAAGCATGCGCTTATATTTAATGACTACTTTGAGGATGCGTTAATTGCGCTTACGCCGCTTATAAAAGATGAACTAGTCACTATAAATGATAATAAAATTAGCGTAACGCCACGCGGCAACTTATTCATTCGTATTATTTGCATGTGCTTTGACGCTCATTTACAAAAACAAATAAATGCGACGCGTTTTTCACGAGTGATTTAACTGATACTAATTTAATGCAATTAGTATGAAAATTTTTACGCATAAAAAAAGCAGACCAAGGTCTGCTTTTTTTGAGTACTCGAAAAACTAAAGCTAGTTAAAAACTACTTTATCGCTGCCAGGAGCGGCTTTAAACTCGATGATAATTTTAGCGCAATCGGCTTTAACTTCATCTTTAAGTGTTTCTTCAGCTTGCCAGCGAGCTTTATCTAGCTTAAAAATTTCTTTTTTAGCATATTTTTTACGTGCATCGTGTGTCGGCATTTCTTTAACTACCTGGTACATTTTATAAATGCCAGGATATTGTGTCGTTAAATCACGCTCGCTCTCAAAGCCATATTGAGACATAAGTACCCAAATACGTAAACAGCCTTCAGAAAACTCACACTGCTCTTCATTCATTGCACGCGCAATTAAATGAATACTATCGGCTAGTTTGGCATTTCGCTTTAAACGCGACTTCTCAAGCTTTTGCTTTTGTTCAGCCTGCGTTTTAGCAATTAACTTTTTTTGCGCATTTAACTTATACAGCAACTGACCCGCATAAAATGCCAGACCAACTATTATAGCAGCGCCTAAAAGTAAGGCTAAAATTACCGCGGTACTCATTATTTATCCTTACTATTTGTCGTCTTCATCTAACCATTCGTTGGCTAAATCGTCAGATAAGTATTGATCGAAATCAGAATTGCCTTTGCTTTCAATATCATCTTCAAGGTCATCTTCAAATTCGTCTTCATCCTCGTCTTCAATACCAAGAATTTCACATAACGCCTGATGGCGAGCAATACGGCTATTAAAGTACTTAGCATCTTTACCAGTTAGCATTTCACCTTCTTCATGACGCTCTACTAATTTAAGTAAACGCTCGTCATTCTCAAGTGCTTCTAGCTCTTGTTCAGGTGTAAATTCAGGCTCGATTACCTTTTTCAGCTCAATAGTTGGCTTTAAGTTGCGTTTCATTTCAACTTTAGGTTCAGGCGCAGTTGCAATTAATGGTACCGGCTTTTTACTGCCTACACGCTTATCTTTAGGCGCGTGACCACCATTATGGCTTTCGCTATCTAGTAAATCTGGCGCGTTACGAGAACCTGGCTTAGCGCCTTTGGTTTTTTTAACTCGCTGCTCTTTTAATGCGCGCATTTCTTTAAGCTTATCTTGGCTTAAACGAACAGGTCCGTTTGCTGGGCTTTTGCGTGACTTTTTAGTTCTACTCATATCTTGATCATCTCACTTAAGAGGTTTTGAGCGAAGCGCAAATTAATGGGCATCGCAGTGCTGGCCTAGCCAGAAGAATTCAGTTTGCGCTTAGAGGTTGGGTCTCTCATTTAAAAGCGCCTTAGCTAATTAATCGCTAATTTTAAACGGTGGGTATTGTAACAGGACAAATAAAAAGGCGGTAGAGAAAACATCTCTACCGCCTGCTAATCTGAGCGCCATTATCTGGACACTTCTCCCTTCGACTTTTTTTAGTCTTTATTATTTTTATTATTATCAGTCCGTATTGTTATTATTTTTACGTTCCTTGTTACATTCCATTTTGTTTTTATTATTAAACTTCCATGAGTTTTTTATTATTTTCGGTCATCCTGACACTTTTTTATTATTTCCTTTAGTAGCACTAATCTTATGCTATGTAGTCATGCCGCGTTACTTTCCTTGATAGTTATTTCCGTTTTGTTATTGTTGTTTTGCGACAGTGGTTAATTTACTCGTTAATGATTTTGTTACAACTGGTTTATATAACTTTTATTATCTTTATTACATTGAGATATAAAAATAAACATAAATTACAATAAGTTAATCAATAATCAAAAATAAAAAGAAGACTTTTCTTACAGCCAGACATGGTCAATGTCTTACATTGAAACGGACGATATCGTTAATTTTTGACACAAAAAAAGCAGCCTGGGCTGCTTTTTTTAACACATTGTAGTTTATTTATTATTAACTGCTAAATAAATACGACTTTAGTGTAAGCCACCTAAATACTGAGAAAGTACTTCGATGTCTTTATCTGTTAATTTTTTTGCAATATCGCCCATCATGCCATTTAAGTCATTATGACGAGTACCATCACGGAATTTTTCAAGTTGAGCCTTGATATATCCTGGATGCTGAAAAGAAATTTTTGGAAACTTAGCAAGTGACGAGCCATTACCACGTGGGCCATGACATGCTGCACATGATGGAATTCCACGTTCTGCATCGCCTGCTTTAAAAAGCATCTCGCCAACTTCAACAACATCTTTAGGTGTAGCACCTTCAGACATGTTCATTGAAGAAAAATAAGCAGCTAGATCTTTCATGTCTTGCTCGCTAAGTGGCATAGCCATAGCGCTCATTACTGGATCCATACGCCCTTCTTTGCCGCCTGACGTCATACCTAATTTTAAATCCTGAAGTTGCTTAAGGATATAATCTGGATGTTGACCTGCAATTTTAGGGTAAATATTAACCGGCGCATTACCGTCTGGGCCGTGACAAGCCGCACACGTTGCTGATTTTTCTTTACCTGCGTTTACATCGCCATCAAATGCTGTTGCGTTGCTTGCTGACAACGCACCAAGCAATATTGTTAAAGATAGTGCTATTTTTTTCATGGTGAATTCTCTGTTTCCGACCCTGTATCATCTACAATCGTGATGTTGTAATACATATATTCTACACGATAATAAATTCTCTGGCACGTTTTCTACACATATTAAGCTTATAATTTACAGGGTTTTGACTTAGATTAAGCTTTAACATGTTTTAAATGTACCATAGGTGCTGTTTTTAGGTGGTTAAATACGCTTTTTAATACATCCTTTATAGTATAAAATACGCGCCCTGAGTGAATTTGGTTTACTCAACGTTATTTATTTAAGTTTTAGGAGAGCCTGTGCTCAAATCTCGTATCAAATATAATACTGCGTCTTTCGTAACAAGCGCTCCCGACATTACTAAATTACCTGCTGATACGGGAATTGAAGTTGCGTTTGCCGGTCGCTCCAACGCAGGTAAGTCGAGTGCATTAAATGCATTAACCGATCAGAAGCTAGCACGTACAAGTAAAACACCTGGACGTACTCAGCTAATCAATACATTCGATTTAGCTGATGTTGACGATATGCGCCTTATCGATTTACCAGGCTATGGTTTTGCTAAAGTACCAATCGAAATGAAAAAGAAATGGCAAAAATCGCTAGGTGAATACCTACAAAAGCGTCAAAGCTTAAAAGGTATTGTTATTTTAATGGATATTCGTCATCCATTAAAAGATTTAGACCGCGATTTAATTAATTGGGCTATTGGTAGTGAAATTCCAGTATTGGCACTATTAACTAAAGCCGATAAATTAAAGCAAGGCCCTCGTAAATCACAAGTACTGCAAGTTCGTCGTGAATTAAGCACACTTGATGGGGATATTACAGTTCATGCATTTTCATCATTAAAAGGCACGGGTTTACCAGAAGTAGCTAAAAAACTAGATGAATGGTTTTTAGGTCCTGTTATTGCTGTACCACCTACCGATGAGACAATAACAGACGAAACAAACCCAGAGGCTTAAATGCTGGCGTTACGATAAATAAAACTGCTTTCCTGCAGATTTAATAAAATAGCCGAGTTTATCAGACTCGGCTTTTTCAGCCCACTGATAATATACGCTTCGCGCAACACGCGCACTACAGCCATAAGGTAGCTTTAGATAAGGTACTTTTGACCCTTTATAGTCTTTTATAACTAAAGGCTGCTGAGCGCTCACCAACCACTGCCTAGCTAAATTATCAATACAACACAACACCTGCCCTTGCACTGTATTTTCAAAACGCCAATCAACAATAATAAACGGCGCATCATCAACCGTTATTGTTATTTTTTCGACAGGTGTTTTTAAATAAAATTGCTCACCTTCTTTACATAGAACAGAAGCAAACAGCTTCACCATGGCTGGGCGTGTTATTTCGCTGCCATCGTAAAACCATTTCCCCTCATGATTAATGACAATTGGTAGTTCACCACAATGATTAGGCTGCCAACTATCAAAAGGTTTGCTTGGCTCGCTTAATTGCTTGCTAAGCTCACTTAAAGAAATCACTGTTTTTTAAGTGTAATTGCAAATGTAACAGGCACTGCTGTTGCAATTGAAGGTAAGCCCGCTAGCTCTTGCAGCTTTTTAACGCCTTCAGTTACACCAAAATCATCACTATTAATAATAATAGGTGTTAATGATGATACCGTTAAATCACCACTTTGCGTGCTGTTAACGAGTACATCAATTGCCAATGGCTTTTTATTACCGTGAAAATCAAGCTCAGCTTTAATACCCTTCAATACATATTGACCAGGCTTTTTAATATTGCTCAGTTCTTTAGTTAAATTTGCAGTTAAAACAGCATTTGGAAATTTAGCCGCTTCGAATAAAAATGTCGTTAAACGCTCATTACGAATAGGAATTAGAGTTTCGGCTGATGTTAAATCAACATTAACGCTAAACTCGCCTTTATCAGAAAGCATACCTTCAAGGTTAGTAAAATGGTGAGCTTCAGCAATCGAATCTTTTTTAATTGAAACAAAGCTTAGTTGGCTTTTATCATTCACTAGCTGCCAATTGGCCTGAGCAACATTAGAAATAACTAAACTTGATAAAGAAAAACCTGCAATAGCTAATGCTTTAAACATAACGCACTCCTTAGTAATAAAATGAAAAGAATAAAAATAATATCACTTCGATGGTATCACCTGCGATGTACCCAAACCACCTCGAAATGACGAATGAATAATACAATTGGTATAGCGCAATAAAGAATTAATTAGATAGGATTTTCAGGCGTAAAACAAAAAACGGCCCACCAAACAAGTTGGTAGGCCGGTATAGCAAACTGGGGAGAAGCTATCAATTTGTTGCACCCTTTCAGATGCATCATCAACAGGATGTCCTACAGGATAGGACAGGCGGGACTTTAACAAAAGCACGCATTAAAATACAATCATATTCCTGTAAAACAGCTCGAATTGACGAACATATAACTATTTAATACAAATAGTTGCTTAAATTAACCTTATTTTAACTAAAGCTTGCATATACCTGATTGAATCACTGTTATTCGCCATTTTTATTAAACATAAAAAAAGCGCCAAAAGGCGCTTTAATTAAAATGCTCAAATTACATTAATGGGCTTGTTCCCAGTTGTCACCTTCATCAGCTTCAACTATAAGTGGTACATCTAGCGCAGCAGCTTGCGACATCAGTTCACAGATGTGTTTTGTGTATTGTGGTGCGCAGTCTGTTTTGATTTCAAATACTAATTCATCGTGCACTTGCATAAGCAGCTTAATTGTATTTGGCGCTTGTTCGTGTACCCAGCGGTTAACGCTCAGCATTGCCTTTTTAATAATATCGGCGGCAGTACCTTGCATTGGTGCGTTTATAGCAGCACGTTCGGCTCCTTTTCTGCGCGCCCCATTACGTGCGTTTATTTCTGGTAAATGTAGGCGACGACCAAATATTGTTTCAACGTAGCCATTTTCAGCTGCTTTTTCGCGTGTTGTTTCCATGTACTCTAATACACCGGGAAAACGCTCAAAGTATTTATCTATGTAATGCTGCGCTTCGTGGCGTGGCACATCTAGCTGACGTGCTAAACCAAATGCCGACATACCGTAAATTAAGCCAAAGTTTACTGCTTTCGCCTTACGGCGCATATCGGTAGTTACATCATCAAGCTCTACACCAAATACTTCAGCGGCAGTTGCACTATGTACATCTAAGCCGTTAGCAAATGCATTTAATAGACCTTTGTCTTGTGAAAGATGCGCCATAATACGCAGCTCAATTTGACTGTAATCGGCAGCAACAATTTTATAACCATCTGCGGCTATAAACGCTTCACGAATACGACGTCCTTCTTCTGAACGAATAGGAATATTTTGTAAATTAGGATCAGTTGAACTCAAGCGCCCCGTAGCCGTAATTGCCTGATGATAAGACGTATGTACACGCTGGGTTTTCTCATTCACCATTAATGGTAATTTATCGGTATAAGTTGATTTAAGCTTTGATAAACCACGGTGCTCTATAATTACTTTAGGTAGCGGATAATCATGAGCAAGTTCTTGCAGTACTTCTTCTGCGGTAGAAGGTGCACCTTTAGGCGTTTTTTTAATAATAGGCAGCCCAAGCTTTTCAAACAACAGTACTTGTAGCTGTTTTGGAGAACTTAAGTTAAATGGTTCGCCTGCTATTTCAAACGCTTCTTTTTCAAGCTCAATTAAACGCTCGCCTAAACGCATGCTGTGTGCTGCAAGCATATTGCTATCTATCGCAACACCGGTGCGTTCAATATCAGAAATCACACTAATAAGTGGCATTTCTATATCTTCAAATACCGATTTTAGCTTTTCATCAGCTGCTATTTTTGGCCAAAGCACTTCGTGTAAACGCAAAGTAATATCGGCATCTTCAGCGGCGTAAGGCGCTGCTTTTTCAAGTTCAATTTGGTTAAAGGTAAGTTGCTTTTTACCTTTGCCAGCAATATCTTCAAAGCTAATATTTTTATGACCTAGGTATTTAAGTGCTAGCGAGTCCATATCGTGACGCGTGCCTACACTATTAAATACATACGACTCAAGCATAGTGTCAAACTTAATACCATTTAGCGCAAAACCTGCATTCGCTAATACGCTTTTGTCATATTTAAGATTTTGCCCTACTTTAGCTTTGTTTTCATCTGCCAAAATGGGACCTAGCTTTTGCATTACAAATTCAAGGCTTAATTGCTCAGGCGCACCTGGGTAGTCATGCGCTACCGGTAAATACACAGCTTCACCCGATTTTACGGCAAAGCTCATACCCACCAATTGCGCTTTCATGTAATCAAGGCTGGTTGTTTCAGTATCAAATGCAAATAACTCAGCACTATTTAATTGCTCTATTAGCGTATCAAATTGCACTTGCGTTAAAATAGTTTCGTAATGAGCATCTTCTACTTTTGGTAATTCAGTAGCTTCGGTAGGTACAGCTAAATGTGTTTCAGCATCTTTAGGATTATCAAGTAATTCAGCTAACCAACGACGGAATTCGCACTCACCATATAATGCAATTAATTCGTCTTTGTTAGGCTCTTGAAGTTTGAATGTATCAAGATCAGATTCAACTTCAACATCACACTTAATTGTCGCAAGTTCGTAGCTTAAAGGCAGATGATCAAGAGCAATTGCTAACTTTTCGCCTATTTTACCTTTAATCTCACTGGCGTGATCCATTACACCTTGAAGAGAACCATATTTTTCTAACCATTTAACTGCAGTTTTAGGACCACAACCTTCAACACCCGGAATATTATCGACCTTATCACCCATTAATGCTAAGTAATCAATAATAAGTTCAGGGCCTACACCAAACTTTTCAACCACGGTAACGGGATCTGAAATACTGTCAGTCATCGTGTTTATTAGCGTAACGTGTTCATTAACAAGCTGTGCCATGTCTTTATCGCCAGTAGAGACGAGTACATGTCGTTTTTGCTCTGACGCTATACGTGCAAATGTACCAATAACATCATCAGCTTCAACGCCTTCAATACTAATTAGCGGAAAGCCCATCGCTTTAATAATACTGTGTATTGGTGCTATTTGAGTGCGTAAGTCATCCGGCATAGGCGGACGATTTGCCTTATACTCGCTATACATATCGTTACGGAACGTTTTACCTTTAGCATCAAATATAACCACCATATGTGAGGGATCGTATTGTCTGATCAAGCTTTTAAGCATGTTGATCACGCCATAAATAGCGCCCGTAGCTTCACCTTTAGAATTAGTTAAATGCGGCGGAGAATGATAAGCACGAAATAAATATGACGAGCCATCAACTAAAATAAGTGGGTTTTCGGGGATCTGAGCCATGGTGAATTTGGATCCTAAATGCAAAAAATTAAGGTAATTATAAGCATGCCATAAGGTAGTAAATAAAACGACAGTGAATTACTGCTTATCGTGTTATTAAAACTATAGCAAGCTGTGGATAAGTGTGTAGATAACAGCCACGAGCTATTCTTCCAAAGCATTATAAAATGCCTAGAAAATACTTTAACTGTATGTTTTAATTTAAAAAAGATAATACGAGGTTCTTTTTTTATTATTTTAAACCAATGTGGAAAAAGGTTTTCTAACGACTGCTTGTGTTGTTATTCACTTTGATTATTCGCGTCCATTTAAATAACCGGAGGAGTATTCTAGCACAATGGATCGAAGATCATAGCGATCCTTTATAATTTTTTTAAAGGCAAAGTGATCGCAAATGGCATAAACCGCAATACAACTTGCATAGAGAATGATTTTTGTACTAAAAATTTATTTTCGCGAGAAATTTTGAGCATGTTAGACTTCATCCGATCGACTTATAAAAAAGACTTTAGGGGCACAAAAGCATGAAAAACGTAGCGGTAATATTAGCAGGGTCTGGTGTGTACGATGGTAGTGAAATTAATGAAGCAATTTTAACTTTATTACATATAGCCAAAAATGGCGCAACGTATCAGTGTTTTGCACCGGATATTGAACAACTTCATACCATTAACCATTTAACGGGCGAAGTAATGCCTGATAAGCGTAATGTATTAACAGAAGCGGCTCGTATTGCACGGGGTGACATTAAATCGCTGCTTGAACTAGACGCAACTCAGTTTGACGCATTAATTGTACCTGGCGGTTTTGGCGCTGCAAAAAACTTATGTGACTTTGCAATTAAAGGCGCAAAAGCAAATATTAATGAAGACGTACTTAATGCTTGTAAATCATTTGCAAAAGAAAATAAGCCTGCTGGTTATATGTGTATTGCACCCGCTTTGATCCCATTTATTTACGATAACGCTGTACTTACGATTGGTAACGATGCAGAGACAGCACAAGCGCTAAGCACATTAGGCGCTAAACATATAAATTGTGCAGTAGATGATGTTGTTATTGATCAGCCAAATAAGCTAGTTACAACCCCAGCTTATATGCTTGCGCAATCAATTATTGAAGCCGATGCAGGGATCGAAAAACTAGTTAGTAGCGTATTATCAATAAATTGATCTTAGGATCTAAAAGTTAATTGTATGACTGTTTGCGCTTATTAAATTGCTTAACAAAAAACAGTAAATAATTAAATTTTATTGCGTTAACGCAAAAAGTAGTCAGTTTTATTAATAAAAACGCCTCTTAGCATTTTATAAATTGGCTCAGAGAGTTATAATCGGTTTAATTTCCGTCATCTTTAATCGTGATTGATCACGTTCAAATCGAAGTGAGCAAGGCAAAATGAAAAAATTAACAGCTGCAGCATTATTAATGCTAGCAACCACTGCATACGCACAGCCATATGATAACTCTATGACTGAAGATGCAATTAAAGCACGTCTCGCGCCGGTTGGTGCTGTATACCTTGAAGGCGATAAAGCTGCTGTAGCAGCGGCGCCTACAGGCCCTCGTTCTGGTGAGCAAGTGTATCAAGGTGCATGTTTTGCATGTCACGGTACTGGTGCACTAGGCGCGCCTAAATCGCCTGACGATTGGGCTCCACGTATAGCTAAAGGTAAAGACACTTTACTTGAGCATGCACTAAATGGCTTTAATGCGATGCCTCCAAAAGGCACCTGTATGGATTGTTCTGATGATGAGATAAGCGCTGCCATCGACTTCATGACATCTAAGTAAATACAGCTGAAATACACAAAAAAGGTTTACTTCGGTAAGCCTTTTTTAATACCTAAAATAGTGTTTCTAGCCAGTATGATAGTACGAATATCAACTTGACGATAAGCGCTAAAAGTGAAAGTATAAGGCTAATAACTATACAATAAAAATAGCCGGTTAGATCATTGGAAGATAAACTCTCAGTATCGAGTAAATTGGCGTATCAAAATAAACGTCTAAAAACATTACTCAATAAATACAAACAATCACATCACTTACAAAATGCGCTGATACAATTATCAGAGCAAGCAAGTACTGTTGCCGAGCTAACCCTACTTTATCCCGCTATCCACGACATTTTACAAAAATATGTGCCGAGTAAAAGTTTTTATGTGGTGCTATTAAATCAATACAGTCAATCGTTAGAACTTTCTTACTTTTCAGATGAAAAAGATGGTATTGCCGTCGCCCTTAACCAATCAAATAGCTTTGATGAAGGCGCCACTGGTTATGTATTTAAACAGGGTAAAACCACATGTTTTACCAAGCAGCAAATGCAAAATGCCGCAGCAGAAGGCTTATTTAAAGCATTAGGCACTCCAGCAGAGCATTGGGTAGGTGTTCCGGTTTACCAAGAACATAATATTATCGGTGTTTTAGCAGCGCAAAGTTACGATACAAAACAAGGCTATAGCTCACAACAAATACAATTACTTGAGTTTATGTCGCTTTATTTAGCAACTGCAATAGAGCGTGTAAAAAAACGAGAGCTCCTTGAGTCAGAAGTTAAAATTCGTACCCGTGCACTCACTCAAAGTAACGACGCGTTAAACCTTGAAATAGAACAACGCAAACGCGCACTTCAACGCCAACAAATTCTGTTTAAAATATCTGAAATAGCAACGCAAGCTAAAAACCTTGATGATGCTTACTTTAAGATACATGAAATAATAAAAACAATTACCTACGCAGAGAACTTATATATTGCACTTTACGATAAAGAGTCTGGCTGGATAAGCTTCCCTTATTGTGTAGATGAATTTAAAGAAAACACACAACCAAGACGCTTTGCTAAAGGTTATAGTGAACTGGTAATAAGCACTGAAGAAACGCAACTTATACACCCGTGTAGAGCAAAAGAATTAATAGAAAGCGGTGTAGTACAAAGAGCTAAGCCTGTACAAAAAGAGCAAATGGCCACTAGTTGGTTAGGCGCTCCACTTAAAACAGCTCAAGGTGTTATCGGCCTTATTGTTTGCCAAGCTTACGATAACAAACATATTTTCAGCCGGGATGATTGCGAGTTAATTACCTTTGTATCTCATCAAATTGCAGCGGTTTTACAAACAAAGCTCACCAATCAAGCGATTGCAAAAAGCCATCAAGAACTCGAATTTAGAGTAAACGAAAAAACCAAAGAACTGCGTCAAACAAATCTGCACTTACAAATGCAAATAGATGAGCGTAAAAAAATAGAGCAGCAGCTTTATCACGACGCACATCACGACTCTCTTACTAGCTTACCTAATCGCAGCCTCTTTTTAACTCAGCTTGAAAAAACACTACAACATTATCAGCGCTTTCCTGAACATAATTTTGCTGTTTTATTTATTGATTTAGATAAGTTTAAAGACATTAACGACCAACTTGGTCACCATGCTGGCGATCAATTTTTAATTAACGTTAGTGAGTTATTTGCCCAGTGTATACGCGAACATGATTTACTAGCACGCTTAGGTGGCGATGAGTTTGTTATTTTATTAACGCACTTAACTGAGCCTCAACAAGCAGAAGATGTCGCTAATCGTATTATCGATTTAATGAAAAAGCCTTTTTTCCTTAAAGGCGAATCACTTCAAAGTGGTGCTAGTATAGGAATAACCTACTCAAAGAAAAGCTATACGCATACGGATGAAATTATTCGTGATGCCGATGCTGCAATGTATCACGCTAAAAACTCCGGAAAAAATCGCTACGAGCTATTTCATCCGCTATTAACGCAATCAATACCTGCGCAGGCACTAAAAGCACAGCATCACCTTGATATATTGCCTATGAGTTTTAGAAGCTCAGAAATAATTACTCTTGATGAACAACATCAGTCTGAATCTTTATTTGAAGCATTTGGTGAACACCCAATACTTGGCTTTACTAGCTTTGATATTTTGAAAAAGTTTGCATCAGATAAAGAACAGCACCTCGAGATAGAGTTACAGTTATTACAACGCGCTTATGCACAAGCAATTACCGCAAATGTAACTATGGCGCTGGTTCCTTGCTCTGGTTTACTACTCGAGGAGCACGAATTTGTTTTATTTACAGATACGCTAAATAAACAACAAGGACATAGCCAGCTCTGTTTGCTATTTGATGAGCAAGAAATTCGTCACGCAAGCGCAACACAAATAGAAAACCTCAAAAAGCTATCACAACTTGGTTATTCAATTGGTTTAAACAATTTCGCTAAAGATCGATGCGAACTTAATTTACTAACCGATATTAATTTTGACTATCTGCTACTTAGCTCGACCTTTAGTAAACGTGTTTTACAACAAGAAAGTTACGATTTTCAGCTACAGGGCGTACTTGCAATTACAAAGCTCAAAGCAATGAAAGTCATTGCTAAAGGCCCATCAATACTTAATTTTAGAGCTTTACTAGACAAGCACGGTTTGGCATTTTTTGTGGGAAAACAACACGCTCTAGTGTGTTCTGAGTTACCTGAAATACAAGCAACCCAGTCTTTATAAAATTAGCCTGAGGTATTACTCA
The DNA here is from genome assembly GCF_015864395.1 of Pseudoalteromonas sp. SWYJZ12. Taxonomy (NCBI): domain Bacteria; kingdom Pseudomonadati; phylum Pseudomonadota; class Gammaproteobacteria; order Alteromonadales; family Pseudoalteromonadaceae; genus Pseudoalteromonas; species Pseudoalteromonas sp. SWYJZ12. Next base: position 148,309 of record NZ_JADYXH010000007.1, read on the forward strand.
GGCTTTTTAAACATTGCACGAAGGTTAGCGACTCTTGCTTGGCCTTTTTCCATTCGCTCTGCTTGCGTATTTGGCGCCTTTTTATTTTCAAACGCGAGATCGTCCTGCGGTAACTCTTGTACAAATCGGCTTAACTCAGTTTGTGAGGTTTCACCAAATTGACGACGTATTTTTGCATAAGTAAGTGTTAACTCCTGCTGTGCACGAGTAATACCAACATAAGCTAAGCGGCGTTCTTCATCTACGTTATCTTCATCAATACTTACCTGATGCGGAAGTAAACCCTCTTCCATACCCACCATAAATACGTACGGGTACTCTAAGCCCTTAGATGCATGCAGTGTTGATAAGTGCACTGCATCGGTTTCATCTTCTTCTTCGTTACGCTCAAGCATATCGCGAAGGGTTAGCTTGCTAACAACCTCGGCTAATGTCATTGGTTCGTTGTCGGCATCACCGGTCAACATATCGGTGATCCAACGATACAGCTCTGATACGTTTTTCATACGCATTTCAGCCGCTTTAGCACTCGGTGACGACTCGTACAAATATGCCTCGTAATTAATATTACGCACTAAGTCTTTAACAGCTTCGAGCGTATCACCGCGTACTGCGTTATCAGATAGCTCAACAACCCAGCGTGCAAATCCAGCAAGCGCATTAAAACCACGCCCTTTTAGTCTGTAGCCTAAATCGTTATCAAAACAGGTAGCAAATAAGCTCGCGTGTTTTTCGTTAGCAAGCGTACCAAGCTTTTCAAGTGTAACCGTGCCTATTTCGCGTCGCGGTGTATTTACGATACGTAAAAATGCATTGTCATCATCTTGATTAACTAGCAAACGTAAATACGCCATAATATCTTTAATTTCCGAACGAGCGAAAAACGACATACCGCCACTAATTTTATAAGGGATACGGTTACTCATTAATGATTTTTCAAAGCCACGTGCTTGATGATTACCACGATATAAAATCGCGTAATCTTTATAGCTGGTTCGCTTCATAAACTTATGTGAAATTATTTCAGCAACCACACGCTCAGATTCATGCTCTTCATCGCGGCACCCTATTACTTTAATCGGCTCACCATAACCTAGTTCACTAAATAACTTTTTCTCTATGTCATGTGGGTTATTCGCAATTAAAATGTTAGCCGCTTTTAGTATTCGCCCTGCACTTCGATAGTTTTGCTCAAGCTTTATAAGTCTAAGCCCTGGGTAGTCTTTACCTAATAACACTAAGTTTTGCGGGCGAGCACCACGCCATGAGTAAATTGATTGATCGTCATCACCTACCACAGTAAAACGGGCACGCTCGCCTACTAGCAATTTAACAAGTTGATATTGGCTTGTATTGGTATCTTGATACTCATCCACCAGCAAGTATTTAAAGCGTTGCTGCCAGCGCTCACGGGAAGTGGCATTATTAGTAAGTAGCAAGGTAGGGATCATAATTAAATCATCAAAATCCAGTGCGTTATAAGCACGTAGCTGATTTTGGTAGCGAGCATACAGCTGTGCAAACAATGCCTTTTGCGCATCACGCGCTTCGCGTATTGCTTGCTCTGGCAGTACTAATTCATTTTTCCAACTACCAATTTCCATTTTAAGTAGTTTGAGTAAGTCCTTGTCTTTTTTTAGCTCATCTTCGGTGAGCTCACTTAGAAGCTGATTGGTATCTTGATCATCAAATAACGAAAAGCCGGGTTTAAACCCTAATGTGCTTAACTCTTTTTTTATTATTTCTAAACCGAGTGTATGAAACGTTGATACCCATAAACCTTTAGCGTCTTGCTTTCCGAGCGTTTGCAGTACTCGTTCACGCATTTCTTTGGCTGCTTTATTGGTAAAAGTAACAGCGGCTATATTTCGCGCTTTGTACTCACATTTTTTCACTAAATAAGCGATTTTATTCGTAATAACACGGGTTTTACCAGAGCCTGCGCCTGCGAGTACTAAGCATGGACCACTAATATATTTTACGGCTTCATCTTGTTTAGGATTGAGTTTCATAACGACCAAAGAAATTTAAAAGACGCGCAATTTTAACGTAACCATTACTGCGAGCATAGTAATTGCCTTAATTAATTAAGGTAAAGATGATCATGTGTTAAATACCGTGGGTATAAGGTAATATTAGTTATTATTATTTTAGGCCGCATCGAAGGGACAAATATGATCAACCCAGCAAAACTTGAAGAAATTGCTAAGCAAATTACTAGCAATATGCCACAAGGTGTAAAAAACCTAGCAGAGACACTCGAAGGTAAAACAAAGCAAGTTTTACAAAACAAGCTTGCTGAGATGGATTTTGTGAGCCGTGAAGAATTTGATGTGCAAAGCCAAGTACTTATTCGTACTCGCGAAAAACTAACCGAACTTGAAGCTAAAGTTGCATTGCTTGAGCAACAACTTAGCACTAAAACTGATGCTGAATAATTATACCAATTGCATTAAATTAGTGTTCTATTATAGCGATAAGAAAATAGCTCAATAACAAGGCTAAAATTATGGTACATAGTTGTTCTATATAAATAATTTTTAACGTAGTTAGTGAGTTATTTAATACGCTAGAATGATCATTTTTTTAATAAAATTGGTATTAATTTAGTGTACAAAAAAGGCAGCTTAGGCTGCCTTTTGCGTTTTACTAAGTTTATTCAAATAGCTCATCTAGCACATAATAAAATAACTTAGCCTGCTGCGCTAAACTCACACTCAGCATTTTTTGCGCAACTTGCTCGCCAGTTATTGGTTTGTAACGCTTTAAAAACGGAAGTCGCGTAATAACAGGAAAAATAATACTGCCTATCTTTTCTGCCACTCTAAATTGCTCACGATCACCTAATAATAAAGATGGTTGTAAAATACTTATTTTATCAAAAGGGAGTGCTTTTATATGTTGCTCAAGCTCACCCTTCATTTTCAAATAAGCACTATTACTGTGCGTGTTCGCCCCGCTTGATGACACTAAGCAGTAATGCGTAACACCATTACATGCCGCTAACTGAGCCGCTATAAACTGATAATCAAAATCTACTTTACGCTGAGCTTGTGTAGAGCCCGCCTGTTTACGGGTTGTGCCCAAACACGAAAACAATACGTCACCTTTAAAAAGCTCAACGTATTGAGTTAATTTTTCAAAATCAATAACGTGATTAACTAGCTTTGCGTGTGTAATAGGCAAAGCCCGACGACTTAACGTAACCACTTTGGTATAACGATCGCTCTTAAGTAGCTTATGTAGCAACTCATTACCGACCAAACCTGTAGCACCTATTAATATCGCCGTTTTAGTCATAAATTTATTTATTTTCGCCCACTTTATTAAGTACGTGCTGCACTGCTTTTTTGTAGCTTTGCGTTTCTTCACTCGCGCACGTTACTACAGATTCTAAATCATGAAGATGGCCGTTTTCTAAACCATAAACCCAACCATGAACGCTTAGCTCTTGGCCGCGATCCCACGCATCTTGCACAATGTTAGTACGGCATACATTACGTACTTGCTCAATTACATTTAGCTCAATAAGGCGGCTTAAACGTTCGCTTTCTGGCATTGCATCAAGTTGTTCAAGATGCTTTTCTTTTACATCCCCTACATGGCGTAGCCAATTATCAATAAAGCCAAATTTTGCATTGTTTAAAACGGCTTGTACGCCACCACAGCCATAGTGACCTACTACCATGATATGTTTTACTTTTAAAACCTCTACAGCGTACTGCATAACCGACAAACAGTTATGGTCAGTGTGTACAACCACGTTTGCAACGTTACGATGCACAAATAATTCGCCTGGTAATAAATCAACTATTTGATTAGCAGGTACACGAGAGTCTGAACAACCAATCCATAAATACTCTGGATTTTGTTGCATAGATAAAATTTTAAAAAACTCAGGATCAGCTTCGCTTGTACGTGCAGCCCAACGTTTATTGTTATCGAATAAATTTTTTAACTTTCTCATTGTATCTCTTATTAAGTCGAGGACGGAAATTTAATGGGTATTAGCAAGAATCAAAATATTACGAGGCGTTAACTGCTTTTCACAAAACGTTTTAACGCTTACTTGATAGCCTTGCTGTTGCAAATATAAAGCACGATCGAGCACAAGCCAAACTTCAATTGCTCTTCTGAACACATGTCGAACCAGTTCAACTCGGTCAGTTATTTTTTTTCGAGCAACACCAGTATCTAAATATTTATTATAATCAGTATCTTGAGGTAGGTTTATTGCCTTTTTATCTGCAGCCCATGCACAAAATGATTTAAACGAATCTGAGAATATAGCTTTGTTAACCGAAGGTACGCTTACATAATATTGCTCGCCAGTAATCGATTTTCTAAGTGCATCAAAACCAAGTCGCCATTCTAGTTCTGTTTTACGTACTTTTTCCAGACGAGAAGGCGCTGTAACGGTTTCTTGCAATGCAAGCTTTAAGTCGCGATGCGTTAGGTTAAGCTCACTTTGGTTTGCAACCTCACTCATTACACGGTACTCATTAGCCGTAAATAAATGATAGCAACAAGGTGAAAAGCTAATTTGCTGTACTTTCGCTAAACTTGCTTGGCGCATAAATGCTTGGTGCAAACCACCACATGCGTGTAGCGCTACGGCATGCATATCAGCATTAAAAAATTGAGTGATATCCTCTTTTAATACATCAGCTTGGCTAAAGTGCATTGCCAAGCCTTGTTGCTGTGCACTTTTTTGTCCTTGCTCGCATAAGCTTTGTTGCAGTTCAATACTATGCACATCACTTGCGCCATTAAAAGCAAGCATTCGCCCTAAGTGTCCTTTACCCGCACACCACTCTAAAACTGGTTGCTTAGTATTAGGTAGTGCAGATACAAAATCTTGTAACTGATCAAACTTACGACCTTTAATGCCGTTACTTATCCAAAACGGATAATCAGCTCGAGAGTGTGCAGAGCTAGGTAACTCGCATAACTTTGCAAGTTCATCAAGTTGGTTTATGTGTTGGCTAAAAAATTGGTATAGCTGATTTTGATCATTATCAAGAACGGTTACCTGATCATCAGTTAGTTCGTTAAGTATGCCTTGCAGCTCTGGCCAAGGAATAGTGTCAAAATCAAATGCGGTGCACTGCCAATACTGACGATGGCGCATTAAAAGTGAATCAAGTGCAAAAAATTGCTCAGCTAAAGTCATAACAGCTTAAAAAATAAAAAGACAATTAATTATATCAGCTCAGTGAGCTCTCATTAAGCAGTTATTTTTGGCTAAAAATCAGCCGTAAATACAAAGGTATTGAAATAATACTCACCAAAATAGCTGCTATAAGCATCCATGATAATTGCATCTTTTCAGGCTCTTGGTATTTATAAATAAAGTGAGATTTCACTTCGTCAAATTCGTTTTGCTGTATGCCATATAAGTCAGCTATTAAGCGCCACTTTGCTATCGACATATGCCCTAAACTGGTAGTGGGTGGGGTTATATAACTTTTTAGTACTTCAGCCTCAAAGGCGAGCTGATGAAAGCTCTTACTCGGTGCATAGTTTTGCTGGGTAACTGCAATGGCTTCATCCATATTCATCATTGCATAGCGCCAACCTTTTAGGCTCGCTTGGTAGAATTTTTCGACCGTTTGTGGATTTTGCTTAAGCATGTTTTCGCTGGTAAATAAAATGTCGCTATATACATCCATACCATAACGCTGTGGGCAAACAAGCCGATGAGCTACGCCTTGTTGAGTCATATAATAAGGCTCTGTAGTAACATAAACTTGCATAGCATCTAGCTTGTTTTCAATCCAAGCCTGGTTAAAATTTTCGCCATTGTAAACTTTGAGTTTATCTACATCAACGCCACTGCGTTTAAGCATAATAAGTAGCTCGGTGCCGTCATTTTTGCTCACAGCAGTGATACGTTTATTAACAAAGTCACGAGGGTGAAAAATATCAGACGTGTCTTTTACCATCCAGCAATAAGGTGAAAACTGCAATAAGGCTGCCATTGCAACAAAAGGCTGACCATTAATACGTTGCTGTAAAATACCGGAATGCCCTACACCAAATTGTGCTTCGCCACTGGCCACAGGACCAAAGGTATCAGGTTTCATTGGATTAGCTTGTTTAATAGTTACATCAAGGCCTGCTTCATTATAAAAGCCTTTTTGCTTAGCCATATAGTAGCCAGCAAACTGAAACTGATGTGTCCATTTTAGCTGTAATGTGACTGATTCTTGCGCCGCGATATGGCTGCAAAAAAAGCACAATCCAATGATTAATCCTTTAAATAGCAAATAGGTGTCCTCAAAAAGTATGACGATTACCTGTAACTATATGTAAAACGTGTAATAAAGCAAGCACCCTAGTTAGGTGCCTGCCTTTAAAGAAGAGTTATACTGAGGCGAGTTTTTCGGCTTTTTCTGCTTGCGGTTTTGATGTTAAAAATTGGCTAAAGCACGGATTTTGTGTTTCATCTTGTACACTGTAACCTAAACGGTTTAAGTGCTCGTTAAACATCTCATACTGACTTGGCTCAATAGCAAAACCTGCCAGTACATTCCCCATCGAACCACCGTGATTACGATAATGAAATAAGGTAATGTTCCAATTACTACCTAAAGTATCTAAAAAGCGTGCAAGCGCACCTGGATATTCAGGAAATTCAAAGCGAAGTAAGCGCTCATGTAATTGCTCTGGTGCTTTTCCGCCAACCATATAGCGCACATGTAATTTAGCGAGTTCGTTATCCGACAGGTCGCAAAATTGGTAATCATTATTTGTTAAGTCTTGCTTTAGCTCTTTGAGTTCTTCCTCGCCTTGGCGCAGAGCAATGCCCACAAATATTTGTGCTTCACCAGGTCCTGCATAACGGTAGTTAAACTCAGTAATAGCACGGCCACCTAAAGAAGCACAAAACTGTTTAAAACTGCCTTTTTCTTCTTTAATAGTAACCGCTAATAACGCTTCGTTTTTTTCACCCAGCGCAGTGCGCTCTGCAACATAACGCAGGCGATCAAAGTTTAAATTAGCACCCGAAAGCACAGCCGCTAAATGTAGTCCTTTTAACCCCGACTGCTGACTCCACTTTTTAAGCCCTGCCGTTGCAAGTGCACCTGAAGGCTCTGCAATTGCACGGGTAGATACAAAAATATCCTGCATGGCAGCACATATTTCATCGCTAGTAACGGTTACAACTTCATCGCAAAACTTTTGCGCTAAACGAAATGTTTCAGTGCCAATAATTTTAACCGCTACGCCATCGGCAAAACTACCAACGCGATCAAGCTCTACTGGCTTACCGGCTTCAAGTGCTGCTTGTAAACACGCACTTTCGTCGGCTTCTACGCCAATTACTTTTATATCTGGACGCAACGATTTAATGTAAACCGCCATACCAGCAAGTAAACCGCCGCCGCCAACAGGAATAAACACAGCATCAAGCTCGTTTAATTGCTGCATTAACTCGCGTGCTACAGTGCCTTGACCAACAATGACATCCGGATCGTCAAATGGCGGGACAAATATACCGTTACGCTGCTCTGTAAGCTCAAGCGCATAGGCTTTTGCTGCATCAAAATGATGGCCATGTAATACAACTTCACCGCCAAGTGCGCGCACTGCGCTGACTTTTATTTCAGGCGTTGTTACTGGCATTACAATAGTTGCTTGATGCCCAAGGTGAGATGCACTCAATGCAACCCCTTGAGCATGATTACCCGCAGAAGCAGTAATAACCACTGAGCCTTTAGGTAATTTATTTAATTTGTTATACGCACCGCGTAACTTAAATGAATACACGGGCTGTTGGTCTTCACGCTTTAACCAAACATGGTTACCTAGCTTTTTACTGAGTTCAGCCATTTCGCTAACCTCAGTAACTTTAGCCAAAGGCTCCATGTTTGCTTGAATAATAGCGCGAAAATAATCGAGCTCTTGAGAGACCATAATTAACTAAGCGCCTCCAATTTAGCTAAGTCGCGCACTGCGCCTTTATCGGCACTTGTTGCAAGTAATGCATAAGCCTTTAAAGCAGACGATACATAACGCTCACGATCAACTGGCTTGTACGCCATTTTTCCGCGTGCTAATTGCTTTTGTTTACGTGCCTCAAGTTCTTCATCGCTTAGCGCTAATGTGATTTCACGTGTTGCGATATCAATAATGATTTTGTCGCCATTTTCAACATAAGCGATTGCACCACCACTCGCCGCCTCTGGCGATACATGGCCAATTGATAAACCCGAAGTACCACCCGAAAAGCGACCATCTGTAATAAGAGCACACTTTTCAGCTAAGCCTTTCGATTTTAAGTAGCTTGTTGGGTATAGCATTTCTTGCATACCTGGGCCGCCTCTAGGGCCTTCATAACGAATAACCACTACATCGCCGGCTTTTACTTCGTTATTTAAAATCCCTTCTACTGAATCATCTTGTGATTCGTATACAATGGCGGTGCCTTCAAAATGTAGCATTTCGTCAACTACGCCAGCACTTTTTACAACACAACCATCAACGGCTAGATTACCCGAAAGCACAGCTAAGCCACCGTCTTGGCGAAAAGCATGTTCAACGCTTCGAATACACCCATTCACGCGGTCATTATCGCCTTCATCCCAACGACACTCTTGGCTCATTGCTTTAGTAGTTCGAATGCCCGCAGGACCCGCACGGTAAAATTTGCGCGCAACTTCGTTAGTTGGGTCGGTTGCATCCCATTTTTTAACAAGCTCAGCCATTGTTGACCCAGCTACATGATTAACCGACATATCAACTAAGCCCGCTTTACCAAGCTCGCGTACAACTGCCATCATGCCACCTGCACGGTGGACATCTTCAATATGGTACTCTGGTGTTGCTGGTGCAACTTTACATAAAAACGGTGTTTTACGAGAAAGCGCATCAATGTGCGACATATCAAAATCAACGCCAGCTTCTTGCGCTGCTGCGAGTAAATGTAATACGGTATTTGACGAGCCGCCCATTGCAATATCAACAACCATTGCATTCATAAAGGCTGTTTTATTGGCAATTGCGCGTGGCAATACATCTTGATTATCTTTTTGATAGTACTCACGACATAAATCAACAATACGAGCCCCTGCTTCAACATACAGTTGTTTACGGTCTTTATGAGTGGCAAGCGTGGTACCGTTACCCGGAAGTGCTAAGCCTATTGCCTCTAACAAACAGTTCATTGAGTTTGCAGTAAACATGCCTGAACACGAACCACATGTAGGACACGCAGAGCGCTCTACTTGCTCTGAATCTGCATCACTTACCGATTCATCTGCGCCTTTAACCATGGCATCAACTAAATCAAGTTTAATGTCGATGTTAGCAAGTTTAGTTTTACCCGCCTCCATTGGACCGCCCGATACAAATATTACCGGTATGTTTAAACGTAGCGCTGCAAGCATCATCCCTGGAGTGATTTTGTCGCAGTTTGAAATACAGATCATCGCATCGGCGCAATGACCATTTACCATGTATTCAACCGAGTCAGCAATTAAATCGCGTGAAGGCAGCGAATAAAGCATACCGCCGTGTCCCATCGCAATGCCATCATCAATAGCAATGGTATTAAATTCTTTTGGAACGCCACCGGCTTGGGTTATTGTCTCACCCATAAGCTCACTAAGCTGATTAAGGTGTACATGCCCTGGTACAAATTGTGTAAACGAGTTAACTACGGCAATAATCGGTTTACCAAAATCAGAGTCGGTCATACCTGTTGCGCGCCATAATGCTCTTGCGCCTGCACGTTTACGTCCTTCAGTTGTTGTTGCACTTCTTAATTTAGCCATAGTTACCTCAGTTTTTGCCGCAATATAAGCGGGCATTCCTCATTCTAAAATTGGTGAATAACCGAGTAACTCAGTTACTCGTAAATTATTTTGTAATTCGTAATTACACAGCCTGTTGGTGCTGTAAATTTTGTAAAGTGACTTCTTTTACATCCACCAGCTTGTTTAGCTGGCTGGTTAATAGATGAATAGGTTTATCACTATCTACCGTCATGGCTACGTTGTATAAGCCATCATCCATATTGAGCTGAAAATGCGTTAGGTTAAAACCACGATGACGCACCACTCGTAAAAAGCGTTCTACCGCTATACTTTGGCTTTTTAATGCAATAGTTAGGCTGTGTTTCATTTTGCTTTCTCCGTCATCATTTCGTCGTTAGCAGCCCCTGGTGGTACAAGTGGCCAAACATTTTCTTTATCATCAATACAGGCATGTACTATGTACGGGCCTTTGCTGTTAACTAATGCTGTAATAGCATCATCAACTTGGTTAGCGTGGGTAATCGTTTGCCCTGGAATACCAAATACAGCAGCTAGTTGCACAAAGTCTGGGTTATCCGAAAGGTTAGTTTCAGAGTAACGTCCTTCAAAAAACAGTTCCTGCCATTGGCGAACCATCCCTAAACGCTGGTTATCTAAAATTAATATTTTTACAGGTAAATTATTACGGCGAATCGTGGCCAATTCTTGAATATTCATCATTATTGAGCCATCGCCCGATACAGTGATAACAAAGTCATCAGGGCGTGCTACTTGTGCGCCAATAGCAGCCGGTAAACCAAAGCCCATTGTGCCGGCGCCACCACTACTTAAATGATTACTCGGGTGAGTAAACTTCATGTGTTGTGCTACCCACATTTGATGCTGACCTACATCGCAACACACAACGCCAGTTTTTGGCATGCGTTGGCTCAGTTGGTTTAATAAGTACGGTGCGTAGACCTTCTCACCTGGGTAATCGTAACGCCACGCGTGTTTAATATTCATTTCTTTATTTGTGTCACACCACGCTTTAGGTGTTACAAAGCACTCAAGTGCAGGTAACGACGTTTTTAAATCAGCAATTAATGAAGCTTTAGCTGGTTTACGCTTACCTACTTCAGCGGCATCAATATCCAAATGAATTACTTTAGCTTTAGCTGCAAATTTAGCTAAGTTACCCGTTACGCGGTCATCAAAGCGCGCACCTATACACACAAGTACATCACATTCTTGCACGGCAATATTAGCGGCTTGACCACCATGCATACCTAGCATACCTAAGTAATGCTCGTAGTCAGGTAACACACTGCCTAATGCTTTTAGTGTTGATACAGCCGGCATCTGAGTTTTATTTAAAAACTGCATTAACTCGTCTTGCGCATCAGCGGCTTGTACACCACCGCCTACGTACGCTACAGGCTGTTTAGCCTCACTCAACAATTGATTAGCAATAGCAACTTGCTTTAAATCTAACTCAGGTAAGTATTCATCAGCTGCAAGCCAAGGCTTAAAAGGTACTTGCGCCATTTGAATATCTTTTGGGATATCGACAAGTACAGGACCTGGTCGGCCGCTTTGCGCTAAATGAATCGCTTCTTGTAATATCTCTGCTAAGTCTTCCGCTCGTTCTACCATGTAGCTGTGCTTAGTACACGAAAGCGACATACCTAGTACATCTATTTCTTGAAACGCATCTGAACCAATAGCTGCAGTAGGCACTTGGCCGGTGATCGCCAATAATGGTACTGAGTCCATCATCGCATCAGCAAGGGCTGTTATTAAGTTAGTTGCACCTGGGCCCGATGTTGCAAAACACACACCTAATTTACGCGTGCTGCGAGCATAACCAACAGCTGCAAACCCTGCACCTTGCTCATGACGAGTAAGGTAGTGTTTGACTGGCGCGCCATACAGCGCATCGTAAATTGGCATAATAGCTCCGCCTGGGTAGCCAAATACTTCATTTACGCCGTGTTTGGCCAATAAGTCGATTGTTAGTTCTGCGCCTGTCATTAATAAACCCTCATTCCTCAGTGACAACCCAATTACATTTTTACGCTAAAAACTTTGCCCTTAAAACTAAAAAGCCCTCCGAACGGTTAAGTGCGGAGGGCTTTTTTAATGCTTAAGTTTTTAAAGCACTACGAAGCCCTCGCGGGAATAATCACCACGATAATAATCAGGACTAGGTTAAGTGCGTTTGTAAGCATGTAATTAATACCAAATTTTGTTCAATTATCGCGAAGGTTATTCCTTCGCTCTCTTTTTATATTAGTACCGCGCTAGGCCCTTTAAGTCAACACCAAAGTTAATCTAACAAAAAGACTAAAAGGCAATTTATCAGGTTTTAAAATTCATTATACAAGCTAGTAGTGGTTTTTTTATGCTCTAATTTTATTCTCAGAAATTCACTATTCTTATATCCCTTATTTAAGGTTTGATTAATTTTTGAGAATATTTTTATAAATAAAATTATTTATCACCTTCAGGTAATGCGTAGGTTCCCTTAAGCAGCTCTTAAGTATTATGGCATAGCATGGCGTTGTTATTTAAAACGAGCCTAAATATGAACATAACTAGCCAAACATCAGCACAAAAAAAGCCAAATCGTAGTAAACGGTTTTACATTCACTGTAGTGCAAATGCCTTTGTAGTGATGATTGCCTGTTATTACTGTTTAGTTATAAACATTCCTTTTATTCAAGGTTCGTTTAGCGCCATCACCTCACTTGCATCTTTTTCATGGCTATTTTTACTTTCCGTGCCACTGCTTTTGTTATGCCTTTTAATTATTTTCTTTTCAATAGTGTCGGTTAGATGGTTACTAAAACCAGTTAACTATCTTTTACTGATAATTTCGAGTGCCGTGCTTTACGGCTCATTAAATTACGGTGTCGTGTTTGACTATTCAATGATTCAAAACACGTTCGAAACTGATTCAAGTGAAGCGCTGAGCTATTTAAATCCGCAGCTCATAGGCTTTCTACTACTGTTTTGTGCGCTACCTGTTTTTATATTAAGCAAAGTAAAAATACACTTTACCCGCCCTCACCAAGAAGCTATTAGTCGTATAAAACTTATTATAGCGTGCTGCTCACTAATTGCTTTAGTGGTCGCTAACTTTTACGCCGATTACGCAGCCACTGGACGTAACAACCGCATTTTGAAAAAAGAAATTATTCCGTTTCAATATCTCTCTAGCGGTTATAAATATATGCGCGATCAGCTGCTGTATACCAACATGGAATTTAAAAATATAGATGCAACACCCACTCTCATTACGCCTAACACCATCAGCGTAACAGTTATGGTTGTTGGCGAAACCGCACGAGCAGAAAACTTTGCTTATCAAGGTTATAAGCGCAACACCAACCCTTATACACAAAAGCATAATGTGACGTATTTTAATAATGTGGCGTCTTGTGGCACCGCTACTGCTGTGTCTGTGCCGTGTATGTTTTCACTGCAAACACAAGATAACTTTGATCGATTAGCAGCCGACAACCAACAAAACCTGATTGATTTAGCACAACAAGCTGGCAGCGACGTACTGTGGGTTGATAACAACAGCGGCTGTAAAAACGTATGCACCCGTGTTGTTAACATTGATATCCCAACCACCCCATCAGCGCTTTGCGATGGGAAATATTGTTTTGATGAAGCACTCCTTGCTCCACTTAAACGCAAACTCGCTAATTTAAGCCAAGCTAACACCGTTATTGTCCTCCACATGATGGGCTCACACGGGCCAACCTACTTTAAACGCTACCCAGATAAATTTAAGCAATTTACGCCTACGTGCGATAGAAGCGACATTCAAAACTGCTCACTCGATGAATTAGTTAATACCTACGACAACACAATTGCGTACAGCGACTTTGTTAACGCTCAAGTAATTGAGCAATTAAAAGCACTACCAAACAACATAGATAAACAGTTTTTATATGTCTCTGATCATGGTGAATCACTTGGCGAAGGCGGTGCTTATTTGCATGGTTTTCCGTATAGCTTTGCCCCAAGTACACAAACGCACGTTCCTCTTTATATGTGGGCTGATGAGCATAACCAGCGCATTACCAATACCTGTTTAGCTAATTTAGACACCACTGCTGCACGCTCACACAACAATATTTTTCACACCCTTTTAAATTTAATTGGCATTAAAAGCAAAACGTATCAGGCATCGCTCGATTTACTTGCTAGCTGCCAAACAACACCAAGCGAAATAAAAATATGAGTAATAAAACCGTTATAAAACGCCAAGGCTTAATGCGCCTTATTTTTACCTTAAGCCATTCTTTTAACGGCTTAAAATGGATGAGTCGATTTGAAGCGGCGTTTCAACAAGAGCTAGCACTGTTTTCGCTACTCGGTGTGTTTGTATGGCTACAAGAAATTGCACTAAGGGATAAATTACTGCTTATAGCTAGCCTGCTTTTTATATTGTTTGCTGAGCTGGTAAATACGGCAGTTGAGGTTGTAGTTGATAGAATTGGCAGTGAATACCATGAGCTTTCGGGGCTAGCTAAAGATATAGCCTCTGCAAGCGTGTTTATAGCTATGCTAATTGCCGCTCTTATTTGGTGGGTTGTATTATGGGCATAAAGCTAACTTTTATACCTAAAATACAAAATGCACTTGGCCCTGTATGGATTTTTGTTGTATTTACTGTTTTGGCACTTAGCTTTTTAACACTTGCTCGCTTTGGATTAAGTGTATGGCAAGGGGAGCGTGTATTTGGATCGCATGCGTGGTTATCTATATTTATAGGTGGGTTAAGAGTAGATATAGCCACTCTAAGCTACATTATTATGCCCGCATTACTACTTACCTTACTGATGCAAAGCGTAGGTTGGCAAAATAAAGTACGCGGCCTAATTAAAATTTACTTAGTGGGAATGTCTGCTTTACTCGTTTTTTTTGAAGTGATTACGCCTACGTTTATAAACGAGTACGACTTGCGCCCTAACCGCTTATTTATAGAATATTTAATTTACCCTAAAGAAGTCTCAAAAATGATTTTTTCAGGCTATAAGTTAGAAGTATTTATTGCTGTTATAGCACTTGTTTTAAGCTGTAAATTTGCAAGTAAAGTATTTAGCAATCAATGGCAAAGTACGTCATCACTAACAGCCTTAAACCAATCAATTTTAGCGCTTGTTTTAGTATGCTTAACTATTTTGGGCGCGCGTAACTCATTAGGGCACAGACCACTTAACCCCGCCATGGTCTCGTTCTCTACTGATCACTTACTTAACGACTTAACCCTTAACTCACTTTATAGCGTCGCATTTGCAGTTAAGCAACTCTCTAACGAACAATCAAGCCAAGACTATTATGGCAAAATGCCTACCGATGAATTGCTTAGTATTGTGCGTAGTAACATGCAAAACACGCAAGGCACATTTAATGATGTAACCGCCCCTACAAAAACGTTTCATGAATCAAGCAATATAGGTAAACCCAAAAATTTAGTCATTATTTTACAAGAAAGTTTAGGTGCTCGTTATGTAGGCACGCTTGGCGGTTTACCGCTTACACCTAATATCGACGCCCTTTATAAACAAGGCTGGGGGTTTGATAATTTATACGCCACGGGTACACGTTCAGTACGTGGAATTGAGGCAGTAATTACAGGGTTTACACCAACGCCTTCGCGTGCAGTTGTTAAGCTTGATAAATCACAACGTGACTTTTTTACCATTGCTGATTTTTTAGCGAAGCAAAATTACAACACGCAGTTTATTTATGGTGGCGAAAGCCATTTTGATAACATGCGCAGCTTCTTTTTAGGCAACGGTTTTAAAAGTATCGTAGATACAAATAATTTTAAAAAAATAGACTTTAATGGCTCGTGGGGCGCATCAGACGAAGACTTGTACGACCAAGCCGACATAGAACTTACTAAGCTTAAAAATCAAAACAAACCCTTTTTTAGCCTTATATTCTCAAGCTCTAATCATAGTCCGTATGACTTTCCTGACGATAAAATAACGCTGTACGACAAACAAAAACAAACCCGTAATAATGCAGCAAAGTATGCCGATTACGCACTAGGCACCTTTATCAAAAAAGCCAAGAAATCGAGCTACTGGGACGATACCGTGTTTATAGTTATTGCCGATCACGACTCACGCGTATCGGGTTCGAATTTAGTACCGGTTGATCACTTTAAAATTCCGGCCGTTATTTTTGGTAAAGGTATTACCCATAAACGAGATAGCCAACTAGCCAGCCAGATAGATATTCCTGTTACTCTACTGTCTTTAATTGGCGCAAGTGGTAAGCACCCTATGATAGGCCATGATTTATCAAAGCCAATTAGCGACAACAAACAACGCGCAATGATGCAATACGACAAAAACTTTGCATATATGCACGATAATAAAGTGGTGGTGTTACAACCACAAAAAACAGCTACCACCTATACGTATAGCAATAACCAGCTTGTACCATGTGAAAACGATGAGCAACTAGTTAAAAAAGCCCTAGCCCATGCGAACTTAGGTAATTTAGCCTACACAAATGGTTGGTACCATTAGTTCTTATTCTTGCAGTGACTTGATAATAAAGCCTTGTTAAAGTAACAAGGCTATTTTTATAAACCGAGTAAACATGAAAATCCTTGTTATTGAAGACTCTGAAGCACTAAGACGCAGCTTGCAAGTTGGCCTTAGCAACCTTGGTTTTACCGTAGATGAAACAGGTGATGGCTCAGAAGGGTTGAGTATGGCACTGAGTGGAAACTACGACCTCCTCGTACTTGATTTAATGCTACCGAGCGTTGATGGCATGAGTATTTTACAAGCACTGCGCAGCAGTAATAGCCAAAGCCGTGTGCTAATTTTATCTGCACGAAGTGAGCCTCAAGATAAAATTAGCGGCCTTATGAAAGGCGCTGACGATTATTTAACTAAGCCATTTTCGTTTGAAGAACTCCATGCTCGTGTCCTTGCATTACTTCGTCGCGGTTCACTGCAAAACCAACAAAATACCCTTACCGTAGGTGATTGCGTATTAGATCTGTCACTTAAAACTCTTCACTACAAGCAACATGCCATTGAGCTCACGCGTAATGAATACAAAATAATAGAATGCTTATTTAACGCCCCAGAGCGAGTATTAGGGCTCGAGCTTATAAGTGAAGCCGTGGTAGGTCAGTTTGATATGCTCTCTAAAAATGCGCTTGAAGCACACATCTCAACTATACGTAAAAAAGTAAGACAGTTTAGTGGCGAGCTCCCGATAAAAAACAAACGTGGATTTGGTTATGTCGCAACAACAAAATAAAAGTCACTCAATAAGACGTAAACTCGTTAATAATATTAGCGCTGTGATCTCTGTTATTTTATTCACCATATTTTTAACCGTTGATCTAAGTGTTGATACTTGGGTGGAAGATCAGTTCAATCAGTCTCTAACTAACAAAGCTAACTACTTAAAAACCTTAGTTGAGGATGACAACAACGTAGTTGAATTTGATTTTGCTGGTGAGTTTATGTCGGAGTATGAAGCAGCCGATGCCACGGAGTTTTACCAATTATGGCATGGCCGTGATGTGTTTGAGCGCTCGGACTCATTAGCGCTTTATGAAAATGCTAACCTACCTTTTTTAGAAATGCCGATAAACGAATCTAAAATTATAGATTACGAGCTTCCTAACGGGCGTGATGGCCGCGCACTTATAAGTCACTTTGTAGCCCAAAAAGACGATAGAAACCCCACTCACTCTGCTGTTTTTAATACCATGACTCTTGCGATTGCAGCGCCGACAGCCGAACTTAATAAAGTACTGATTATTATTGATGTGGTCTTTATTTTAACCTGTGTACTTGGTGTGTTTGGTGTGCGCTATTTAGTGACACGTATTGTAAATAAAGGCCTACACCCGCTACACAATTTAAACGATCAAATTAAGTTACTCGATATTACCGGTGTTGCGCAAACAATAGAAAGCGACTTTAAAGTAGAAGAAATAGAACCTATACGTAACGAGCTAAATAAGTTTATTACCGTTAATCAGCAACTCTATAGTAATGAAAAGCGCCTAACAAGCGACATTGCACATGAG
Source organism: Pseudoalteromonas sp. SWYJZ12 (assembly GCF_015864395.1). NCBI lineage: Bacteria > Pseudomonadati > Pseudomonadota > Gammaproteobacteria > Alteromonadales > Pseudoalteromonadaceae > Pseudoalteromonas > Pseudoalteromonas sp. SWYJZ12. Next base: position 166,141 of record NZ_JADYXH010000007.1, read on the forward strand.
CTTAAAACCCCAATAGCTGAACTCATAAGCCTTTCAGAAGTGGCTATTCGCTACCCTGACGATAAACGTATTAGCGACACCTATACCAGTGATGTACTTAATATTTCACAGCGCATGAAAACAATTGTTAGCAACCTATTACTGTTGCAGCGCTCAAGTAGCAGTACAATGCAATTAAATGCACAAAATATCATTCTAAATAACTTAGTAAATCAAATTATTGATGAGCTGACCTTTAAGCACCCAAGTATTAAAGCGCGTTTAAATAATGAGATAACTGACGAGTTTACACTTAATGCTGACGAATTTAGTTTAAATACCATTTTATGTAACTTAATCGATAACGCACTATTTTATGGGCTTCCTGAGGTTCCAATTAAATTAAGTGCCGTAAATAACATAAAAAACGTGACTATCTCTGTTAGTAACAAAGTAAATAAACCACTAAGTAGTGAACAGCTAACTGCTATTTTTGACCCACTCTATCAGCTAGATTCATCTAGAACTAATAACCAACGTCACGGTTTAGGGTTATCTATTGTGCAGAGCTTATGCAACTTAAATGGCTTTACTATTACGGCCAGTAATACCGAAAACAATACGCTAACGTTTATATTAACGTTACCTCTGAAGTGAATTTAGGTTAGTATTTACACTACTAATTTTGAGATTTTAAGGACAAACCATGAATGCTCTTACCCGTATTAGCCACTTTTTTATTGTGGCGTTACTTATAACATTTAGCTTTAACAGCTATGCAGCTCCTGCCTTATATAAAATAGAAAAAAATGGCGTCAGCTCTTACTTATTTGGCACTGTACACGTTGGTGATACCAGCATGAAAGGCTTACCTAAAAATGTAACCGATGCAATTAGCGCAAGCAAAGAAGTCATTGTTGAAGTTGATATAAGCAAACTTACCCCCCTTGAAATGCAGCAACGCTCAATGCCACTTATGATGCTAAACGATGGAAAAACACTGCAAACTGAGCTTTCAAAGCAAAATTATACCAAGCTAAAAGATTACTTTGCTAAAAAGTCGATTGATATTGCTATGTTTAATGGCTTAAAGCCTTGGGCCGTTATGGTGACTATGATGCAAATTGAATTTCAAAATGCAGGATATTCAGATAAAACTGGCATAGACAAGCAAGTGCTTAGTTACGCTAAAGAACATAAAATAAAAATAGGTGAGCTTGAAACTCTAGAGCAGCAACTGCAAATGTTTGATGGCATGGCGCTATTAGGCAATGAAATGATTGAAGAAACCTTTGAGCAACTCAGTGATATTAATACTTACTTTATCAAGTTAGTTAATGCTTGGAAAAGCGGTGACATGGACACACTAACCGATTACTACAACATGAGTTTTGATGACAGTAATTACGGTGAAATTAGCGAGCAAGTAATGCTAACTAACCGCAATAATAATTGGGTTAAACAACTCACACCGCGTTTAGCAAACGAGCAGCTATTTATTGCTGTAGGTGCTCTGCATTTACCTGAAAAACACGGGTTACTTAAACAACTACGAGATAAAGGCTTTAGCGTTACTCGTCTTTAAAATGAAAATGGGTTGAGTGATTTTTCGCTCAACCTTTCTCTGAGTTTTTAATTAAAGTCTTCCATTTTTAAGTAATTCTCTATTCCTTTAATTTTGTCTGCCGCATGATGATTTACATAAATCACAGTACTTGTATTAGCAGCACAAATTTTCTCTATTAGTAGCAGTACACGTTGCCTGTTTGCTTCATCTAAGCCCAAGCAAGGTTCATCTAAAATAAGTAACGCTGGATGTTTTACCATAGCCCGCACAATTAATAACATACGTTGATCGCCGTACGACAGCTGAGTGAATGAGGTGTTTTGCTTGTCACTTAAACCAATAAATGCCAGCCACTGTCGAGCAATATTAATTTGTGCGTCGCTCGGTTTTTGATATAAACCTATGCTGTCGTAAAAACCTGAAATAACAGTATTTAAAGCCGATATACTTACGCGGTAATCCATATGTAGCGCGTTAGATATAAAACCAATATGCTGTTTTATATCCCAAATACTCTCCCCTGTCCCACGTTTAAAACCGAACACTTCAATGTCATTGTTATAACACTGTGGGTTATCACCTGTTATTAAATTTAATAAGCATGTTTTTCCTGAACCGTTCGCTCCACTAAGCTGCCAATGCTGATGCTTTTTTATAGTCAAATTGAGATTTTTGAATATGCTTACATCACTATAACTAACTTTAGCATTACTCAATTTAACTAAGGTATTACCAGTGAATGTCTTTTGCTCTTGCTCGGCGTCAGGAGATGGCACATCCAATGAAGTATGCTCTAAATGAAGTAGTTTTAGTAAATCACTTAATTGCTCACTACTTGGCTTTGCTAAAGTATGTAACAAGCAGCCTTGGTTTACATAACCATAGTGAGTAATGAATGAAGGGATTTCGTCTAAGCGGTTTAGCACAAAAACAAAAGTAATCGTGTGGCTAAGCTCTATAAGTATTTTATTAAGTTGCTGGCAAGATTGTACGTCGAGTCCATCAAATGGCTCGTCAAGCACGACTAACTCACTATGGGAGCTGAGTGCTTTAATAAGTAGGAGTTTACGAGTTTCACCCGTTGAAAGGTCTCTAAAATGCCTATTTAGTAATGAGCTAAATTTAAATAATTTTATTAGCTGCGCTAATAACTCACCATTATTACTATGCTCTGTAAAAATAAGGTCTTGAACGAGGCTATGCTTTTCGTGCTCTAATTCTTGGGCCAGTAACTGTTTATGCGAATCTGAAGACACGAGCATAAGTTTATTAATACTACTTATACGCTTACCACTTTCGCACTTAGCTTCACCAACTAGCGCAGCTGTCAGTGCAGATTTACCGGCTCCATTAGCACCTAGAAGCAGCCAATGTTCTCCTAGATTCACTTGCCAATCTAGGTTGCATATGTCGTAACGACTTTTGCCTTGCCCTTGTAAGTAACCATTAAATTGCTCAAGCGTAATTGACTGCACTAACTTTTCCTAATAAACCTTAAAACAGCAAGTTAACGCATATTAAAAGAGCTTAGCAAGCTTGTTATCTGCAAAATTAATTTATTTCACTAACAACGCTAATACTATTTAATGCGTCTTTAATTGCTTGCTGGCTTATTGGCTTATGAATATGGAGGTTAGCTCCGTATTCATAAACTCGCTCTATATCATTTTGTGAGGTATTTGCTGTTATAACAATAATTGGCATTACTTTATTAAGATCGGAACGTATTTTTTTAATAGCCTCAAACCCATCCATTACTGGCATGTTTAAGTCCATAAAAACAATATCGTACTGATTTTCACTCACCATATCACACGCGACTTTACCATTTTCTGCGCAATCATAGCTTAAACCTAATAAGCTAAGTATGCGGGTTAATAACATAGTGTTTAATGGGTTATCTTCAACGACTAAACACTTTAGTTTGTCATTTATTTTACGAGGGTTTGGGAGAGCTTTACTGGCAATTATTGGTAAGTGCAAAGATACCAGCGCTCCATGGGCTTCATTATTTTTGAAGGTAATTTCACCGTGCAACGCCTTTACAACATACTGAACACGAGTGAGACCTGTTCTTAATCCTTGAAAATGGTTTGTTTGTTTAAATGAGTCAAATTCAAGATCAGTAATCTCTTTCGAAAAACCACAACCAGTATCACTTACAGTTACACAAAGTTCATCATTAAAAAGCTTTGCAGAGACAGTAATTTCACCTTCTGTCGTAAACTTAATAGCGTTACTGATTAATTCTGTAAGCGTATGCTGCAAACGTTGATGATCCAATTTACATACACAATTTAATGATTCATCTAAACAACTAACTAGTTTTAGGCCTTTTTGCTGACAAGCATGCTCGTAAGCCATTAGTACTTTATTACACGACTCTAGAAGGCTTTCATTTTTAAATTGCGGTACCCATTTACCTGTACTTAAAGCTTGCAAGTCTTGCAGTTCATCTAATATGGCTATTAACCTAAGTGCGCAGTAATTAGCTTGGGTTTTAACGCTTTGCTGCGTATCAGAAACCTTTAACTCCTCAATAGACGTAATAAGCCCCTGTAAAGGAGTTCTAAATTCGTGACTTGCTCTGGCAATAAAATGCTCTTTATTTTGACTCACTTGTTGAGCGAACTCTTTTTGTTTTTGGTATTTAGACAATGCGTTACCTATTTCTTTTTCCATTGGCATAAATACAAATCTTAACTCTACAAGTAGTAAAAACATCGCCATAAGCCAAAATAATAATTCAAGGTTAGATACCCAGTTTAATTTTTGGACAGCTTGCTCTTCAAATAAATTCACTGCATGATCTAGTTGCTTTAATAGCTCTTCAACCTCAGTTACAGAGAATATACGCTTATCTACTTGGCCTTGTTGATAAAGCAAATTTTCCGCTTGCTGGATATATGTTGCAACTTGGGAATCTAGTTTATGAGGAGCTAACGTATATAGCTTAATAAGCTTAGGTGTAAGGTACTGATACTCTCCATTAGCATTTTTTGAAAGTAAGTAATTATGAGTTTTTTTGAATGATACGACTGATGCCTTTAACGCTTTAGTATGCTCAGAAATATTTGTTGCCGATAATAATAACTCATTACTATGCCAAGCTATTTTTTGAGAAAGCATTCTCTGCTTACCAGCCATATTTATTATTTTGGCGTCGTATTTTTGCACCGAAAAATAATACTGCATAAGTGATGCTGATGTGCTTATTAATAGTGCTATTGCTATTAATGCCCATCGGTAACGAGTACGGATATTCGCGACAACTTTAAACATACTAAGCCCTGTTTTTGTTTTAAGTGTAGCTCAATTTTTTAGAACTAATAAGCAGCTTAAATAATGATTATTAAATAAAAAAGCCCAACTAAAAAGTTGGGCTAATAAAATAAAACTATTTAACTATCTATTTTCTAAACGGTTATAGTCGAACATTCCATATTCTATCCCACGATATTTTTTAGCTGTATCGTGCAATATATCGCTGTATTGCCAAAACTGCGGATGAGTACGTCGAATACCAAACTTAGATTTCAATGCACCATAATCAGCTTCTATTTGCATCATAGGCAATTGCTCGGCAAAAGCATTTACTTGCTGCTCGTTATTTAAATACCAAATAGCTGCTGGATAATCTCCGATAAACCCAGGAACAATAGTCGCGGTATCTTCATCATAAGCACGTTGGCCATCTTCGTTTAATAAACTAGATATATTGTAATGTGCATTATGATGAATAATAGTGTAGCCCTTATGGCTATTATCTTCTTGCTTTACAAGTATAAAAGAAAGCTGAGGTAATAAGTTAACCGCTTTTGCTGGCATGTTACTTATTACATTTAATGGCTTTGGCACTTCAGTGTAGTTGTATTTTTCACTTAAAACTGGTGCTAAGGCTTCTTTCATCAAGGTATATAGTTCATGCTGTGGATCATCCGTTTCATAGTTAATACCACTGGGCTGGCTAAATTCTCGGTTACTTTTAAAGAACTTAGATAAGTCAGGTGGTGAATTACGATACCACTGCTTTTTGATTTGATTACGCTTGTGCTCAGGTAATAGAGCTAAAAAGTTTTGCTCTCCCTCTAAACGTAAAAAATCCATGTATAGCCGTGTAACCAATTGATGGCCTATATTTCCGTATACATCAAAGCCAGCAACAAGCAAATAGTGAATACGTTCAAATAACGCATAATCAAGTATCCACGTGGTTTTAGGCTCTTGACCAATAAAGCCTTTAACAACGGTCGCACTATCAAAGTGGCGGAAAATGGTCAGTGCAGCATTTTTATTATGCCCATCACCTTTCCAAAGCAAGTCAGTTGTAAGGTGCTCGCCATCTTTGAACATTTCGTTAGCAAGCTCAATTTTTGCCTGTAAATATTTTTTCTCACGAACTGAATATTTAACCCAGCTAGAGACAGGTAACGCATTACTTTCCTCAGCAGCTGGAAGCTCTAGCGCTTCCTCATGTTGCATTAGCATTTCCCCTACAGCAGGAGTCGCAACCTTATCAGGATCAGCAAATGCCACCCAAAAGTGATCATTTATAACATTTAAAGCAATCTGACCACGACAAACAGGTCCTTTTATAAAGCCCATAATAATTAACTCTGCTTCATCAAGCATAAATTGATATTTAGAATTAATAGGAATAACTTCAAAAGTTTTAAATGGGTTAGATGCTGACTTAGGCTCATAACTCGGCATTTGCGTGACAGTATAATCTGGCGCAATAAACTGCTCGTACAAACGCAGTAATTTAGCTTCATTAAGCTCAAGTGGTAAATGCGTTTTAGAAAGAATGGTTGTACGCTCTTGCATAAAACGATAATAAACACGGCTAACTTTAGGGTCATCGTATGGACGACGCGTATTAATTAGCTTTATTTTTTCGCCAGGAGGCGTACTTGAACGAACGAGTTTAAAAAAGTTTTGTGGGTTCTCTGACGTAAAATAAATATGCGCTAAAAACCAATGTTCATAAATGTAACGTGCTGATAGCTGATACTTTAAGCTATCTTGATTTAAAAATGCTTCCCAGCCCTTTATTTTATTTTGATCAAACTTGCTCGGTGGCTCAATATGTGACATTTTACCGCCATTTTTAAGCCAGTTCTGTAAATGATTAAACTCTTCGCGCGAAACCCCAGGTAAACCATAAGGCATACCGCCATGAGGTTGCTCGTCAGCTAATCGGTCAAACTCCCCCATTGTTGCACAGGTTTGCGAACGCCCTAATGAAAAATCAAATTCATCATCTAGCACTTCATTAGTTGGTAATTCATAGCTTTGCTTTAACACTAAACTATTAAATAAAACACTTCCCGCTAAGTTTGCTTCTTCACTTTGTACGCGCTCATTTAGCACTGGCGTAAAGTTTTTTTCTCGCCATTGCTGTGTATTGGTTGCATCAAACAATAAACGGCTTGGGGTCGTTGCCAATAAACGAGTTCCATCGTAAACGAGCTCTTTACTCAAACCTCGATCAATACCTTCAGGGGATGAGAGCTTAAGCTGGCAAGGTGCGTCATAACAACCATGGCAAACGACGCAGCGGGTATCGAGTACTGGTTTTACATTTTGTAAAAAATCAGCTCCAGCAAGAGTAGAATGCGGAACGATACGCTCTTGCGCTTGTTCAGGGCCAAATAAATCATCGTAATGTGCATTACCTAAGTAAGCACAACCACTAAGGATAATTAATACAAATGTACTTATTATTATTTTTTTCATTCGTCCTCGTCACCTAAATCGAAGGTGGGCATCATATCCATTTGAGGAGAAACGAATGTTTTCTGACCTTCAGTATTCAAAACAATACTTAAAAGAGGCCCATGCGTTAATGTTATCTGCGCATCATGCTCTTGCTCTAATATACTTAAATACAGAGAATCAGTTATAAGCAACTCATAACCGCTAACGGTAATAGCTACACTGCTATCTTCACTTGGATTTTGGCAAATTTGAGCAAGTAACTCATCATCAAGTCCAATTGATATTTCAAAATCAGGCTGCTCTAAATCTCTATTACTTAATGATTCATCTAATAGAAATAAAGGAAGGGTTAAATTGCTATCTTGTTCAAATTCCATTGCGTTCTCTGCACTTTCTGACGATTTAATTGGCGAGTATTATAACAAACTAGCGAGTAAATTAACGCTAAAGCTAATGTAACTGTTTAAACGTCATCTATAACAGATTCGATCACCGAAAATACAGCACCTTGAGGGTCGCATATAACACTAAAACGACCAACATCGGGGATATCTGTTGCAGGAACACATACTTGTCCACCTAGGCTAGCGGCTTTATTTACTGCTGTATCGCAGCTCTCTACTGCAAAATAAATCATCCAATGAGCAGGAATATCTTCAGGCCAATCGCTTGTCATCTCAAGCATACCGGCAATTGGGTGTCCACCTACTAAAAATAAAGTGTAGTTCATACCTTCCATTGGCTTTATTTCACTTTCCCAGCCTAGTAAAGCACAGTAAAAATCTCTACTTACTTTACTATTTCTGGTTGCTAACTCATGCCAATAAGGCGTGTTTAATTCACCTAAGTGCTTACAACCTTTATGCTCATTCCCCTGCCATAGTGCAACAGTGGCACCTACAGGATCTTTTAGCATCAACATTCGTCCTGCATTCATAACATCATGAGGACCGGCAATAACTTCAGCACCTAGTTCTTTAGCTTTTAGCGCACAATCATCAACATTGTCGACGGCAATGTAAGCCAACCAATGACTTGGGATCCCTTCACTAATTTGCTCTTTAGGCATTTCATACATAGCGGCTATATCACCAGCTTGCTTTTGTAGCATGGTGTAATATATGTCCTCCCCAATAGGTTGATCGTCATACCCCCAATCAAATAATGATGTATAAAACGTCTTACCTTCTTTCCAATTGTGTGTACAAAGTTCTGACCAACAAAAAATGCCATGTGGATGATTATCAATTTCACTCATTATTAAACCCTTATTATTCTATTTTTATCTAAACGAGCTCTGTCACATTTTATAAACTACATAATTGAACAGATCATAAATTGAGATTAGAGCAATAACTAAGCGGAGTCGATAAAAGAAGGGCAAAAAATTCGTTATTCAGTTGTTTCATATATGAGGCTTTTAACGCAGTTAGCGTCAGATTTAATCCCTCAAATTGATTAAATATTATTGCTGATCGATATAAATGATTTACTAAGAAGTCCTTCGCTCTAGAGGAATCCCTGAATCACTTTTTTGCAGACGTAAAAAAGCCCGAATCGTTAGATTCGGGCTTTCTACAATTTGAAGCCTGGTAATGTCCTACTTTCACATAGCAAATGCTACACTATCATCGGCGCTGTTTCGTTTCACTACTGAGTTCGGCATGGAATCAGGTGGGTCCAAAACGCTATTGTCACCAAGCAAATTAGGGCGTTAATTCGTATCGCTACGCATTAACTGAATTTGGAAAATATCTGATAATATTTTTTAAGTCTTTCAGTAAATATCTACTTTAGTCATATTAACTTCTGTCTAAACTGTCGCATAAAACGCGTTTGGCGTTGTATGGTTAAGCCTCACGGGTAATTAGTACAAGTTAGCTTAATGGCTCACACCACTT